>CAMWIR010000223.1 GCA_947174365.1 uncultured Ruminococcus sp. | reverse complement strand
GCCCCCATTCTCTCCAGATCGGTCATTGCCCTCCCCACGCATTCTCTCGGAATCCGCAGCACAAACTCATACCATGGCTCCAGCAGCTTGGAGCTCGCACCCATAAGCGCCATACGCACAGCCCTCAGAGCCGCCTGCCTGAAATCTCCCCCCTCAGTGTGCTTCAAATGTGCCTTGCCTTTTATAAGCGTTATCTTAACATCTGTCAAAGGCGCACCCATAAGCGCCCCCAAATGCTCTTTCCCCTCCATTGCCGAAATTATCAGCCTCTGCCAATGCCTCTCCAAAACATCCTCGGGGCACGCGCTTTCATATACCACCCCGCTCCCCCGCTCCCCGGGGCTTATCTTCACATGAACCTCCGCATAATGCCGCAAAGGCTCGTAATGCCCAACTCCGTAAACATCACCCTCGATAGTCTCCTTGTAAGCCACCGTCCCCTCGCCGAATTCTATTTCCTCTCCGAACCTGTCCCTGTAAACCGTCTTTAATATCTCCGGCTGTATCTCCCCCATAAGCCGCACCCCTATCTCCTTGATATCGCTTTTCCAACTTATCTTTAACGCCGGGTCTTCCTCCTCCAATATCCGCAAACGCTCCAACGCCACCTGTACATTTGTATTTACAGGTATCACCCTGTAATAAAGTACTCCCTCCGGCATAGCAGGCACATTGCCTCCCTGCTTCTCTGTCTCTGCCCCGAGCAATTGTCCCGCATATGTGGAGCCAAGTCCCTCCACAGCGCAGATATCCCCCGAAAAAACCTCTTCGGGGCAGCTGAATTTCTCCCCCGAATACATTCGTATACGCCCTATCTTCTCCCCCGTAAAAATTTCCTCACGTACTCGGAGGCTCCCCCCGGTAACTTTTAAATGACTTAGCCTTACCCCCTTGTCACGGGTTATCTTATAAACAATCCCTCCGAATTTTTCTTCGTAAACAGGTGCTTTTGCAAACCTGTCCACAACCTCCAGCAGCCCGCCTATCCCCTTGTGCCTAAGCGCCGCCCCGAAGCAGCAGGGAAAAATAAGCCGCCTTGAAACCGCTTCCGCAATAAGCCCGTCGCTCACATCTCCCTTTTCCAGATATTCATTCATTATATCCTCGTCCGCCGCAGAAATATCCTCAAGCAGTTCTTGCCATGCATGGCCTTCCCGTTCACGCCCCGCCGAAAAATCCGCCGCCCTGTCCGTCAGCCTGCTTTTTATCATCTCCATGATTTCCTCACGGCTGTAAGGGGAAATGTCCATCTTGTTCACAAATATTATCAGAGGCACATTGTACCTTGCAAAAAGCCTCCATAACGTCTCCGTGTGGCTCTGCACCCCCTCTGCCCCGCTTATGACCATTATCCCGAAGTCCATTACCGCTAAAGCCCGCTCCGTCTCCGCCGAAAAATCCGCATGACCCGGAGTGTCCAGCAGCGTGTACTTCCTGCCCCCGTGACTTATCACCGCCTGCTTTGAGAAAACGGTTATCCCCCGCTTTTTCTCTATCTCAAACGTGTCCAGAAACGCCGTGCCCTTGTCAACTCTGCCCGCCGTCCGCACCTCGCCGCAAGCCAGGAGCAAAGCCTCCGCCAGAGTAGTTTTCCCTGCGTCCACATGAGCCGTGAGTCCTAAAACCAATCTATCCATTTTAACAACCCCTACAAGAAGCAAGAATTTCAGAGGCAAGAAGCAAAAAAAACAACCCTTTAATTTGCTCGCTCCGCATTCCGTAAACAGCCAAAAATCCAATTTCGATTTATAAATTTCCGCACCGGGTTAACTGCAATTTTATAAAATATTTTTGCACCATTTACACCGAATGTATATGCTTATATAATTTTACCCCATTTACATAAAAATGTCAAGTTCACATCTTCAAAAAAATTTGTGACGCTATCGGCGTCACAAACAGAAGCAAGAATTTCAGAGGCAAGAAGCAAGAAACTTTCCCTTAATTTTCACCCTTAAATATCTTAACCGAAGTAAACCCCAATCCACCCAATCCGACCAGATCCACGACTCCAATGACCCGCCTTACCGTATCGGGCAGCTCCGTCCCGATAATATTACTCCCCATAAGAATGACTGTCCCTATTCCTATAAGGATAAGACAGACACCCCAAATCAACCGATATTTCTTGTCCATAAACATAGCACCTCCTTTAACCAACGTCCGCTTAAAACCCTGTCTCTACTTCTGAGCCTCCTGCAAATCCTTTTCAGCCTTAGTCACCTGCATATATTCCGCCGACAGCCTTTCGGGATCGTAAAGCCCCTGTCTTTCGGCGATCCTGCAAATTCCAAACGGGCTTGGTCTGCGCATATTTTCGGGAGCAGCAAACACACCGAACTCTGACTCGCCTCCCTGTCCCTCGTGAAGCAAATTTACCGCACGCACAATATCCTCACAGCCCTCCCCCGCACATATAACAGGAGCTTTCCTTGCTCCGGCCTTATCCCGTGCCTCTGACGCAAGCTCATTCATAGGGATTATCCTGTCGATCTCGCTGCC
>CAMWIR010000222.1 GCA_947174365.1 uncultured Ruminococcus sp. | reverse complement strand
ATTTATTTCACATCAAAAACTTCGCTGCCCATACGTATCGCCGTTACATCATCAAGGTCGATGGTTTCGGGAAGCATTATCGAAAGGCTGCATTCCCACGGCTCGTCGGAGGAATTCAGCGCAGGAAGATGTTCGCCTCCTTTAAGGATAGAGGGTGTACGGTAATCGGGATTAAGGACAATGCTGCTGCCGTCGGAGAAGAATATCTCGCTTGCTCTGTAGGGATTGAAGAAGCGCATTTCATCGGGACGCTGTCCATGTATCTTAAGACTCACTGTCATTTCTGTGAGAACTATTTCGTCAACGGTAAAGGGCGTGTCATACATGGGCATAATGCCGTTTTCGTCCACGTTTTGGGGATATGTCTTGAATATGGAAGCTTTGCCCGGCGTCAGGGTGATCTTTTCGCATTCACGGGGAGTGAAGTATAAATTCCCGTTCCATGTACCGGGCATGGAATCTACGATCTCCGATTCTATCCAGAGAGAATCACCTGCTCCCTTTCTCAGTGAATGCTTTTCAGTGGTAATATTGCCAAGGAGCAGGTTAAGAGTAGCCTCGCCGCTTTCAAGCAGACCTTTTTCCTTTTCCGCATAAACTGCCACGGTTATCATATTATCCGACGGGTCGTCGTCATCCATTACATAGATACTTGACGGAACAATCTGAAAGGCAGATTCACCGATGTTTTCACCGTTTTCCATAATGTCATAATGAGAAGTTGCGCTTATGTGTCCAAAACGTGTACGGTGTCTGTCGGTTTGCTGCAAACCTGTTTCGGGGTCAATGGCGGGAGTTCCGTCGGTCATTGTAACGTTAAATTCGGTGCGGTCGAAGATACCTCCGTCGGTTCTGATAAGATCAATAAAAAATATATTTACACTGCCGTCGGAATATACCGTTTGGGGGCGAACCTCCAGTCCGTTAAATTCATTGTACATTTCAACGGTGCGTATCTGTGCCATGGCTGTTTCGGCTTTCTCCGTGCCTATTCCCAGCCAGGAGGCAGCCATTTCAAGGATATTTCTGTCTGTTGCTGCGGCTGTGACGGTACACATCATAAATGCCGCTGCCGTTATCCCTGCTGCCCATACATTCCTGCGCCTGCGCTTTATGCGGCGGGCTTTTGACCTGATATTTTCTGTTTGGGTATCAAGGCTTGTATTTGGTGATATTTCGTCAAAATATTTTTTGTAAATGCTCATAAAATTACCGCCTTTCGGATTTTAGTTTTCGGTGAGAAATTTTTTCAGTGCCTCTCTGCCCCTTTGCAGTCTGGTTGTGACTGCTGTTACCGTAAGCCCCAAGAGGCCTGCTATTTCACGGGAAGAAAATCCCTCGTAATAATGGAGCAGTATGACCGCCCGATAATCGGGTTTAAGGCTTTCCAGAGCGGATTTAAGCTCCTGCCGCTCTTCCTCGGATATGCCGCTTTGCTCTGGGATATTTTCGGGCATTTCCGCTCTGTTTTTATTCCGGGGGGATTTAAGATGATTTTTGCAAAGGTTTGCCGTTACACGGATAAGCCACGCCATTGTCTGCGAGTCGTCCTCGGGCAGCTTGTGCCGCAGATACAGCTTTATAAAGGCTTCCTCGGTAATATCCTCGCTGTCGGCTGAGCTGCCTGTATAGCTCATGGCAAGCCTGTAGACAGCGGATCGGTGGAGTTTGAGTGCCTTTTCAAGGTCGCTTTCTGTCATTAAAGTTTCCTCCTTTTTGGACGTCCTGTATATAAAACAACTCAGAGAGGCATTTTGTCACTGCTAGAAGCAAGAAATTTCAGAGGCAAGAGGCAAGAAGTTTGCATTCGTTTGTTATGTCTCATGAATATCAAAAAAAATTCCCTGCACATTTTTATTTTGTGAGGGAAAATATTGCTTATTTTATTTTATAATATTTCCGGGGAAATGTCAATTACAAGTCCTGCTTTATGAAATTTTTTACGGATATTTTACAGGCGGCAAGGGTGAGCTGGATATAACAGATAATGCCTATGACCAGGACAGTTATCCGCTGTGGGAGGAAATTTCTGTCGGTGTTATCAAGAACGTTACGGAAAAAGGGGACGATATGGCACATGGCTTCGACGGCGAAAATATATGTAAATGTGACTATTCCCGAAACCAGAAAAGGTTTGCCGATTTTAAGGATGTTTTTGTAAAATGATGTGAAAAAGGTGAGGTTAAAAATCCCCAGCATAATAAGAGCAAGACCCAAAAATGCGGCGTTTGCCTCCATGCCTGCGGCATTTGCGGGGATATTGAGGGAGAGTTTTATAAGAATAACGGGAATGCAGATGATAACCCCGATAAGCTGAAAGATAACGGCGTATATGATACGTGCCTTTACTGCGTCGGCTTTGCTTACGGGAAGCAGGCAGGTGTAGTATATATCGTGATTTTCCCGCCCTGTAAGGCAGGTGAAAAATATTCCCAGCCCCGTATAGAAAAATGCGGTATAATACGGATAAGAGGGGATAAGCAGCATGGCGGCAAATGTAAGAAATATTACCGACGTGGGGTGGAGGGCAAGCTTAAATTC
>CAMWIR010000221.1 GCA_947174365.1 uncultured Ruminococcus sp. | reverse complement strand
TACCACATTTTTTGCGAAAGGAGTGTATGATTTAGGTCTAACTATATCATACAAGGATATATATGAGTTTTCGGAACAAATTGAAAAGGATTCTGAACAAGGTGGATATACCGGGGCTGATGACCTATGTTGTTATTACTATGGCGGTGGTTTTTATCGGGGACATGGTCAGCGGCTTTCAAATTTCGGGACTTATGTTTTTTGTGCGGGAATATGTATTTGCAGGGCAGATATGGCGGGCTGTGACATTCATGCTCATGCCCATTGACAGCAGCGTTTTGTGGGTAATGATAACGCTGATGTTTTACTACGGTATAGGGCGGGATCTGGAGGCTGCTATGGGCAGCAGGAGATTTACTCATTATATGCTGCTGGGGTGGCTGTTTACAATGCTCGGCGGATTTATTGCGGGGTATGCTTCAAATACGATCTTCTTTATGTCGCTGTTCTGCGCTTACGCTGTGATGAACCCGGACGACATTATCATGATGATGTTTGTTATTCCCTGCAAGGCTAAGTGGCTGGCGTTTCTGGACGCTGTGTACATGGGGTGGACGCTTATTTTCGGGGGACTTGCGGGGCGGCTTATGGTGCTGGCGGCGCTGGCTGTTTTTGTGATATTCTTCGGGAGAGATTACATCAGGCCTGTTTTTGACAGGCTTATGAACAGGTGGAAGCACAGGGATTTTATCCGCACTATGAGGCGGAAAAATATCCGTGTTCACAAGGGCGGGAAAAACGGTGAGAGGTAGGGTTTTAAGGAGGCAAAAAAATGTTTGGCTACAAGGTACGGGAGATTTTCGGAGGCGACGACGGAAAATATTTTCTGGCTGTTTGCTTTGATTTTGATGACGGACACGAGGCGCTGTCTGAATTTTTGGGTGGTGACAGCGAGCTTATTTTCGGGCATGATTTTGAACGGTTTGAGGAGATAATGAAAGAGGATCATTACGAGAGTGCCGGTAATGCATATGCTATTGAGATCACTCCGGATAATGTTACGGTGACATTGCAGTTTGATATGGATGAGGAGCGCAGCGAATGTATTTCACGAGAGGATTTTATTTGGGTGATGAATGAGTGGGCAAGGGAGTGCAGGCGGGTCAATAAAGAGTATGGGAAAAGCCCTGGCAAAAAGCCGAAAAATTTATTTGAGAGGTTTTTGATCGGTGTTTCTTTGTCCGCAAGGAAGAAAAAAGGAGATAGAGAAATAATGAAATTGGAAGATGTTTTTCCGTATGATAAAAGCGAATATTCATTTGTTATTGATTTTTTTAACCGTAATGTTTCCCGAGATTTTTCGGAAATTTTCTCATACTTGGCGAAGGGTGGCAGCGCTATGATCCATGATTATGCGGGAATAACTATCCCTTCGGGAGAGAATGAGAAAATGGTTTGCGGCCCGACTATATGGTGGGGGTCTGAGCCTTCGACCTTTGAAATGGATTTTCATGAATTTGCGGTAATTATTCTGACAGTGGCAAGGGTATTTTGGGAAAACATGAGGGATAAAGGAATAACCGTATACTACAGGTATAAAGTTGACAATACCGAGCATGTTTTCACGGAAGAGAAATTTTTAGAGGATATTGAAAAATTCAGGGAAAAATTCCTTGATGTTCAGTGAATAAAAGATAATTGCTACGGTGAAGATGATGTTACCGATAACGAGGGGGTACTGACGGGCGAACATCATGGCAAAGAATGGGGCGAGGAATGGTATGAAAAATACGGAAAGAATCTGAATTTCGATGATGTGGATAAGATCATTGAGGCTAATTTTGCGGCGTATTACAAGAGGAAAAAGGGTGTGAAAAAATGCTGATACCGGGTGAGGATTTTTACCGCAGGGACGGGCTTATTGTTGCGCCCGAGCTGGTGGGAAAGCTGCTTATACGGAAAAACGGTGATGAGGAAACTGTTTTGCGGATAACGGAAACAGAGTGCTATCTGGGGACACAGGACACTGCCTGTCATGCTTCAAAGGGACGGACGGCGAGGACGGAAATGCTGTACAAAAAGGGCGGAACGATCTATGTTTATATTTGCTACGGGATACATTACCTGATGAACATTATCACAGGTGAGGAGGAAGTGCCGCAGGGAGTTTTGATAAGGGCTTGCGAGGGGTATGAGGGCCCGGGGAGGCTGACGAAAAAATTGCAGGTGGACAAAAGCTTCAACGGGGAAAATATTCTGAGAAATCCGAGGATATGTCTGGCGGATGACGGGTATGTTCCGAAAATAATAAGGCTGCCGAGGGTGGGGATAGATTATGCGGAGAAAAAGGACAGAGAGGCGCTCTGGCGGTTTGCGGATAAGGGAAAAATGCATTAAGGGAAGATATAAAATCCGGGTGTTTTTTTCGGAGATAATCTGATTTTTGAGCGGTTTGATCTGTTGGATTTGGCAGGTAAAAATTGGGCATAAATTTATTTTAAATATACGGTAAATTTAAAATAAAATTATATTTGAACGGAGGTGCAAAACAATGCAAGAGGTGCGGGAAAATCCCGATCTGCTGTACCCGAGCGCAGAAAAAAGAGACG
>CAMWIR010000220.1 GCA_947174365.1 uncultured Ruminococcus sp. | reverse complement strand
TTTTTATTGCGAGGGCTTTTCGGTGGACGAGATAAGCGGAATGCTTAAAATTTCCCTGTCAGCGGTCAAAACAAGATTATTTCGTGCGAGGAATATTTTACGGGAAAAATTGAAAGGAGAGTTTTATGAAGAAGATTGATATTTACGGCAATGTTCCCAATGAAGTTCATGAGTCGGTTTTATTTGCTTTGGAGCAAATAAATTCGGGAAAGAAGATTAGGCTGAAAAGTTTTAAAATAAGTGCAGTCTCAGCAGTTGCAGCCGCTGTTATTTCCGTTACCGCCATTTCCGCCGCTGCTGTGGGATTATATTTTGCAAGAAATGGAAGCGTTGAAAACGGTCGTCTGATTTACTCTTTTGACATAAACTATGAATTGCAGCCGGGTGTATTTGAGGTAACGCCCGGATATATTCCCGAGAGGTTTGCTTCGGACGGTTTCGGGAAATATTACCCTGTGGACAATTACGGTCACGGAATAACTCTTTTTCCTGTTTACAACACCAATAATCTGGAAGAATTAGAGTCATTCAAAAACAGCCGTATTGAGGTGGAAAATGTTGAAAAATCTATTCTAAGCGGTATGGAGGCGGATATTATAACCTACCGCAATGCCGATAAATACCTTTGCGGCAGGGATATTCTGCTTTTTTCTCCCGAGGAGGGGTTTGTTATCCGAATTTACGGGGATCATAATATTGACACCGATACTCTTTTAAAATTTGCAGATAATCTGACTGTTAAGCGTGTGGGAGAGGAAAATTTTCCAACCGATGAGGAAAAATCCAAAATCGAAAATGAGGAAAGGCAGCAAATTCAAAATGATGTTGCCGAATATGAAGCATATCTTAAACTGCTCCGCAATGGCTTGCCGAGGGATAAATTTATTTCTCCGGGCAATGAAGTGAGGACGGACAGAATGGGATATACCGTTAATGAGTGGGAATTTTTTAAAAGCTGCGCCGGGCTTGATAGGGATAATTTCTACCCGTATTATGATATTTCCGAATGGCTGAACTCCGACGGCACGCTAAAAAGCTATACCCGTGAGCATTACATTTATGAAACCGATCATTTAAATTCGGACGGAACTTTAAAAAAGGAAATTCGTGAAATGCTGCTAAGCGGCGAGGATTTTACGCCAGGATTTACGGTGGAAGAGGAAGCTGCCGAACAGGTATTTTTGCGTGTAAACATTACTGCAAAGTGCTATGAAGAAGCTGCGGAAAATGTCCCCCTTGACGCCGATATTTCCTATTACAATATTCTTGAAAACGGCAATTACACCTACTCTGGGGAGGAATACCGTCCATTGCCGTCACAGGGCTGCAATTGGCATAGGACAGGGGGAGCCGTGTGGATAAGCTGTCCCAATAATACTGACGATGCAGGGCAGTTTTTCTGGAAAAAAATGACTCCGGGGGAGAGCATAACATACGATCTTGTTTTTATCGTTGACAAAGACAGAACAGAAAATATAAGCCTTGATTTTAACGGCGTAAATTACCTTGGCGACCTTAGTGACGGCATTGAGGGCGTAAACGGCTATTTGATTTTAGAATAAAAAATAATATAGTTCAAAATAAAAACGACCCCGAAAAATTTTTCGGGATCGTTTTTATTTTTATGGACTCCACACGAACAGTGCCCCACATATACATACCCCATTAAAGTTCACGATAATATGGACAAATATCCTCATACCGTCCGTCTTTCATTCTGAATCCGCGGGGGATAGTTCCAAGCTGCGTAAATCCCAGCCGTTCATATAGATGCCTTGCGTGGATATTGCTTGCAACCACGGCGTTGAATTGCAGTATTCCGAATCCGCATTCCTTGCCTTGCGTGATACAATGGCTGACCAGCTTTTCTCCTATGTGAAACCCTCTTGCCTCCGAGCGCACTGCATAGCTTGCGTTACAGATATGGCCGCACCGCCCGACATTGTTGGGGTGGAGAATATACAGTCCCATTATTCTGCCGCTGTCTGTATCTACAGCAACGCCGCAGTAGGTCTGCAAGTCAAAGAAATCCTTGCACGTTTTATCCGTCAGCAATTCCTCCTGCGGAAAGGCCATGCCGTCCTCCACGACCTCGTTCCATATTTCGGTCATTTCCTTTAAATCTTTTTCCGTATATTTTCTGATTTCAATATTCATATTGTATTTCTCCATTTTTATTATTCAATGCAGCCCTCATTTATCATTAAAAAACGCTAATTATCGGCTTGATTAGGATATTCGGAGTGATGAGTGCGGTTTTATGCCAATTCGATGTTGCTGTGCAAATAAGACAGTTGATAGAACCGAACTAATGCTGACCGAGGATTAACATTAGTCTATACCTACCTTTATTCCACCTCTGCGCTCAGAGGGCTGGATAAGTACTGAAACAGGTATACCGCCGGACCATTCGAACATATAGGATTCCCCTGAATGCTGACCTATGAAATTTTTCCAGGAAATGTCTGTTCTTATCTGGGGGTCGCCATAGCCGTTTCGTGAAAACCAGCAGATAACGGCGTCGGGGTCTACGGTAATACAGCTGTTGTTTTGTAGGTTGCTGAGCACCAGCGGGTTGCCGTCGGAAAGGAGCGCTACAAAGGCATTCTGACCGTTTCCCGTAAGGGTGGAGGTGAAA
>CAMWIR010000219.1 GCA_947174365.1 uncultured Ruminococcus sp. | reverse complement strand
TTTGAGGCTTGCCGTTGGTATCTCCGCAGCCGCCTGCAAGAACTGTCCCAAGGTCGTTGAAGCCAATATAATTAACAAGTGCAAAGCGATAATATGAAACAGCCTGCTCAAATGTCCAGAAAAAATCGTCCGCCGAAGTCATAAGCAAAGCGCAGTCCTTTATCGGGTATTTTTCATATCTGCCCAAGATTGGCGAAGCGTCCTCTTCCGCTATGCAGTAAAATCTTTCGATAAATGCTTTTATCCGTGAAGAGACCGTCCAAAAGTAAAGCGGAGAAGCAAGTACAATGCAATCCGCAGCCTTTATTTTCGGGACAATATCGTTAAAAGAATCCCTTTGAACGCAGGGCTTTCCGTACCGGCAGGCATTGCACCCGAGACAGCCTTTGACTTCATTTTTGACAAGGGAAATAATTTCAACAGAGTGACCGCTTTCCTCCGCGCCCTTTGCAAAGGAATTTACAAGCTGAGCCGTATTTCCGTTTGGTCTGCCGCCGCCCTGAACCACAAGAATTTTTTTCATTGATGTCCCTCCTAACAGGAATTTATTTTATAATAATTATATATCATATCTGAAAAAATGTCAATCAAAAGCGTAATATTTTATAACCTTTGTCCCGCCGAAAACCTCCGGCATCTACATACTGTCAAGGGCTTTGTCAATAGCCTTTATACTGTTCTTATTCCGACTCAATTCCCCCTTTTCATAAACATATCCTTCAAAAAAAATTAATACTAACAAACAATTTTCATATTAGGTTCATTCACACCGGGTTTCTCAAATATCCTCCGAAATTTTTCTGCCAGCCCCTCATCAACATAATAAGCACTTGTCCTTTTTTCCGTAATATCACAGTTTCTTTTTTCAATTCTCCTCTGCCATTCTTCATTGCTTATATCAATAAAATAAAATTCATATTCTATCCCCTGTGAACCGTAAAAATCTCTCGCCTGCTGCCGTTCCACCCTCGTCCAGAAACCCCAATCAAGAATAACATCTACTCCCGAATCTAAAATTTCAAGGGATTTTTCATAAAGATATTTTTCCGCCCTCTCCACATATTCATCATGCTTATCTCCCACATCACTGTCAAATAATGCAAGAGTGATCTCATCCACCGAAAGTATGACCCCATTGTGCTTTTTCCTTAAAGCCTGCGCATAAGTGCTCTTCCCGCTGCATATTTTCCCGCACATCATCATGACCTTAGCCATTAAAATTCACCCTTTTCACAGCCACCTGATAAACGCCGTCTTGTCGTTTTTGTTGTAGCCGCATTTCTCGTAAAAGCTTAACGTTCCCTCTTCCTTTGACCCGGTCAGTAACATCATCTTGTAGCAGTTTTCCCTCTCCGCAATTTCCCTTGCATACTCAAGACAAGCTGCCGCAAGCCCTCTCCTGCGGTACTCTTTATCGGTAATAACATTTTCAATAAAAGCATACGGCCTCTGTCCCCTTGTTAAATTCGGAATAATAACGCAAACGCAGGAAGAAACAATCCTGCCCCCCTCCTCCGCCACAATTATGTGATGATTGCCGTCATTCAGAATACTTTTCCAGACACCCTCTACCCTCTCATCTCTTTCGGGAAAAGGATTATCATGCAGCTGCATATAAAGCTCCATTAAACCGTCAAAATCATTCTCATTAATTTCTCTTATCATAATTTTTCCCTCACTTTTTATCCGAAAATAATCATCTTATCATCTTTAAAAATTATCCCCTGTCTATCCCCAAGCTTTATCCTTTCTTTTCTGTTTATGTCATAACTACCCGCCTTTTCGCATTCATCATCACCGAAATGGACATCCAGCCTGCAACAAAGCAGCCTTAAATTCCCCTCCATATCATCCGCAAATATCATACTCCCCGCACTTACTCCAACTACAATTCCTCCCGCCTCAATAAAATCCAAAAGCTGTCCCCTGAATGTTCCCTCATTGATTCTCCTCATCAGATATCCAGGATTCCCTCCGCATAAATACACCACATCATACACCCCGTAAAGCCCGCCCTCTATAGGGTCATGCAGATCATACACCCTTATATTTTCATTCCTTATACCGCATTTTTCCAGATCTGCCAAACACTTCGGCAGTACCGCCACAGCCTCTGCCGAAACCGCCGCCGTTGTAATAAACAAAGCTTTGATCTCCTCGGGTGATTTCGTCAACATCTCCTTAAACACCCTTTCTATCTCCGCCGTTTCCAACCCGCAAGAAGTAAGCAAAACATTCATATTTATCTCACCACCGTTTCATATTTCTTTGAAACTTTTCGGTGTATACCTGTTTTAATTCATCTGCATTTATGCCGTAGCATAACATTACATCATTGTAATACATAAGAACATCGGCCATTTCCTCAACAAGGTCTTTTCTCAGATCGGTATCACCTGCCGCCTTTGCCCCTCCATTCTTTTTCACAATGTCAATTACCTCGCCTATTTCACCGATCATCCAAAGCAGCTTGTTTTTTCCCGTTTCGGGGCAAATAGGCTCCCATTTGTCTTTGTATTTATCCTGAAGCTTTCTTTGCATTTCCTGCATTTGATTTATACTAAAATCAACCATAGTATTTTCTCCCCTTATCTTTTTTTGTGATTTGACAATGCCGCTCACCCCACCCATCGCACTGTACATATCC
>CAMWIR010000218.1 GCA_947174365.1 uncultured Ruminococcus sp. | reverse complement strand
CCCGCCCCCTCAGCTGATGAAGCTGAGAAAGCCCGAAGCGGTCGGCGCTTTCTATCATTATCACAGTGGCGTTGGGCACGTCCATACCTACCTCGATAACGGTAGTGGACACCAGCAGCTGCAGCCGCCCTTCCTTGAATTCGGTCATTACCCTGTCCTTTTCCTCCGAGGGCATTTTGCCGTGAAGCAGCCCCACCGAATAGCCCGCCAGCTCTCCTGCGATTATTTTTTCCATATATTCCACAGCGGACTGTATCTCGCTGTCGTCATTTCCGTTATCCTCGATCTTGGGACAAACGATATAACCCTGCCTGCCGCTGTCCAGCTCCTTTTTTACAAATTCAAGGGCACGGTGACGAAGCTTTCCCGTGACCGCATGGGTCTCCACGGGAATGCGCCCCTTGGGCATTTCGTTTATTATGGAAATATCCAGATCGCCGTACATTATCAGCCCCAGAGTTCGCGGAATGGGCGTTGCGGACATTACAAGCTTGTGAGGGCGCTCGCCTTTCATAGCGAAAAGTTTGCGCTGATTAACGCCGAAACGGTGCTGCTCATCGGTTATTACAAGCCCTAAGCGGGCAAATGCCGTGCTTTGGGAAATAAGAGCGTGAGTGCCTGTGATAACGTTTATTTCCCCTGCCGCCAACGAATCCTTGACAAGCCGCTTTTCCTTTTGAGTCATTGAACCCGTGAGCAGACCAACTTTAATTCCCATAGGCTCTAAAAATCCCTTTAAGGTGCTGTAATGCTGACGTGCCAGAATTTCCGTGGGCGCCATAAGAGCGGACTGGCAGCCGTTTTTGCAGGCAAACCAGCAGGCGGCTGCGGCGACCATGGTCTTGCCCGAGCCAACATCTCCTTGAATAAGGCGGTTCATAGGAGCATTGCCGCACATGTCCGCAGCAATATCATCAGCAGCCCGCCGCTGTGCTCCCGTAGGCTCAAAGGGCAGCGAGCGGTAAAATTCGTCAAAGGAAAAACGCTCCATGGAGCAGCCTGTTTTTTCCGCCGATTCAAGCCGTACCAGCCGCATGGCAGCCTGCATGATAAGCAGTTCGTCAAAGCCAAGTCTGCGCCCCGCTCTTTCCGCCTCAAGGGCAGAATCGGGGAAATGAACAGCCCTCACTGCGGCATTTTCCTCCATAAGATCATACTCCTGCCGCAGCTGCTCATCAAGAAAATCCTCTTCATTACGTTCCCGTTGGGCGGAAAATGCCGATAATGCCGCTTTCATATTGGTAATGACCATAGGGTTCGTCAGCCCCTCTGTAAGAGGGTACACGGGGCGCAAGGCAGCCTTTTCCTCCCCGCTCATTACCACGGGCGTGTTCATGGAACGGTGAACAAAATCCCCTGTAATACGCCCGTAAAGGCGGTATTCCTTTCCCTCCTCAAAGCCCGCATAGGCAAAGCGGTTATTGTAAAGCACCACAGTAAGATTATCGCCGCCGCAGTCGAAGATTATTTTGTAAAGTATCAGCCCTTGACGGATTCGAGCGGCAGGCAGCTTTTTAACCACTGTCCCCACCACAACACACGGCTCGTCCAGCGGCGCCTCGGAGGGCTTTACGGGGGTTGTAAAATCTATATAGTCTCTCGGGTAATGGCGCAGCAGGTCGCCTACGGTAGTCACTTCCAGCTTTTCGTAAAGCTTTGCACGCTTTTCGCCTATGCCCTCAAGGGTTTTGATATTTTCCGAAAGCTTCACTGCGGTAAGACCTCCAAGCTCTGTTAATATTTCTTTTAATTATATCATACCACATTTTGTAATGTTTGTCAATTTTCGGAAAATTTTTTTGAATATTTCGGGAAATACTGCGCCGTACATAAAAAGCTTAACCGTCGATCATATTAAGTATACCGTCAACAGTTCTTCTTGCGGGGTCGTTGTAATGATTGCCGGGGTTCAGCTTGAAGACCGTGCTTACACCCTTTTCACTGAAAAATTTTTCTATTGCCTCTGTGTTTTCCCGAACGGTTTTAAGATAGGGATTTGCAGTGCAGTTTTCCTTGTCGCCGATAGAAAAATACATTTTGTCGGGCTTTATTTTCATTTCATTTGTGTCTGCAAATTCCCGAAATCCGGTAAACCAAAGCGAACCCGATATACTTCCTATCTTCGAAAAAATATCCGTCCGATAAACTGCATAAACCGCAAACAGACCCGCAAGGGAATAACCCGCAAGCCCCCGCCATGATACGCTTTTCAAAAGCGCTTCGGTCTGAGGGACGATCTCGCTTGTCAAAGCTTTCAGATACTCGTCTGCGCCGCCTGTGCATGGTGCGCCGCCCTTGAAAACGGGCGGTATTTCCCAAGGGGACATATCATGATCCCAGTCGGTTATATTTATCGTCACAAGGGTAAATTTGTCCCTGTCCGTTTTCTTTAAAAGACTGTGCACCTCTTCCCCCTCGTCTTTAAAGGTGTTAAAATATATTATGGGCTTATCCGGGTCTGTGCAGGGGTAGACGGTGACTTTTTTGCCTGCTGCTGTGAATGTATGTTTCATTGGATTACCTCCATTGACATTTTCCTTGATATTTATTATACTATTATCCGAAATAAAAATCAAGGGAATTTTTTAAATAAAGCGTTTTGGTTTTTCCGCTAATTCCGTCAAAATTGCCTATTGAAATTTTTGCAATAATATGGTATAATTGATTTGCGGCGTATTTTTTAC
>CAMWIR010000217.1 GCA_947174365.1 uncultured Ruminococcus sp. | reverse complement strand
TGCGGAGGTGATGTTCTCCTTGGTAACGTTCATGTTGTCGATCTTGTGTTCCAGTGCGAAATTTTCCTTGCATCACAGGTTTCAAAACCTGCTGAAACGTGTCCGAAAATATTATTGCATTTGCCTCTGCATGACACTGTTTTCAGCAACATTTCCCGACAAGTTAATAATAACTTTATAAAATTTTATTAAAATTTTCTCTTTTTTTTGTTATCATAATAATATACATATTTTCACTAAAATAAGACAAAAAGATTTGGATAAGGAAAACAATATGAGAACATTTTTTGAACATATACTCCGCTATTTCAGGAGATTGGATAAAAGCCTTTTTTTTACGGCGGCGGCGCTCAGTGCCTTTAGTGTGCTGCTGCTGTGGAGCATATATGAAAACGGGGCGGCTACTATAAATCTTACCACCTCGTTGTACAAAAATCAGTTCGTTGCCTCAGCGGGGGGCTGCGTTATTGCCCTGCTGCTGTCCGCACTCGATTACAACAAGCTCTTGAAATTATGGGTATTGTATGCGCCCATGGCGATCGTGCTTTCTCTGCTGACCTTTACCTCGCTGGGCACGGGAGTAGGCGACGACAGGGCATGGCTTGATCTGGGGTTTATAACCATTCAGCCCTCGGAGCTTTTAAAGGTCGCCTTTGTCACTACTTTTTCCCTGCACCTTTCAAAGATCGGGGATAAGATAAACCGCTTTTCAAATGTGCTGCTGCTGTGCGTTCACGCCGCCGTGCCCACAGGGCTGGTGCTTGTTCAGGGGGACGACGGCACGGCAAGCGTGTTTCTGATGATATTCGTAATAATGCTGTTTTCGGCGGGAATTTCCTTTAAATATATCCTGCCCTGCTGCGCCGCCCTGCCTGTGGGGGTGTGGCTGCTGTGGACAAGGTTTCTCAAACCCTTTCAGAAAATGCGGATCATGGTGCTGTTTGATGACGAACTTGACCCGTTGGGAGTGGGTTATCATCAGACGGTGAGCAAGACCGCCCTCGGTTCGGGTCAGGTTTTCGGCAAGGGACTTACGGGCGGGGAATATGTAAAAGTTCCCGAGGCAGCCAATGACTTTATTTTCAGCTACGTCGGACAATGCTTTGGATTTATCGGCTGTATTGCGGTAATGGCGGCGCTGGGCTTTATCTGCATAAAGATCATGATAAATTCACGCATAGCAAAAGATCTGACAGGCAAATATATCTGCGTGGGAATGTACGCTATGATATTTACTCACTGCATACTGAATCTCGGAATGGTTTCCGGGATCACTCCCGTTATCGGCGTGCCGCTGCCCTTTATGAGCCAGGGAGGAACGTCGGTGCTGGCTATATACGCAGGTCTCGGCATGGTCATGAGCACATATGCCCATTCGGAAAAGAAGTATCACGTATTTTATGAGGAAAGTTAAGGAAGTACCGATTTGGTTGTTTTTAAAGATAGCTATGAATTAGGCTTTTCCTTCGTCTGCGGCCGAGGAAAAGCCTTTTTGTGATCCTGCATTTTTTAAGGTCAATATGTATATAATTTTAATAAGCTTTAAAATTCAACTTGGGAGAAGCCGCTGCTCATATCCATTTTAAAAAATTTTTTAAGGTTATTTAATCAGTGCTTCCCTTTAAATACGAAAGGATCGAGACTATGTGCACAAGCATATCAATGACAACGGACGACTGCTATTTCGGGAGAAATATGGACATTGCCTATAATTTCGGCGAGCACGTGACTGTGGTTCCCCGTAATTACCCGTTTAAATTCCGTCTGGCAGGGAATATGCCCCATCATTTTGCCATGCTGGGAATGGCGACTGTGCGGGATAATTACCCCATGTTTGCGGAGGCTGCCAATGAAAAGGGGCTTGGGGCGGCTGGACTGAATTTTCCCGGGAATGCATATTATCCGAAAGAACCGCCTCCGGATAAGGGCTATAAATGGGCGGTCTCGCCATTTGAGTTTATTCCGTGGGTATTGGGGCAGTGCAGCACGGCGGAGGAGGCAAAGCTGCTGATTATGTCCACCTGTCTTGTGGATATCCCTTTTTCGGAGTATCTGCCCCTTACGCCTCTTCACTGGCATTTTGCGGATAAAAATTCCTCAATAGTAGTTGAGCAGACAAAGGACGGAATGCATGTTTATGATAATCCCGTGAATGTGCTTACCAACAACCCGCCCTTTGATTTTCAGCTGCTTAATTTAAGCCAGTATCTTAATCTTTCCGTCACCAAACCCGACGGCTGCTTTGCCTGCAAGGCGGGCATTGAGCCATTCGGGCTGGGAATGGGCAGCGTAGGGCTTCCAGGAGACTTTTCCCCTGCCTCCCGCTTTGTAAAGGCGGCGTTTATTCTGGTGAACTCCAAATGCAAATGTGATGATGAGGACAGCAGCATTTCCCAGTTTTTCCACATAATGGAGTCGGTGTCTGTGGTGAACGGGTCAATTAACGACAGCGGCAACGACAATGAAAACTACCGCACCACCTACTGCTGCTGCATGAATCTTTGCAAGGGCATATATTACTATAAGACCTACGACAACAGCCTTATTACTGCGGTGAACCTTTACGGCGAGAATCTGAACGGGAGCAGTCTTACCGAATTCCCCTGCAATGATTCGCTGCAAGTTGAGTTTCTGAACTGAAATGAAATTGCCGCCCTCCGTTTGGAGAGCGGCAACATTATTTATGCAGCTTTTAAGCG
>CAMWIR010000216.1 GCA_947174365.1 uncultured Ruminococcus sp. | reverse complement strand
CTGCCGACCCATACAAAAAACATTACATATTAAAATTTGACGATCTCCCTCTTTTTATTAACAGTCAATAATTAAGTATACACCGATCGGACAGCCTTTCCCGTACCCCTCCATTGAAATTAATGCTTTTGCGGCGATTTCTTGTCCATAATTTCAATGGAGATTGATATGAATCGGTTACAGTGAAAGCTTTCCCTCACTGTAAACGGAAAAAGCCTTTCGGCAGTTTCCAAAATCGGTTGTACATATAAAGCAGTTGATCGGCGTTAAATAATTATTAACTATTAATTATTAATTATTAATTATTTTATATGTTGCAATTTTTGGGAATATGTGGTATAATAAAAAATAAAACAATCTCGGAAAGGATCATTTACTATGGAAACACAGGAAAATAAAGTTATATTCAGTGCAATTCAGCCCACGGGTACATTTACTTTGGGCAACTATATAGGAGCAGTACGCAACTGGGTAAACATTCAGGATGAGTACCGCTGCATTTACGCTATTGCCGATCTTCATGCCATTACCGTAAAGCAGGAGCCTGCGAAGCTGCGGCAGCATACACTGGAGGCGTTCGCTCTGCTTATGGCCTGCGGCATTGACCCGGAAAAGTCGGTAATGTTCATTCAGAGCCACAACAAGTGCCATGCGGAGATGAACTGGATATTGTCCTGCTCCGCTCAGTTCGGCGAGCTTTCAAGGATGACCCAGTTCAAGGCAAAGTCGGAAAAGCACCCGGACGATATAAATGCAGGGCTGTTCACATATCCCGTACTCATGGCGGGAGATATCCTGCTTTATCAGGCCGATCTTGTGCCCATAGGCGACGATCAGAAGCAGCATTTGGAGCTTGCCCGCAATATTGCACAGCGGTTCAATCAGAAATACGGCGAGCTTTTCAAGATACCAGACCCATATATTCCTAAGGTGGGCGCAAGAATAAAGAGCTTACAGGACCCCACAAAGAAAATGTCAAAATCCGACGAGAATCCCAACAGCTGCATACTTATCCTTGACGACAAGGACACTGTTATCAGAAAATTCAAAAGAGCCGTTACCGACTCCGATACCGTTGTTCGCTATGCGGAGGGCAAGGACGGCATAAATAACCTTATGTCCATTTACTCGGCCGTTACAGGCAAGGGTTATGATGAGATCGAGCGGGAGTTTGAGGGCAAGGGCTACGGCGACTTCAAGCTTGCGGTCGGTGAGGCTGTGGCGGATTCCTTGGAGCCTGTAAGGACGAAATTTGCCGAGCTTATGAATGACAAGGCATATCTCAAAGAAGTCTACACCAATGGCGTTCAGGCAGCCGAGCGCATTTCACGGAAAACTATGACTAAGGCTTACCGCAAAGTGGGATTTGTGGATTGCCCGTAAGAGAATTTCCAAATTAAAGGAGTGAGCGAAATGGAACATAAGGGCACTGTGACCCTTAGCACCGAACGGCTTATACTGCGCAGGTTCACAATTGAGGACGCTCCTGCAATGTTTGAAAACTGGGTGAATGACGAGGAAGTCACACGGTTTTTGACATGGCCTGTTCACGGCAACGTTTCCGTCACGGAGAATATCCTTGGCGAATGGGTCAAAAATTACAGTAATCCCGACTTCTACAATTGGGCGATCACACTTAAAGGCAACCCCTCGGAGCCGATAGGTTCGATAGCTGTTGTCCGTCCCATTGACGAAAATCTGAGGATCGCTGTAATAGGATATTGCCTGAGCCGCAGCCGCTGGCACACGGGGATAATGACCGAGGCGCTGGGGGCAGTTATTGACTTTATGTTTGACGAGGTGGGAGTGAACAAAGTTGCTTCCTTTCACGACCCACGAAATCCTCATTCCGGGGCGGTCATGAAAAAATGCGGCATGAAATACGAAGGCACGCTGCGGAGGGCAGATATAAACAACCAGGGCATATGCGACGCCTGCTACTACGGTCTGCTTGCAGATGAACGCCGATAATCTTTTTTGAGGCGACCTTTATATAACAGGAGATTTTAACAATGACTATTGAAGAGCAATTTAATCTTATTGCCCAAAAGTACGATATAAACCGAAGAAAGTTTATTCCGTGCTTTGAGGAATTTTACGAAAAAACCACAGATTTTCTTGCAAGATGTGCCCCTGCGCCAAAGAGCATACTTGATCTTGGTGCGGGGACGGGGCTGCTGTCCCATTATTGGTACAAGCATTTTCCCGAGGCAGGCTTTATGCTTACCGACATTGCCGAGGATATGCTGAAGATTGCCCGCGAAAGGTTTTCGGGAGCGGAAAATGTAAGGTACAGTCTGTCCGATTATTCCGAGGGGCTACCCGAGGGGGATTTTGATGTGATAATTTCCGCTCTTTCGGTTCATCATCTGGAGGATATGGGCAAGGCTCAGCTTTTTGAGCATATTTACCGAAAACTGCCCGAGGGCGGATTATTCGTAAACTACGATCAGTTCTGCGCCGACGAACCCAAAATGGCCGCTCTGTATGACGGCTATTGGGAAAATTCTCTTTACAAAAGCGGCTTGACCAAAGAGGATATAAGCCTATGGAAAGAACGCCGCAAGCTGGACAGGGAATGCTCGGTGACAGCGGAAATAAAAATGCTCCGTGAGTGCGGCTTTAAGACTGTTCAGTGCGTTTACTCATGCAGGAAGTTTGCGGCGATAGCAGCGGTTAAGTAAATACATTTTGGCAAGGACAAACAATATAAAGCATAATTTAATTTATACTTTCA
>CAMWIR010000215.1 GCA_947174365.1 uncultured Ruminococcus sp. | reverse complement strand
CCGACAGATAGCTGCGGTTTTCGTCCATTTCAAATTTTAAACTGCCCGAACCGTTGCTTTTTAAAGCCTTTATTGCATTTGGAAATCCCGTATTTCTCCCCTCAATAAGCTTCAGTTCTTTAAGAAAATCTCCGATCCGTCTGTTTCGGTAGATCCTTGCTCTTATATCCTGCCGCTCTATGCTTTCATCGGAAATGCTGCAGTCAAACCCGGGAAAGCTCGTTATTTCCATTCCCGAAGGAGATACTCTTACAGTGATAGGCTCGTTTATCTGATAAGAACGGTGATAAACTGCATTTGCCAGAATTTCTTCAATTGCAGCATAAGGGTAATTAAAGACTCTTTCAGCCTCTGCTGTGTTCTCCGATTTTATCACAGCCTCTTTGAGAATGTAATTTTTTATAAAGCCAAGTGCATCATTCAGCTGCCTCTGTATCGGACCTGTAAACACCTTTTCAACCATGTTGCTGCCCGTGGGGTCAGGTATATCCACAACCTCTATCCTTGCATATCTGAAATACCTTTCCGTCTGCTCGGAAAACATCAGTATTCCTACATTAAGAGGCTTGGGATTTTCCGGCGGGCCGGATATAAGCTGCATATCCTTTGCAATATCCAAAACGTCCATCTTAACGGAAAGATCGTATAAGCTGCTGCCGATCTCCTTTAAATGCTGCCGCAGCAAGCCCAAATCAAGATCGGATATGTCAGCAGCGAGGTGGGGTCTGTCGTCAAAGGGAATATCCGTGGAAACGTAAAATAGTTCCTTTTCCTCAGCGGGCGAAGCAATAATAGTGTTGCTGAATTTACGGATATAATACAGCTTATTTGACTTTTCCGCAAACACATCCTTTGACGTTTTATAAGGCCTGCCGCAGCCGCCGGCTACCCATATAACGATTATATATTTTCCGTGAAATAAAACCGGCTGAACGACAGGATTGTAAAGAGGCTCAATGCAGTGGCAAAGCCCCACAAGCTCTTTCATGATACCGTCAATTCTTTCCTGCTCGATTCCGCATACGGGAAGCACAGGGCTGCCGTCCTTTTCTTCAACACCGATAACAATATACCCTCCGCCCACATTGTCAATATCATTGGCAAAGGCGCAGATACTGTGGATTACGGACGTGGGATTCCAGTCACGTTTAAACTCAATGCGCTCCGATTCAATAATCCGTAATTTGATAAGTTCATCAATATTAATCGGTATAGCCATTTGAACCGCCTCCTGCTATAATTATAGCATATTAACAGTAAATTTCAATTCTTTTGACAAATTTTTATCGAGCCTTTCGACAATAATTGCTAAATATCTATATGACAACTTTGATTCTATTGCTGTGACATTCCGAAAATCTCATATAACCCAGGCAAAAATCCGATATTATACCTATTTGGAATAAGCACAGGGTTAATTTTCAGCCCATTCAAGGCTTGCTTTACCGTTCTTATTTTACTTTCGGTTTTAAGTATCCGACACATTTTGCCGTCCGATTCTCTGCGGTTCATATCCTCGCTGTCGATTTAATCGGTGCTTCACTAATAAAAGCAATCAGCAATATCCAGACATATATTCGTCAATTATATCCGCCCCCAAAGCATTCGCATTTTTAGAACGCAGTTCTTTTTTCATTGCTAATGTCTGTTGGCGAATTGACGAATTTTCCATGACCGATAATGTTGCCTCTCTTATGATTTCGCTTGTAATATTTTTGTATTCCAACTTCTTTCCCAAGTGTAATTCTTCAATACGCTTCGCATTAAGCGGCTGGTCGGTCATAAAGGGAATCACTATCATAGGAACACCATAATAGAGCGATTCTGTTACGCTGTTCATTCCTCCATGTGTAATAAAAATATCCGTATTTTCCAGCACTTCCAATTGCGGCACAAATGGGTATATTGAAAAATTATCGGGTATTTTCCCCAAGCTGTCTTTGCTTACCAGGCTTCCGATAGACATAATAACCTGAACATTTTCGTGTTCAAATGCACGAATACATTTTTTATAAAAAGCTGCTGCATTATTTACGATTGTTCCCAAAGATATGTATATCAAGGGATATTTCTTAGGCGGCATGGCAAAAGGTTTATCCGGTACACGTTGATAAATAGACGCACCCAGAAACTTATAATTTTCCTCTTTGAAATCCTCTGCATAAGGTTGAAAATTCCGAACAGTATAAACTAAATTCAGTTCGGGCGGATTATGCAGTATTTCTTTTAGCCAGCAATCTGTTTTTAATTCAATTCCTTTAGCCACTTCCTTTGTCCACTGACGGCAGACCCATTTTGACCGGAAAACACCAAACATTCCTCCGGCATTTACAAATTCTTTCATTATCGATTCATTGGACGCCATTGATGTAAATATTCTGATAGCAGGCATATTGAACTTCTCTGCAGCGTGTTTCCCCAAAAAGAAAAATTGCTCATATATCACCAGATCAAAACCGGCAGCTAATTTTATCGCTGCATCATAAGCATTTCTCATTTGTACGGATAATTTCTTGTTATCCTGATACTCTGAAAATTCTGCTCCCGTATGCAGTATCTTTTCTTTCCAATCAGGCGTCAACAAATATGTAATTTTATGCCCCCTTTTTATGAGTTCCTGCACCAGACCCAGTGTTGGAATTATATGCCCGGAAAAGGGTAAATTTATAAAAAGAATTTTCATAAAAAACTCCCGATGAAATGTGTTTTAACGGAAATTGGTATTGAGTGATAATATTTTTTCAGCGTGTCGCTTCAGCCCACTCGCTAATTTAGATAGAGGCGTTATGTATTCGGT
>CAMWIR010000214.1 GCA_947174365.1 uncultured Ruminococcus sp. | reverse complement strand
TCAGCTGGATAGAGTGACTGGCTACGAACCAGTAGGTCGGGGGTTCGAGTCCCTCACAGCGCACCAAATTGCGTCCGGCGTCCTCAAATTATTTTGAGGGCGCTTTTTTTAGAAAATGTCACCCATTTTATGTGTGAAAATAATATATTTTCCGAAAAGGAAATACGGCAGACTGTAATTACAGCGCTGCATATGGAGGGTATGTGTATGGATACCGAGAAAAAAAGAAAGACAGCAAAGCCCATCCGTTTTCTTATAATCACTTTCCTGCTGCTGCTTGCAGTGAGTATATGCGCCTTCATATGGCTGGGAAATTATATGCGCACCAGCAGCGAGGAGGGTGTGCATAAGGTGGGAAACCTCTATATGGAGGGCATGAGCGACCAGATAACCTCCCATTTCCGCACCCTTATAGAAATGAGGATAGAACAGACGGAATCGCTGGTGGAAATGGTATCGGCGGATGAGTACAAGGAAAATGCCTCCGAACTTTACAGCGAGCTGGTCTACAGAGCAGGCTCGCTTAACTTCAACTATATTGCCCTTGCCTCCGAGGACGGGGAGCTGCAAATGCTCTACGGCGAACAGATATCCCTGTCCGATTCGGACGCATTCTTTGAATCACTCGGAAGCGGCGAAAAAAAGATCGCGGTGGGTGAAAACGCCCGGGGAAAAAGAGTTGTCGTTTTTGGAGTCGAGGGGCATTATCCCATGAGCACAGGCGAAGCCTCCCATTCACTTCTCACAGCAGTGCCCATTGACTATTTTAAAAGTATGCTCCACTCCGACCCGGGAAATTCCCTTATGTACTCCAACATTATCCGTGCCGACGGCAGCTTTATCCTCAGCGATATGGATTCGGACTACAGCGACTATTTTGAAAGTCTCTACGCCAGATACAATACAGATGACTTTCAGACCATAACAAACTATATCAATGACCTTTCCAATGCAATGAACAGTAAGCAGAGCATCTCGCTGATATTTGACGTGGAAAGCAGCACACATCAGATATATTATTCCCCCCTGCCCTACTCGGAATGGCACCTGATAACCGTGCTGCCCTACGGTGAACTGAACACCACCGTATCAGCTCTAAATAAGCACCAGACATGGGCTACCATAATCGTCTGCGCTATAATTTTCATTAGCCTTACCGTCATCTTTATTTTTTATTTCAGACTGGCAGCCCTCCAGCTTCGGGAGATCGAAAAAGCGCGGAACGAAGCCCTCGAAGCCTCACAGGCAAAGAGTATGTTCCTCTCAAATATGTCCCACGATATACGCACCCCCATGAACGCCATTGTGGGCATGACAGCCATTGCCACCACCCATATCGACGATAAAGAGCAGGTGCAGAACTGCCTTAAAAAAATAACCCTTTCCAGTAAGCATTTATTGGGGCTTATCAACGATGTTCTTGATATGTCCAAGATCGAAAGCGGCAAAATGACTTTAGCGGAGGAAAGAGTCTCGCTAAAGGAAATTATTGAGGGAGTTGTGGGGATAGTCCAGTCCCAGATAAAAGCGAAGGGCCAGCATTTTAACGTCATCATTGACAATATTATCGCCGAGGACGTTTTGTGCGACAGCGTAAGACTTAATCAGATCCTGCTCAATCTCTTGTCAAACGCCGTAAAATATACCCAGGAAGGGGGCATAATAAACCTGTCCCTCTTTGAAGAAAATTCCCCCAAAGGGGAGGAATATGTCCGCTGCCATATCGTTGTCAAGGATAACGGCATAGGAATGACCGAAGAATTTCTGGAGCGGGTCTTTGATTCCTACAGCAGAGCAGACAGCAAGCGAGTCCATAAAACCGAGGGCGCAGGCCTTGGCATGGCAATAACCAAGCATATAGTAGACGCTATGAGCGGCAGCATTGAGGTGGAAAGTAAGCTGAATGAAGGCACAGAGTTCCATGTTATCCTTGACCTCGAGACCGCAGACGGTGATGAGACCGAAATGTTCCTGCCTCCCTGGAAAATGCTTGTGGTGGACGACGACGAAACTTTATGCCGAACTTCCGTCAGCGCCCTCCTATCCATAGGCATACAGGCGGACTGGACTCTCAGCGGCGAAAAAGCCCTTGAACTGGTGAAAAAGCACCATGACAGCCATGACGAATATCAGATAATCCTGCTGGACTGGCGGCTTCCGGGAATGGACGGCATATGGGCGGCAAAGCAGATAAGACAGATCGTGGGAGACGAAATGCCCATAATCCTCATTTCCGCCTACGACTGGAGCGAGCTGGAGGATGAAGCAAGAGCGGCAGGAATAAACGGATTTATCGCAAAGCCCCTATTTAAGTCAACTCTTTTCTACGGAATCAAGAAATATATGAACGCCGCAAAGGAGGAACCGCCCGAGGAAACTGCCGGAAAGCCCGAGCAAGGACTTACGGGGCGGCGTGTGCTGGTGGCGGAGGATAACGAGCTTAACTGGGAGATACTTTCCGACCTGCTTACAGATGAGGGTATCGAAACCGACTGGGCTGAAAACGGCAAAGTGTGCCTGGAGAAATTTGAAAGCTCCGAAGCGGGATATTACGACGCTGTTTTAATGGATGTAAGAATGCCCGTAATGAACGGCTATGAGGCAACGGAAGCAATAAGAGGATTGTCCCGTCCCGACAGCAAAACCATACCTATAATAGCTATGACCGCAGACGCATTTGCGGAGGATATAAAGAAATGTCTGGACAGCGGCATGAACGCCCATACATCAAAGCCCATTAATCTGGAAAAGGTGTTGAACCTGCTGCGGGAGCATATCAAATAAAAGCGAACAAAGCGCACCGGTGACGACAAGCGTCACCTCCACTTGGGTTTCCAAAGGGGGGACCCCTTTGGCGGGTCAAGGGCGGCGCCCTTGCGGGGGACGGGGGGCAGCGCCCCCT
>CAMWIR010000213.1 GCA_947174365.1 uncultured Ruminococcus sp. | reverse complement strand
TTACATTTTTACAAGCTAAAGAATGGCTATGTTTAGGGCGTTTTGAGGGGTGTTGGATTTTGAAAATGTGTGCGGACAGAGGCAAGAAAATAAGAAGCAAGCGGCAAAAAAGGACAAATGTTTTTTTGGAAAAAGCAGAATATGTTAGTTGAACAGATCAAATTTTTTTGAGCACGTGCAACAGAGATTTTGCGTTGTGCGTTAGATTTTAAGGGTTAAAAGACAAATCTGTTTTTGTATTTTTTTCGCAAATAAGGTGAATTAAAGGTAAAATTTCCGAGGAACATTGTAAAATTTTCCAAATGCCGCTTGACAAGATTCGCCAAAAAAAGTATAATTGAATCAACAGCCACGTTTGCGGCTGTTCAAAAATAACCCCCTTGAAGAAAAACTTCGAGGGGGATTTTTGCAAAAGAGAGACTATGACCCGTTGACAAAAATATAAAAGCGGGTCGACAATTCTTTGAAAGGAATGGTAACAAAATGGCTTACATTGAACCACGAGTCAGCAAAAAAACAGGCAGGGTGACCTCCTACACCATCCACGTTTACGACGGGCGGACAGGCAGCGGCAAGCGGCGGACTTTTGCACGCACCTACCACCCCGACGAAGGACTTTCCCCCATGCAGCTGCGCAAGTTTTTGCAGCGTGCAGCGGCGGATTTCGAGGACGAGTGCAAGAACCCGCTGGGCAACACAAATGCAGATATCCGCCTGTCGGATTTTGCTCAGATCTATCTTGACGCCATGGCGGACAAGCTAAGCCCCACAGTGTACAGCGGCTATGAAAAGATACTGCGGAACATCATCCTGCCTGAGCTGGGAGAGCTGAAAATGTCGGTAATCAAGCCCCTGCACGTTCAGAAATTCGTGAGAACCTTATCATCAAGGCAAAAACGCCGCAGGGACGGCACTGTTGACGAGGGCGGCGGCGTTATTTCCGCTTCAACGGTTAAACGAAAACTTTGCGTTCTGCAATCTATGTTTTCCTTTGCCGTGAAAATGGGTCTGCTGGAATTCAGTCCTGCGGATTCAAGGCGGCTTTCCCTGCCAAAGCCCATGAAGCCCCACACGGAAATATTCACAATGCAGGAAACAAGCCTTATTCTTAACGCTTTAAAGTATGAACCGCTGCAATTTCAGGTACTTATTTATCTGGCAATATTTTCGGGGGCCAGAGAGGGAGAACTGGTGGGGCTGAGGTTCTCCGACATAGATTTTGCGGTAGGCAAGGTCACGATCTCCCGCTCGGCATATAAGGTGACGGGCGAGCCTGTGAAAACCAAATCCCCCAAAAGCAAGCGGGCAAGAAGCGTGGCTCTGAACCCCGTGTGTCTGGAGCTTATTGCGAACCTGCTGGAACAGCGGAGAACGGCGCTGCGGGCAAGCGAGGACGATTTTGACGACTGGATCTTTCACGGTGCAAGCGGCGGGCTTATGAACCCCGGCACGCCCTCGGTGCAGTTCACAAAATTTTTGCGGCGGCGCGGGCTGTCCCACAGGAAATTTCACGCCCTGCGCCACACCTCGGCGACTCTTTTATTGTATAACGGCACGGATATCAAGACAGTGCAGGAAAGGCTTGGCCATGCGGATTTTACCACCACCGGGCGGTATCTTCATTTAATGGACAGCGCAGATATAAAGGCTGTGAATTCTCTGGAAAATGTTCTTTTGGAAGAGCGCCCGAAGAAGCCCCGGCGCAGGAACCTCGAGCAAAATCAAGAGGTAAGATTATAAAAAACTGCCCTTACTTTATATATAAGGACAGTCAAGTAAAACTCCGATTTATCGGGGAATTTTTTTAGCAAAAATTGACAAATTACGGGAAATGCGTTATACTTTATATATTGTCAGCTTCTAAAATTGCCGAGGCAATCAAGGCAAGGATAGGAGGTGTCAACCATGGACATTATCACCTTTGTGCTTTCTGTCGCAGCGAGTGTAATTGCTAATTACATAAGCAAGTGGCTGGACAGGTAGTCATCGTCTGACAATCAGCACACCCTTCTGCACGGTTGCAGAAATAGAACCCCCGAGTGTAGCAGACCCGGGGGTTTTATTTTGCATCGTGTGCAACCAATGAACATTATACTTTTGCTTCTGATATATTATACACCCCATTCCCAGATTTGTCAAGTGTTTTTCAAAAAATTTCCGGGGGATTTTATCGGTACACTTTTTATATATAGTATATCACATTTCCACGAAAATTTCTATGTGGATTTTATATGCCCGTGTTAATTTTGATACGGTTGACAATCGGCAGTCCTGGGAATGTTTGCAAAAACGTGTATTAAGTTGACATTCAATAGTATCACGGAAAAATGTTACATTATAAATAGTATATATCCGGCAAAAGAGTCCCGAAAAATTATCGGAGCACGGAAAATTTTTTCGGGAAATTTGCGAAAACTTATCAAAAAAAGTCCCCCGAGATAGTGTGAAAACAAAAAAATATCCCCTGAAAATCCCTATAAATCGGACTTTTAGAAATTTCCCAAAAAAATTTCTAAAAAAAGCTAAAGTTTTTTGGGGTCGTGCCGATATATATAACAGAAGCGAGGGCAAAAGGAAAAAATCCTAAAGCCCCGAGGGTCACGGATGACCCGACGAACGCTTGAAAAGCAGTGGTTTCCCGGTTTCCCGAATTGCGCAATAAGGAATAAGGGAATGCCACAGCAAAAACCAAATTAAAAAATACATGGAGGTATTTATTATGGTAGTACAGCACAATATTCCCGCTATGAATGCGAACAGATACTTTGGTATCAACAACAGCGGCCTTTCCAAGTCCCTTGAGAAGCTTTCTTCCGGTTATGCAATCAACCGTGCAGGCGATAACGCAGCAGGTTTGGCAGTTTCCGAGAAGATGAGATCCCAGATCGCTGGTCTGACTCAGGGCGTTAAGAATGCTCAGGACGGCATTTCCATGATCCAGACTTACGAGGGTGCTCT
>CAMWIR010000212.1 GCA_947174365.1 uncultured Ruminococcus sp. | reverse complement strand
GTAGGTTCGCTCGAAGCCGTAGGTTCGCTCGAAGCCGTAGGTTCGCTCGAAGCCGCAGGTTCGCATTTTGAATGAATTTATTGACGGACGGCGGAAAATCGGATAAATATGAAAGGATGAAAAAATGGAAGAGCTTTCAAGGCTGGGTCCGGAAACCATAGTTTTTCCCGGGTTGGGGCTGGAATTTGAAGTGGGCAAGGAAGCCTTTAACCTGTTCGGGTTTTCGGTAAAATGGTACGGCATGATGATAGGCATAGGGCTGCTGCTGGCGCTTATGTACTGCTTTAAGCGCGCCCGCAAATTCGGTTTGGAGTCGGACAGACTCATAGACGCCGCCATGGCGGGAGTAGTGGGGGCAGTCATTGGTGCACGGGGGTATTATGTGGCGCTGCACCCGGATAATTTCCACGACATAAAGGACATACTTGCCATACGTGACGGAGGGCTTGCCATATACGGCGGCATTATCGGGGGACTGCTTTTCGGCTGCATTACGGCAAAGCTGCGGGGGCTGAAAGTCCGCCCTTGTATGGATCTTGCGGCTATGGGCTTTTTTATAGGGCAATGCTGCGGACGGTGGGGCAATTTCTTCAATCAGGAATGCTTCGGAGGCAACACCGATCTCCCTTGGGGAATGTCGGGAGGGCTTATTCAGAATTATTTGCTGAGCCACCAGGCTTCGCTGGCAGTCCAAGGAATGGAGGTAGATCCATATCTGCCTGTACACCCATGCTTTCTTTATGAATCTGTCTGGTGCTTTTTCGGGTTTCTGATACTGCACTTTACCTCAAAGAAGCGGAAATTTGACGGTCAGCTTTTTTGTATGTATGTTCTGTGGTATGGTCTGGGAAGGTTTTTCATTGAGGGAATGCGCACAGACAGCCTTTATATAGGGAAGTTCCGTGCTTCACAGTGCCTCGCAATGATAAGCGCACTGGCGGCGGCGGTGATCCTTGTGACAGGGCTTGTAATTGCAAAGAAAAAGGGAGTTTCTTTATACTGCGAAAGTGAACAGTCAAAAGCGCTGCTTGCCGAGGCGGACCGTCTGGAAAAGGAAGCGGAGGAACAGGAACGCATCAGGAAAGAACAGCGCCGCAGCAAGAAAACCGAGCTTACGGCAGAGCAGAAAATTATTGATGATGAGGAAGATGAGAGCGGATCTCTTTAAAAAAAGCGGCGGCTTTTCCTCACCTACGGAGGGGGAAAACATTTCTAACAGTCATTTGCGAATCCGACCGGCGTTCGGGACTTTATTTCATACGCTTATACTGCGCACAGCTTGGCTTTGCGCAGCTTATATTTATGCGAATGAATTTGAAAAAAGATCCGAAAAAAATTTTTGAAATATAGTGTGTATATTTTGGGACAGAGGTGCAGACAATAGGTTTTGATGAAGGACGGCTGACCGATAATACGGCGGCAAAAGGTTCTTCGGAAAGGAATTTAAGATAATGAGCAACAATCAGAATCAGAACCGTAATAACAATAATCAGAATTCCCGCAATGAGAATTCCCGGAGCAATCAGAATAAGAATCAGGACAGCAAGAGCAGCAAGAACTCCGGCGAGCAGGATTCCCGCAGCTGACAATATACTAACTGCTGCTGCAAAATAGGCTGCTCATGGCTGTTTTGCTATAGCGGTTAGTATTGCTGATCGGGATATTCGGGGAGTTTCCCCATTGTCCGTCTGCTTTGGCGATGCGCTTTACTTGGTATTGCGCATTGCTAAGGCAGGCGGCTTTTTTATGGGATCTAAACTTCTGTTTATTTGTGTGCTTGATATCGTTATGCAAAATATAATTTTACATAATTGCATAGTGCAGAATACACAAATTAAAATGAAGATTTTGTGCAAAAGGAGAAATTTTGCATTGTGCTAATAAAATTTGTAAAAAAGTATTGACAAATGGAAAATTATGTGGTATTATGGTATTGTCGGAGGCAAAACAGAAAAATATATTGCATTGAGATAAATTTATTTTTGATGATAGCCGACAAAAAATTTGTTAGAAGGGGTGAGTATTGTTGCAAATTATTTAGATTAGCTGCATTGCGATAATTGCATGATTTTGATGAGGATTGTTTGTGCATTATGCAGAATATTGCAAAATGCTAAAACTACCAAAAGGGTGCTGACAGGCGAAAGGGGCATATGTTATGACAGAATTACCGGGGACGGGGAATTGTTATTTGAACGGTTTTCGGTGAGGCGGGATTTGCGGATTTCGGGACGGCGGGGCACGGATAGGAAAAGGATAAATCTGTGGAGGGTGAAATAAAAGGGCAGAGTTTGGAATGGGGTGTGGGGAAAGTGCGCCTTATGAATTGCGCTGTGCTTTAGAGCAACAAAAAATCGTGGCAGATAGTTGCGTTGAGCTATGATATGACAATGTGCAAAATGCTTGTGAATGAAAAATTACGATAGGAGGATGAAGAAATTGGATGAAATTGATAAGAGGGGGAAAATTGATATGACGGTGTGCAGCTGCCCGATGTGCTGGGATAATATCAGTGCGAGAGAAAAGGAGCGTTTCGGGATGTGCCGTGAATGCTTTATTGATGAGATATGCGGCAGGGTTACCGATGATGTGCTGAGGGAATTTCTGAAGGAGTACAGATATGAGCTGACGGGATTTGTGGAGGATAATTACTGTGAATGGGGTGTGTGAGATGAGAAAGATAAGCAGAAAGAGGATATTGGCGGAAATTGCGGCTATTGCGTTTTCGGATTTTACAAAGTATGTGAATGTGGAGGATGTACCCGGAGAGGGACAGATACTGGCGGTGACGGACAGCAAAGGACTCAGCCGTGACTCAAAGAGGGCGGTTTGCTCGATAAAGGCGGGAACTAAGGGAATAGAGGTAAAGCTGCACGACAAGCTGCGGGCGCTGGAGCTGTTGGGAAGGGCTTACGGTGCATTCGCTGCGGACGAGGACGGAGATGAAGCGACCGACAGGCTGATGAAGCTGCTGGAAACGGGGGAGGATTTTAATGGGTAAGTTTTGATGAATAGGGGGTGCGGGCGGTG
>CAMWIR010000211.1 GCA_947174365.1 uncultured Ruminococcus sp. | reverse complement strand
GCCCCAGACCCCGCCAAAGGGGTTCCCCCTTTGGAAACCCAACTGGAGTGTGTGAGCTTGTAAACCGTTAAATTCCCATACTTAATATTTTATGCAGCTTAAAGTAAACGGCATTTAAGATCACGGGAGGTGAAAATATGCCCCGCAGTATTGCAGATATACTGCTTGAAAAGATACTCAACGACGACAGGCTCAAAAACAGCAAGGCTTTTTCGGGCGTTTACAGGGACGAACCCATTATAAAAAAGGCGTCCTCCATGAAAAGCTATGTGCCCGAAAAAATAAGGGAAATGCGGAAGATAACCGCCTCGCCCTATTCCCTGCGGTTTTACAAGCAGGCGGCTTTTATGGAAAATTACGAGGACGATTATGTTTACAGCGGATTTTTTAACAGCTACTATCCCACTTATTCTGATATGAACAACGAGCAGCTGCGGGGGTATTTTGCCTGGCGGACAAAGGTGCGCAGGGGCGAGCTTCAAAGGACAAGCCGAGGGTATGTATTCGTGTACATTTACGAGCTGCTTATGCTCATAGGCGCTGCGAATGAGACTGAGGCTTACGGGAAGATTCTGGAATTTGCGGAAAAATACCGTGAGCTTGACTCTGTGCTGGATATTTACATTCACAAATGGCTGAATGATTTTGCGGTTTACTACAATCTGGACAGATCCTATATCAGCGCCGATGAAGAGGCACGGGCAGAGTACCTTCCCGCAATGCTTCATATGGATACTGCCGAGGATAGCGCTCTTTTTGAGGCGGCGGCAAATTTATCCTCCTACAATATTCTCCGTTCACGACTCTTTAACCAAAATTCCGAAGATACCAAGGCAGCAGTATGCGCTGTGCTGCGGGCGTATAACAGCTATTACAATGCCCACAGGAAGAAAACCTTTTTTGAACACCTGTTCGGCAGCCTTGCGGAATATCCCGTATCTATGTTTGATTCGGCAGTATTTTATGACCGCAGGAAATATGAGGATTACGAGTACACCGTCAGCGAATGCCTGAACTACAAATGCGTCGGCGGATACTGGTACAAAATAAGCCTTGGTGGCTCGCCCAAAAGCAAGAGACTGGGAGAAATTCTCCGTGCGGTGGATTTTTGCCTGCGGGAGCGGTTAGCGATAACTCCGCAGATAAAAGAAGTCGAGGTCTCCAAGCAGACAAGGGGGATAATCGAAAAGGAGCTTGACCGCTTAGCGGAGGAAAAGCGGAAAAGCACTCCCGTGGTCATTGACCTTGATCTGTCAAAGCTTTCGGATATACGCCGTTCTGCGGAGATCACAAGGGACAGGCTTATGACGGAGGAAGATATGGCGGAGAACGAAAATGCATTTGAAAATGCAGCCGCCGATATGCCTGTAAATGTCATGGAAAATGTTTCCGAAGGGGCAGTCGCGGCAGCAAGCGCCATGGGAAGATTTCCCGGAAATTTTCCCGAAAAATCCTCCGAAAAGGCTGACAGCTTCGGACTTACACAGACCGAAAAGGAACTGCTCGGGGTGCTGTTGGCGGGGGAAGACCCATTAAAATTCGCCTTGGAAAAGGCTCTCATGCTTTCGGTGATATGTGAAGCGATAAATGAAAAATTATTTGATGAGATCGGAGATACGGTCATAGATTTTGAGGGTGAAAAGCCTTATATAATTGAAGATTACATTGATGATGTGAAAGGAACTATATTATAATGAAGATACCCAAAAGAATAGCCTCTGCAGTGATAAATTCCCTTAAAGGCGGCGTTGTGCCGAGGGTAGGACTGCCCTATATTGCGGTGGGGCGTGAACGTGAAATAGAGGCGCTGCTGCGGGATGCGGAAATAATAGAAGATGGAGGGGCTTCCTTCCGCTTTATCGTGGGAAAATTCGGCAGCGGCAAAAGCTTTCTGGTGCAGACGGTGAGAAACTACGTTATGGACAGAGGCTTTGCTGTGGCAGACGCAGACCTTTCCCCGGAAAGGCGCTTGCAGGGCACTAAGGGGCAGGGGCTGGCGACATATAAGGAGCTTATCAAGAACCTTTCCGTAAAGACCCGTCCCGAGGGCGGTGCGCTCACGCTGATACTGGATAAATGGATAAGCGGGATAATGAGCGAGGTTTCTGCGGAATCGGAGCTTTCACCGGACAGCCCCGAGTTCGGCAAGGCTGTTGAAAGGAAAATTTCCCTTGTTATATCCGAGCTTAACGAAATGGTTCATGGCTTTGATTTTGCAAGGCTGCTGACGCTTTACTACAAGTCCTACGCCGAGGGTAATGACGAGATGAAAGCCCGTGTGTTAAAATGGTTCAGGGGGGAATACTCCACCAAGACCGAGGCAAAGAGCGAGCTGGGGGTGAACATAATAATCACCGACGACGACTGGTATGAATATATAAAGCTTTTTTCCTTTTTCCTTAAAAGGGCGGGCTACAGCGGAATGCTGATAATTATAGACGAGCTTATAAACATTTACAAGATACCAAACAGCATTACAAGGCAGTACAATTATGAAAAGATACTAACTATGTACAACGACACTTTGCAGGGCAAGGCAAAGCATCTGGGGATAATCATGTGCGGCACGCCACAGAGCGTGGAGGATAACCGTCGGGGGATATACAGCTATGAGGCGCTGCGCTCAAGGCTTGCGGAGGGAAAATTCGGCGGACAGTATTCGGATATGCTGGCGCCTGTGATACGACTGCAGGCACTGTCACATGAAGAAATGCTGGTGCTGGCGGAAAAGCTGGCGGAGATACATTCGCAGCTTTACGATTATGAGAAGAGCGTTACCGAAAACGATCTTGCGGACTTTATCAAAATCGAATACGGCAGGATAGGCGCAGACACGCAGATAACCCCACGTGAGGTCATACGGGATTTTATTGAGGTGCTGAATATACTTTATCAGAATCCGTCGGTAAAAATAAAGGAGCTGCTCAGTTCGGGAGACTTCCGGTTTGCCGCTCCCGAGCCGGAGGGCGGAGCGCCCGATGATAATTTTGCGGAGTTTGATATATAAAAGCAATCACGAGCACTCGCTTCAAGC
>CAMWIR010000210.1 GCA_947174365.1 uncultured Ruminococcus sp. | reverse complement strand
TCGGGGAAAACATGAGGGTTTTCGGGGAAAACATGAGGGTTTTCGGGGAAAACATGAGGGTTTTCGGGGAAAACATAAGGGTTTTCCCATTGTGTGCATGGTTCCTGTAATTGTGCTGTCGGTTTATATCAACAGTGTGGTTTGTGTTTATGCGGATACAGACAGGACGGACATATTGCCGGGAGTGCTGCAATTGACGGTAATATTGGCAGCGGCGGGACTTTCGGAGATATGGAGAAAGTGGAAAACGGTTTATATTTACAGGGAATATTGCGAGAGAATGAACGCTTGTCTGAACGATACTGCAATTTTACGCCATGACCTTAAAAATCATATGCTGACAATTGGCACATTGGCAAGACGGGGGGAATTTGACGAGCTAAGGAAATATTCGGAAAATTTATCGGGAGAGGTCTGTGGACTGACGAGGTTTTGCAACACGGGTTCGGCGGCGCTGGACGCGTTGATGGACAGCAAGCTGTCGGAAGTCGGAGGAGTGAAGATAGAATGCAAGGTGCAGATCCCCCGAGGGTGTTTTAATGAAACGGACTTGTGCGGCATTTTCGGAAATGCGCTGGACAATGCTTTGGCGGGCTGTAAAAATTCGGACGAACCTTTCATAGATCTGCGGACAGTTGTGACAGGGGATATGCTGCTTATTGAGTGCAAAAACAGCTGCGCGGTCGGCAGCTTCAAGGAGGGCACGGGGCTGCGCAGTATTCGCAGGACGGCGGGGAAATACGGCGGCTGTGTGACTGCGGTTTTGCAGGACGGGGTTTTTGTGCTGCGGGTCCTGCTTGACATTTCACGGCGGAATAATGACAGTTCACGGCAAGAATATTGATATATTTGCCTCTCGGTGCTATAATTTTTTCAGGGAGATATTTTCGGATATTTCACGAAAATTTTAAAGCAAAGGGAGGCTTTTATCATGAGAATTGAAGCGGCGGGAATGGCTATGGCTGCGGTAAGGGCGGCGGAAAATACGCAGGGCAGGGAGAACCGGGAAAATAATGCTTTGCCCGAAAAATCGGCCAAGCACATGGGTCAGGATATTTATCAGCCCTATGAAGAGGAGTCTGCGGGGATTTACGAGGTAGGCTTTGAGGGCGGAAGGAGGGTCGTCGGGGTGAATCCTTTTAACGGAGAAAATCCCCCGAAAAAAGACGGCGAAAAGGATTCGGAGGCAGAGGGGGAGAAGCCCCGAGCCAATGGGGACAGTTCCCCAAAAGCGGGCGGCGGGGAAAAGTCCCCCAAATCCGAGAAGGAAAAATCCGAGAGCTGCACGTGCAATACAGACAAGGTGGACAGGGAAATAAAGGCGTTAAAGGAAAAGATCAAGAAGATAAAGCAGCAGGCGGAAAAGGCCGAGGGAGATGAGCGGGAACGGCTTTCAAAGCAGCTTTCGGCTTTAGAGGCGGAGCTTGCGCAGAAGGACTGCGACAGCTACCGCAGGCAGCATTCGGAGTTTCGTTAACGTGAAACGGCAATAAGGGTAAAATCATATCTTGTTGACATTTTCAAAATGTACGGGCTTTTGAAAAATATCAATTTGCGGCAGTATTTTTCGGAGGATACTGCCGCTTTTTTTATATGAAAAAACCGCCTCTGCATAAGCAGTGACGGTTTGCAGGCGGGTGCGTGCTGCTGTGATACTCTGATAGGGTGAAAATTATAATGTTTAAATGTAGGTTTTAAATCCTATAGACTGATATAATCTTTCCGCTTTTCTGTTGATCGCACGGATAGTAATTATTGACGCACCGTCGGCAAAAGCGTCACTTACGGCTTTTGAGCACACAGCTCTTGCAAATCCTTTGCTGCGCATTTCGGGGATCGTACCGACAAATTCAAGTGAGGCGGCGCCGTTATTGTCCATAATGGCAGTCACGGAAACAGGAATGTTGTCATGGTAAAGAATATAACATTTCACTCCCATTTTTTCGCACCAGATAAAGTGATTGACAGGGTGTATGTCGGTGTGTCCGCCTGCAAGAATATCATTTACCATTCGTGCCCACAGCGCAAATTCTTCCGCTGTATGCACCTTGATGATTTTATGATTATTTTCCTTGTATTCTCTTTTTTCCTCGGGAAGCATCGCCAAATAAACTTCATCATCTTCACATGGCTCTTGTTTTTCATGTGCTGGCTTTTTTCCCGAAAATATAAAAGCTGCTTCATCGGATATGAACAGGCTGAGCCAGATAGGCATATTCATTGACTTCATTTCGGCAATGACAGCTTTCATTTGTTCTTCGGGAAGATCGTTGATACGAACGTTATAAATAAAAGATATGCCCTCTTCTCCCGGTTTTGGTTTTACATAAGAATAAAATTCTTTGTCTGCCTTTTCCATATGTACAGCTTCTCCGAACATACCGACATAATAATTTGCCCCCTCGTCAATGTGTCGGATAATTTCTTTGTTTGTCATATATTTCCTCCTATTTTCAAACAAGCCTTAATATTTTTTCATAGCTTTACATTTAGGATCGCATACCTTATGCACAGCACACGGTTCGATCGCTTCTCCCCGTTTTGATATTTTTATATAGCTGCATTTTGGGATCCGTCCGTCGTTAATAGCATTGACCCTGAATTTTATTAATCTTTTCGCAAGCCCTATCTGCTCTTCGGTCGGATTGACCAGATCAAAACCGGTAAAAGCACATTTGCCGTCTATGCACCTTCCGCATTCCCCATGCCCTGTGCGCTTTCTGACCAGTTCCTGCATTGCAGCGGATTCATTCGACAAAACGGGTTCTAAGTATTCATCATATTGAACGCATATACGCATATGCCAGTCACCGTTTTCCGATTTGCTGACCGAACCCCACCGTTTTCCCTTATATTTACCGTTAATGTTTATCTTGTTCTCTTTCAGCCATTCAAGAAATTCATTCATTATAATGTTCCTTTCTAAATGTATTTTCTTACCTGAAATTTTCTGTAGAAGTTAAAAGAAGCCGATTGTTTTAATAAACAGTCGGCTTCTCTCGTCATTATTTTGGAGCTGGAAACGTGACTTGAACACGCGACCTGCGCATTACGAATGCGCTGCT
>CAMWIR010000209.1 GCA_947174365.1 uncultured Ruminococcus sp. | reverse complement strand
GGGCGCAGGAATATACAACGGCGACATCGGCACTATCGTACAGGTGAAAAAATCCGATAATTCACTTGTGATAGACTTTGACGGACGTGTCGCAGAATATCCTTATGATTTTCTGGAGGAACTGGAACTTGCTTATGCGGTAACAGTCCACAAAAGCCAGGGCAGTGAATTTACGGCGGTAGTGATCCCACTTTTGGAGGGATTTGACAAGCTTTGCTATCGCAATCTCCTTTACACTGCGGTGACAAGGGCGAAAAAGCTGCTTATAATAGTAGGGTCAAGGTCGGTCGTGGACAGAATGGTAGAAAACTGCCGAAAAAATCTGCGGTACAGCTGTCTGAAACATTTTATTGAGGTAGAATGCGGAGGCGGAAAGGAGCAATAAAATGAATATGAACAACAATATCCGTGTTGCCGCCATACATGATATGTCGGGTGTTGGACGGTGTTCACTGACGGTGATACTGCCTATAATGTCGGCAATGGGAATACAGGTCTGCCCCGTACCTACGGCGGTTCTTTCCACACACACGGGCGGATTCGGAGAGGTTGTGATCAGGGATCTTACCGACTATATCTCCCCTGCCCTATCCCATTACAAAAAATTAAAACTGAACTTTGACTGCGTTTACAGCGGATTTCTTGCCTCCACTGGACAGATCGACCATTGTCTGGAATTTTTTTCCAGTTTCCCAAATGCGTTAAAGGTGGTCGACCCTGTTATGGCAGACCACGGAAAACCTTACAAGACGTGCACTGCCGAGCTTCGTCAAAGAATGTCCGAGCTTGCCGCAGTTGCGGATATAATTACCCCGAATATGACGGAGGCAGCCATTTTATTGGGAGAGGACCCGGGGCTTATCCCTCAGTCATCATCGCAGATAAAGAGCCTTTTGGCAAGGCTTTCTGAGCTTGGACCGAAAACCGTGGTCATTACAAGCGTTTATTACGCAGGAGGCTGCTGCAATGTAGGATTTGACAGGGAAAACAACAAGTTCTGGAAAGTGCCGTATGTACAGGTAAATGCGGGCTATCCGGGCACAGGGGACGCTTTTTCTTCGGTGCTTACAGGATCGCTTCTTACAGGGGATAGTCTTCCGATCGCCATGAACCGTGCCGCGGAATTTCTGGAGCTTGCCATAAAAACCACCTACAGCTACAGCACCGACCCAAGGGAGGGCATAAGCTTTGAACGCTGCCTGCAATTCTTAATGAGCCGCCCGAATTTATGCGGATATGAGACCTTATAAAAAGGAGGGAGGCAAAATGTTCCGAATAAACATTGTTCTTGTTGAACCGCAGATCCCTCAGAACACGGGAAATATTTCCCGAACCTGCGCTGTTACCGGAGCGGCGCTGCACCTTGTAAAGCCTCTGGGCTTTGAAATAAGCGACAGGCAGCTTAAAAGAGCGGGACTTGATTATTGGGACAAGCTTGAGATATACTATTATGAGAATCTCACAGATTTTTTCCTGAAAAATCAAGGCGGCGCATTTTTCTTCTTTACCACCAAAGCGAGGCAGAATTTTTCGGAGATCTCCTACCCCGATAATTCCTTTCTGATCTTCGGCAGAGAGGACAAAGGGCTTGACGAAAAGCTGCTGCACTACAATCCCGATAAATGCGTGCGAATACCCATGCGCAGCACTTTGCGTAGCCTTAACTTATCCAATTCAGCAGCAATTGCGGTCTACGAGGCACTCAGGCAGTGGGGCTACCCCGATTTAGAGGATAAGGGCGAGCTGACTAAATATAAATGGGAATAAATTTAACATATGAAAGGATTTGAAAAAATGAGCAAGATCAAGATAATCACCGATTCCGCCAGCGATATTCCAAAGGAGTTTGAGGAAAAATACGATATCGACATACGCTGTTTTCCAATTACCGTTGGAGAAAAAAGCTTCTACGACAGAGATATCCCCGCAGATGAATATTACGATCTGATTGACGCCTGTCCCACGCTGCCCGTACATTCGCAGCTGACTGTGTTTGATTTTGAGGATATTTTCAAAAAGTATGCAGAGGACGGGTATACGGATATCTTTTATATTTCCATAAATTCCTATGGCTCTGCCACCTATTCAAATGCCTGTACAGCCCAAAAAAATTTTGCGGAGGAAAACCCCGGGCTTGCCCAAAAAGTAAATATCCGCCTCTTTGACTCCCTTACCTATTCGGGCTGCTACGGATACCCCGTAATTGAGGCTGCAAGAATGGCAAAGGAGGGCACAGACCCGGAGGAAATAGAAAAATATTTAAATGACTGGTTCAGTTGCTGCGAAGTCTATCTTGCTGCATACACTCTGCGGTATATAAAAAAATCCGGCAGAATAAGCGCCGCCGCCGCTTTTGCGGGAGAGCTTATGGGACTGCGCCCCGTTATCCTGCTTTCGGGAGAATCCACAAAGGTAAGCGCCAAAGCAAGAGGGGACGCAAACGTGGTTTCAAAGCTTGCGGACATTACCTGCCAGCGGATAGAAAAAGACTCCCCCTATATTATAATTGCGGGGCGTGATAAGAAAAGAGCCGAGGAGGCAAAGGAAGAGCTTACAAAGCGTTTGGGCTACCCTCCTGTTGATATTCATTTTCAGGTAGGCGGCGCTGTTGCAGCAAATTCCGGTCCGGATATTGTGGCGGCAGGATTTAGGGCAAAAAAACAGTAACATGGAGACGTATCACTGCACACATATGTAAATTAAAAAAATCCGACAGAAGTTCTAAAGCTCTGTCGGATTATAATTTTAGTTCTGCCCGTAATAGGCATTAGCGCCGTGCTTTCTCAAATAATGCTTATCAAGAAGCTCCTGCTGCATTTTTCCCACCGAAGGGTCTAAGGTCATGGCATGATAATTCATAAAGGCAACCTCTTCAAGCACCACTGCATTATGAACTGCCTCAGCGGCATTTTTCCCCCATGTGAACGGTCCGTGGCTTTTCACAAGAACAGCGGGAATTGTCAGCGGATCAATACCCTTAAAAGTCTCAATTATAACACTGCCCGTTTCCCTTTCATACTCCCCTTTTATTTCGGCAGGGGTCATGCTGCGGGTGCAGGGTATATACCCGTAAAAATAATCAGCATAAGTCTTTCACATGGGTATTATAACACGCCCTGACTGTGAAAACGACGTCG
>CAMWIR010000208.1 GCA_947174365.1 uncultured Ruminococcus sp. | reverse complement strand
ATAACATTCAGGAACGTTTTCTAATAATTCCAATTCTCTTCCGCGTTTTTTTATCTTTATTTTGTTCATTTTATATCCATCAACTTTCAAATTATTTTTATATTGGTGGTATTGCTGGGATTTTCCCAATAACAATATTATACTTTTTGATAAGGACTTCCCCATGTACACACGGTGAGATCAAATTTATTAAGAAAAAAATGCATTATAAATCCGCAAATAAGGCATCGTAATAATTCATGTACTCAATCTGTACTCACCCCGTGCCAAAATGTTGCCGCACTATCACTCTCCAACTCTTCTGATAATGCGGCTTCACACTTTACAACTGTACAATCCCCGAAAATAAAATCGGTATCAATTCACAGACCAAGCTAAAATATTTGGCTTACCTAAGCCATTTTCCAAGGCAGGGCAATCATTCCCACTCAATAGTCGCCGGGGGCTTGGTAGTTACATCATAAACTACCCTGTTAACAGACTTCACTTCATTAACTATCCTCGAGGAAGCGACCTCCAGCACCTCATAAGGAATCTTCGCAAAATCCGCCGTCATAAAGTCGGTAGTCGTGACCGCACGCAGGGCGAGAGTGTAATCATACGTCCTGCCGTCGCCCATAACGCCCACCGAGCGCATATTTGTCAGCACCGCAAAATATTGGTGAATATCCCTGTCCAGACCCGCCTTTGCGATCTCCTCACGGAATATATAATCGGCGTCCTGAAGTATTTCCAGCTTTTTATCGGTTATCTCCCCGATGATACGAATGGCAAGCCCAGGTCCTGGGAACGGCTGACGGTTAACAAGCACGTCCGACAACCCCAGTTCACGCCCTAGCGCCCTTACCTCATCTTTAAACAGCAGCCTCAGCGGCTCAATAATTTCCTTGAAATCCACATAATCGGGCAGCCCCCCCACATTGTGATGACTCTTTATCACCGCCGCGTCTCCCGTGCCGCTCTCAATAATATCGGGATAAATAGTCCCCTGAACAAGAAAATCCACACGCCCTATCTTCTTCGCCTCAGCCTCGAAAACCCTTATAAACTCCTCGCCAATGGTCTTTCGCTTTGTCTCAGGGTCGGAAACGCCCCTAAGCTTTTCCATAAACCTATCCTTTGCATTTACCCTCACAAAATTGAGACCCCAGCCCGCAAATGCCGCCTCGACCTCGTCCCCCTCGTTCTTGCGCATAAACCCGTGGTCAACAAAAATGCAGGTAAGCTTGTCCCCCACAGCCTTTGCCAGCAGCGCCGCCGCCACAGAGCTGTCCACACCCCCCGAAAGCGCCAGCAAAACCTTTCCGTACCCGACCTTTCTGCGAATGTCCTCAATAGCCGTCTTTGCATAGCTGCCCATTGTCCAGTCGCCAACACACCCGCAGACCTTTTTAAGGAAATTGTCGATCATAGCCGTGCCCTTTTCCGTGTGGTTTACCTCCGGGTGGAACTGCACCGCATATAATTTCTTCTCTTCATTTTCCATAGCTGCCGCAGGGCAGTTGTCCGTGTGAGCGGTAATTCTGAACCCCTCGGGAACCTCCGAAACATAATCCGTGTGGCTCATCCAGCTGACAGCCTTTTCCGGAACATTTTCCGAAAACAGCGCACTGCCCTTGTCGTAAACCGTTTCCGTCTTGCCGTACTCCGAGGAAATGCAGGTCGCCACCTTTCCACCCAGTAAATGCGCCATGACCTGACAGCCGTAGCATATGCCGAGAATGGGTATCCCCATTTCAAAAATTTCCTTTGAGCAAATCGGAGAGCCCTCTGCATAAACACTGTTCGGTCCCCCCGTAAAAATTATCCCCGCAGGCTTTTCCTCTTTGATCTGTTCAATAGGGGTCTTATAGGATTTTACTTCGCAGTAAACGCCGCATTCCCGCACACGCCTTGCAATAAGCTGATTGTACTGTCCCCCGAAGTCCAGAACGATTATTTTCTGATGTTCCATTTATATTCATTCCTTTCCGGATAATGCCGCCGGGCTTATCCCTTTAAACGGCTGATTTGTTTATAAATGCTTTATAAATGCATAAAATGATTATTATATCATTATAACAAATTATCCGCCGAAAATCAAGGCGGATAATTGAGATAAATGTAAATTTTTCAATAACGATCAGACAAAATCGGATTTTATTCTGAAAGCTTTTTTGTGAAATATTTACCCATATTTTCCGAATTTCCTTTCAAATTCACAAAGGAAATATATCTGTACCATTCCGGAATGTCGCATAAAAGGCGAAACATTGCAAATTCTTTGACGATATATTCATTTCCGAGCTCATCAATAACAATATCATTTAGCTTTAATTTCATAAGGTTATCCAATGCAGCAATCAACCTATTATACATATTAATAATTTGCAGTGCCTGATAATAAACAACGCCATTTATATTAATTGTTTTATCCGAAGAGTCAATATAACGCTGCAAAACTACAGAAAAGTCCTCTCTTTCGTCGAGCCTATACGGATCATATAAAATCTCTACGGTCTTTTTCTTCTTTGTTTTGTTTTTTTTCATTACTTAAACTCCTGTGCTTTTGAAATATTTTAAGCTTGCAATATCTTTCATATCCGGCTTATTCCGCAAGCTTTTTTGTGAAATATTTTCCCATATTATCCGGACTGCCATCTAAATTCACAAAGGAAATATATGTGTGCCATTCCGGAAATTCGCCTGAAAAGTGCGGCATTTCAACACCTTTGACGATGTATTCGTTTCCGAGCTCATCAATAACAGTATCATTTATCCTTAAATTCAAGCGGTTATCCAATGCAATAAGCAAAAAATGTCCTCTTATTTTCAGATCAAGGATTTTAAGCGCATGATAAAAAACAACGCCGTTTATTTCTGTAGTTTTATCCGAAGAATCCATATAACGCTCAAAAATTACGGAAAAACTTTCGTTTTCCTCAAGTTTGTACGGCTCATATAAAATCTCTATGGTACATTCATTTTTGGACTTTTTTTTCATAATTTTAACTCCCTTACTTGTGAATAATTTTAAACCGTCAGATAATGTAATAGTTATGTTTGCGGTCGGAAAAAGAGGCAAGTAAAATAATATACGCAATATATCAAATACGGATATTGTCCATAGCCGCTTTAAGTCTCCGAATATACCCCCCCGGC
>CAMWIR010000207.1 GCA_947174365.1 uncultured Ruminococcus sp. | reverse complement strand
AGCAATTTCTTACCGCCTGCTTCATGCCGACTATCTGCGATCTCATTTTCTCGGAGACTGCAAGACCTGCAGCATTATCCCCGGCACGGTTTATCGCATAGCCCGAGGACAGCTTTTCAAGGGATTTTGCAAGCTTTGAGCTGTTCTTGTTGTAGACGCGTTTGGTATTCATTCCCGGAATGTTATGCTGTACTACCATATCCATATCTCCAGATGATTATATATTTTAAACAATTTTAAGCAAATCAGCACATTTCACCATAATGTATATCGGCTGAAAGAGCAGAAACCTTTAGCATATTCCCTTGCATTTGGCAAAAATTTTCTTTTAGTTTACAAATAGGAAATATTTGCCCGATGCACACAGAGGTATAACGAAAAATTTTTTTCTATAATTTCTGTAAACCGAATAAAAAAAAAATTCCCGTCAATGCTTAGAACATAAAGAAAAGGGAAAGGAACGATAATTTATGAAAAAATACATACCGAGCGAAACAGCGGTAATAGGCATTGCAATGGCTGTGGGGCTGCTTGTAAGCGGGATATTTGCGGCTGTGGAGGCAAAGTCGGACTTACAGAGCGATCTGGTGCGGCTGCATATTCTGGCGGATTCGGACAGCGAGGAGGCGCAGCAGCTTAAAATAGCCGTTCGTGACGCTTTGCTTGAGGCTTCTCCCGAATTATTCGAGCCTTATTCTACGGCGGAGGAGGCGGAAAGGTCTTTATCGCTGCATTTGGAGGATATAGAGGAAATCGCCGAAAATACCCTGCGTGAAAAGGGCTGCGGCGATGATGTTCACTGCGAGCTGGAGAGGATTCCTTTTGACGAAAGGGATTACGGCAGGTTTACCGTTCCTGCGGGGGAGTATACGGCTCTGCGGGTGGTCATAGGCAGCGGCGAGGGGCATAACTGGTGGTGCGTGATGTATCCGCCCTTGTGCGTGCCTTGTGCCGGGGTGGATATGACCGATGAGGAAATTCTGGAAAAGTACGGGGGCGAGCTTTCGGAAGAGGAGATCCTGCTTATTACCGAAAGCGGCGATTTTGAGGCGAGGTTCTATCTGGCGGAGTTATGGGAAAAGCTCTTTCGGGGGAATGAAGAATAATTTTAGTATAATCGTATGGCAGGCGGGTTCTGCGCATAGGGCTGTATGGCACAAGACCTTGTGGCACGAGGCTTTGTGCAAAGTGTCCCGCCGTTTTTTATAATAAAAAAATTATTTCGGTGACGATAAAGAATGCCGCCGCTGTAAGTGCGGGGTGCCTTTCCCAGTTTTTGGGGCATTTTTTCAGCATTATAAGAATGACTGCCGAAAATATAAGGTAACGTATGATAAATTCCGTAAAAACCGCCTCCCATGGGTGTTGATGTTGGTGGCAACGCTTGTAATTCCATTATATGCGGGAGGGGGGGATTGGTTACAATTTTGCACAAGGCGGCGGCAGCCTGCACCGACGAACAAAGAAAAAGCGCTTCCCGTAGGGGAAACGCTTTCGGTGCCTTTTGCGTATGAACCTGTTGCTCTTAGCCTGCCATAATTTCGGAAATTGCGTCGAGGATCTTGTCGTGGCAGCCGCCGCAGCCGGTAGAGCACTGGGTCAGCTTCTGGATCTCTTCAAATTCTCTTTCAACATCAGTGAAAACTTCCGCAGAGTGCAGCGCCTTTTCCACGTCCGCATAGCTTACGTTCTTGCATTTGCAGATAACTGTATTTTCCATATGTATTTCCTCCTTTGGTCGGGCGTTTGCCCTTATATATCCATAATACACCTTTTTCGTGCGGTTGTCAAGGGGATTTTTCCGATTTTGTAAATACGGTTTTTCGGGTTTAGCTTGTTCGAATTTATATTGTTCACTTGATATTAAAAAAATCTATAATATATTCATATAATTTATGGCATTAAACTAATATTTTATTAAGATGTACAACCTTGCCTGTGTAAAGGCGGGTTTTTTGTGTATATGTGACATTGAAAAAGGTCGGATTTTGTTGTATAATTATTATTGTATAAGTGTTTGTATGGCGTGTCCGTTTTTCGGGCAGACGGAAAGGTGATAATATATGGCTTATCGGAACGATCGGGAAAAGGGCGGCATTCGCAACAGCGGCATTCGCAGCAACGGCAATGACGGGGCACGTTCTTACAATGGCAATCGCAGCAGGAATTCCCGTGACAATAAATATACAGAAAATGACGTTCGTTCAAAGGCTGCAAAAGTCCGTGAAAGACCCGAAAGACAGGGAAATTTCCGTGAGGTTTTTGCAGAGGACAGCGCTGTCGGGCTTATTATCGGCAGAAACCCCGTTATGGAAGCGCTCAGATCCGGCAAAGCTATTGACACCGTTTATGTAAATTCCGCTGCGGGAGGCAGCATAGGAGCTATTACACGTATCGCCCGTGAGCGGGGGATAGTGGTGAAAGCCGTTACCGACAAGAAGCTGACGGAAATGTGCGGAGAGACCTCCCATCAGGGGATAATCGCCTCGGGAGCATGTGCAGAGTATGTAAGTATCGAGGATATTCTGGCAATTTCAAAGAAAAAGGGCACAGCGCCTTTTATAATAATCTGCGATGAAATAGAAGACCCTCATAATTTAGGGGCTGTTATAAGGACGGCGGAGGCTGCGGGAGCGGACGGGGTGATAATCCCCAAGCGGCGCAGCGCATCTCTTAACGCCACGGTCTACAAGACTTCGGCGGGGGCGGCAAGCTGGCTGCCTGTGGCACGCACGCCGAATCTGGCGGCTGCCATTGAGGAACTGAAAAAAGCGGGCGTATGGATATTTGGCACAGACATGGACGGCGATGACTACACCAAGGCGGATTTTACGGGAGCGATCGCCCTTGTTATAGGCTCGGAGGGCAGCGGCATAGGGCGTCTCATCAAGGAAAAATGCGACTATCTGGTAAAGCTCCCCATGAACGGGAAAATAACCTCCCTTAATGCTTCGGTTGCAGCGGGGATTTTTATGTATGAAGCAGTGAGACAGAGAATCAATTAATAGTGAACGGGTGGCTGCTTTTGCTTAATTATTTTGTTGTTGAGCGGATTTTCGGGACGTATATTTTGAGTGACGGGAGATCAAGTTATATATATAATTTCATAAGCAAATAGGGCGGCAGCCTGTTATAATAATAAGTATTGTAATTCTAAAAGTGGTAAGTGAACTACAAATCATCATT
>CAMWIR010000206.1 GCA_947174365.1 uncultured Ruminococcus sp. | reverse complement strand
AATTCAAGTATGTATTCATTTCATTACGAATATCATCCGCAGAAGCCTCTTTCATGTCTCTAAGCACTCTTCGAGCCATTGCGATGTCTAACGGCGTATCAATAAAGATACAGCAGTCCAGATAACCTTTCATCATTTTATTCTGATAGGCAAACGGATAATCCAACAACAGATAATCATACTCTCCGCTATTGGCGATTCTTTCAACATCTGCTTTTAATGGTGATAAGTCCCATACATTATAATATTCTTCACGTTTCGATACCCATTTGGTAAAGTCATCGACTTCTCCGTCGAATGAATAGTCATCAAAGTGAAGCGAGGTTGTTCTCGGTAACCTGCCTTTGATTGCATTGACAACAGTTGTTTTTCCGCCTGCTGTCACAGCTCCAATAGCTATTATTTTCATTGTCTGCCTCCTGTAAATTCTAATTTATTCAACAGCTTGAAAGCCATTCTTTCGACATTATACCACATAATCCATGCTGTGTCAACCGCATTTTGGAGTGCTCTTGTTTGCTGTAAAAAACAGCGGAATTTCATTTGCGCAAATGAAATTCCGCCTGATTTTTCTTTTATCGTGACGATCAGCTAAGCAGCTTATCCAGTCTTGCTGCGATCTCTTTCAGGAAAGTTTCCGTATCGACTGCCTGCTTATTGGGCAGCTTGCTCATTGCCGAAAGATTCTTGTCCATAATGCCGTCCTCCATGGTCTGTACAGAAGCCTTTTCCAACTTATCGGCATATTCGCAGAGTGCAGGTATGTTATCCAGTTCGCCCCTCTTGCGAAGTGCGCCCGACCATGCAAAGATAGTTGCAATAGGGTTGGTGGAGGTCTTTTCGCCCTTTAAATAATTGTAGTAATGACGTGTAACCGTACCGTGAGCCGCCTCGTATTCGTAAACGCCGTCGGGAGAAACCAGAACCGAGGTCATAAGCCCCAGAGAGCCGAACGCCGTTGCCAGCATATCCGACATAACATCGCCGTCATAGTTCTTGCAAGCCCAGATAAAGCCGCCCTCCGAGCGTATAACACGTGCAACCACGTCATCAATAAGCGTATAGAAATACTCTATCCCCGCTGCCTCGAATTTTGCCTTGTACTCCGCCTCGTAAATCTCCGCAAAAATATCCTTGAAGCGGTGGTCATAGGTCTTGGAAATGGTGTCCTTTGAAGCGAACCACAGATCCTCCTTTGCGTCAAGGGCATAGTTGAAGCAAGCCCTTGCAAAGCTGCCTATGGAATCATCAAGATTGTGAACGCCCTGAACGATACCGTCGGAATTTTTAAAATCATGAATAAGCGCTCTTGTTTCCTTGCCGTCCTTATCGGTAATGACCAGCTCCGCCTTGCTGCCCTTTTCCGCTTTCAGCTCGGTGTTCTTGTAAATGTCGCCGTAAGCGTGACGGGCTATGGTAATGGGCTTTGTCCAGGTGGGAATGTAGGGGGTAATGCCATTTACCAGAATGGGTTTTCTGAAAACTGTGCCGTCCAGAATGGCACGAATAGTTCCGTTGGGAGACTTCCACATTTCTTTCAGCTTATACTCCTCAACACGCTGTGCATTGGGAGTAATGGTAGCGCACTTTACGGCAACGCCGTATTTTTTCGTGGCATTGGCGGAGTCGACCGTTACCTGATCGTCCGTCTCATTCCTGTGCACCAGACCCAGGTCGTAATACTCGGTTTTAAGCTCCACATAAGGGTCAATGAGAATGTCCTTTATCATCTTCCAGATAACTCTGGTCATCTCGTCTCCGTCCATCTCCACCAAAGGAGTTGTCATTTGAATTTTTGCCATATTCTTCCATATCCTCTCTTTAGTTTATTATATTCGGGCTGTCAATCGGTAATGTTACAGGGTAATCTTACCCCTTGACAGCAAAAATAACCTCTGCACTGTCGTCGGTAAATTCGTTCACCGCCGCTTCAAACATAGGGAAAATATCCTCCCTTTTGTTGCCGAAAGCGCCGCAGCCGAACGCCCCAAGGATTATAAGCCGAGGGCTTTTTGACATTGCCAGGGAAACTATCTTTTCGATACGCCGCTCCATTATTTTATTGGTCTTTTCCCTTGACATAAGGCAAACCGCCGCTTCATACCTGTTCACCGCAGGACAGGTGATAAAGTCGCACAACACGGGGCTTTCAAGCATTTCCCCCTCATCATTGCGGATTATCGGCACATTTCTTGAATAGATCTGCCCGTCTGTGTAATCGGGGGTAAGGTGTCTGCGGTTTGCACTGTAGAATTCCTTGGTTTCCTTTATGGTGTAATAAAGCATTGACGCTCTGCAAAGGGATTCCTCCTGAGCATTCCCGCCCATAATGTATGCGCCTCCGGGTACAAGCGCATTTGCAAAATTAAGCGCAACCGTATGCCGTTCTGCATTTTGCAGAATGCAGTCTATCGTAGACTGACTGCGGATATTTTCAGAAAGCACGAACCCTTCACGCCGTCCGCGCTTTACGGGACTGAAATCGGAAATATATTCCGACTGCATTTCGGGAAATTCATGCTCTGCAAAATACCTGTCATTTTCGCTTTTTATTTTCAAAAAATTCACCATAAACCCGACTCTCCTTCCTGCTTTTTGCCCCGATTGGCTTGATCTTTGTTTTTCACGGAAACCGCAGCCATAAGCCCGACTCCCGCACCGACCACGGTCATGGCAAAAATCCATGGAAGAAGCGCTCCGGAAAATCCGCCTATCGCCGTTCCCAGCGCAATGCCGCCGCAGCCGCCCGCCATTATAAGCCGCGGTTTTCTGCGGCTGTTAGCAGCTTCTCCGAGGGATTTGAGCCGAAGAAGCCTGTCGCCGTTATCCCCCGAATCGGGGTCAAAGGCAGCGTCACGCAATAGGTCGCAGGGGAATTTATCGCACAGCCCGCAGTGTTCATGCCCCTTTACCGCAGCGCAGCGCACAATGTCACAGTCCTCCCAAAGTCCTCCGCAACCGGGACAGTCGTTTTCTTCACCAAAAGGACAGTCGTTGCAGTCCGCACCGCAAACGGCAAGGCTGCATTTTTCGGTACTGTCCTCTTCGGGTTCATTAACGGACGGTGCGGCGTGTAACTCTGTCCTTGGGATATCCGTTATATCAAAGGGCTTATAAGGTCGGGGCCGCCCCGCATTTTCGGATTCGACATTTTGGAAATTTTCGGTTTGAGCCTGTCCGTCACCGGGCTGTTCGTCCCGAACAGGCTCAGCACTTGCCTCATCAACCAAATCATTCGATTTATCGGGTATGTGCTCTTTCGGTTCACTGCCCGTAACTCCGCTCATTTCCCGAAAAAATTTAAGCGCATTTTCCGCTTCCTCCGAATTCATATTCGGCAGACTGCTTTCAGCCTTTTCGACTGCTTTCGGAG
>CAMWIR010000205.1 GCA_947174365.1 uncultured Ruminococcus sp. | reverse complement strand
ACAGCGGAAGGCTGGCTGCAAGAAAGACTGCCGACCCAAGAGTTATGGGCACTGGGGGGGACATAAGCGGCATTGGCTGTACAATGGCGGCATTTATGGGAATAGTGGTGCTTTTTTCGGAAATGTACTTGAAAAACGGGGGGATCTTCGGACAGGAGGATTTTATGCCTCTTCTTCTGGCAGCGGCGGCAAAGGCGCTGCAGCTCACAGCCTGTGTGGGCATTATAACAAGCCGCGAATGGTCGGAGGCGACCCTTTACAGCTGTGCTGCACGTTCGCTGAAAATTGCGGGAGGGGAGTGCTATAAAAGGATCGGCCGAATAGGAAATTATCCCGGTATAATGGAAAGAGCCGGGCGTATTTTTGCGGTAAGACTGGCGGCTGGGATAGGTTTTGCGTCGGCTGAGCTTATCTGCGCTGTAAGCGGCGGCGGTCTGCCCTACGGTACATTTTGGGCGGCAATTTTAGCGGCTCTCACGCTGATAATTACAGAGGCTGCTTGTGTTACGGAAAACAAGCTCCGCACCGAGGACAAGCACAGACTTATGAATAAAAGCCGCAAGAATTTCTGCGCGCTCAACATTATATTATTTGTGCTGGCAGCGTTTTTCTTCCTGTTCGGCTTCCCTATAAGAAGCGTATTCACTACCTATGAGGCATCTCGCGATTTTGATTATCATGTGGAGATGACAGGGGATGTTGAGGTAATTTCCGTTCCATATGATAATGAAGACAACGCCTCGTTGTTTACGGGATTTTTCATTGTCAGCGGCGGATTTGCAATAGTATGCTGCGCTGCCGCCTGCGCCGAGGGCAGGGACATTGTTTCGGGCGTTATGGGGGGCGAATCCCTGACGGCGATCCTTGCGGGCATTGCCGCAATAACGGCGGTGACTGTTATTCACGGCAGAAGTTATCCTCCGGCTGCTGTTGACGGTCTGATGGTAACGGTTTGCATAAGTATGTTATGTCTTTTTACGGCGGCGAATCTGGCTGCGCTGCTGATAAGGAAAAATTAATCGGTTTGAGGTGACTTTATGGGATATTATTCTTCGGGCGATATGAATAAAATAGGGGGGCCTCTAAGCGGCAGTTTTCCGGGCATAAACACCCCCGATGATCTGTATGAAGCCCTGTCAAAAATATGGTGTGCCGACACCTGCGCTCCCCGTATGAGAAGCGAATGGTCGCCGGAAAATAAAACAAAGGGGCAGTGCTCTGTAACCGCATTTTTGGCTCAGGATATTTTCGGGGGAAAGGTTTGCGGCATACCCTTGGGCGACGGAAATGTTCACTGCTACAATGATCTGGGCGTGTTTGTTTTTGACCTTACGAATGAACAGTTCGGGGAAAAGGCAAAGGCGCTTAAATATGAGGATAATCCCGTGCAGTCAAGGGAGGATCATTTTGCGAAAAAAGAAAAGCAGATAAGGTATGAAATGCTGAGTGCAAGGCTTAAAACTTACTGCGACATGAAAAGCTCTTTGGGTGAGGAAGAGGCCTTGAAAGCTTATAATGAAATGTACGGGCTTGATTAGCTCACGGCGTGTAGCTGTCGATGAGTTCGAGAATATTACTTTGCAGAATATTTCCGTTCAGGCAGTTGCCGTTCGGCTCGACGGAGATAGAGGTAATATTCCCGGGGTCTTGTTCGTAAGGGTTTTCGGGAGAAATTTCGGTAAAATATTCTCCTAAATATTTAAGGGCGTTTCCTGCGGGAAAAATAACATTCCCATTGCCCGCAGGTATTCCGATACTCTTAAATTTTTCGATGATTTCCCTTGTTTTTACATTGTAGGGATTATCGTTTTCGGGAGAAACAAGCCAAGCGGGTTGGGCCTTTACATCAATTCCTCTTTTTGTCAGAGCCTCTCCGAATGCAAGAGGAAATTCCAAGGGAACGGTTTCCTGATGAAATGCGTCTGCGGAGATCAGAATCTCGTTTGCCCCACTGTCCGCAAGAAGATCGGCGGCAGTGGAAATTTCGGCTTTGTTTTTGGTGAAAAATCCGTTGGTTATTATCTGCCTGTGGGGAATGCCCGCTGCCTTTGCGGCGGCGTGTATCCTTGCGGTGGTTTCGAGATATAAAAGCGGCTCGCCCCCAAAGGTCATGACCGAGTTTATTTTGTAATTTCCGGCAAGGCTTTTCACGGCATTTTCTGCGGCGGCAGAGTCTATATGTACGGCTTTGCCGGGAGGATCACCCAGCGAACAGTGCTTGCATTTTCCGCTGCAAGCAAAGGTCACAATAAATTCAAGGCGGTCGGGATTTACATATGTATTCATAATTTTCATTCTCGTTTCCTGTATATTTTTTTCGGGAAATTTATCTTGCTTTTTATTAATTTTCCGTCGTTATTTAAGTATACATCATTTGCAAAATAATGTCAAGCAAATTGATAAGTATATTCGTTATATGATAAAAGTGATAAATCGGTATCTGCAGCGGCAGTTCAGGCTTGTTGACGGCTTATTAATTAAACAAATCAAGAAGGGTTTATTTTATGAGTAATACAAATTATGATATAAGTGTCATGCGCAATATTATTTTGGAGAGTCAGCACTTGTTAAAGAAAAGTTCCGACAGTATAGAGAATATTGTATCGGATATTTGCGGATTGCAGTATGACCCGAATCCTACTATACATCTGAATCAATATATGATGCTTTGGAACAGAAAAAAGGATTTTAAAGCGGAACAACTGGATATTGCAGCATATAAAGAGTTTAAGGTCGTCGAAACATGGGCATTTAAACGGAATATGTTTTTTGTACCGAGAAATGAATATTCATTATATAAAAAGGCAGCTAAAAGTATTGTGAGATGGGGAAGTTCCGATGAAAGCTGGCTTATATCGGGAGATAGCCCCGAGGTTCGGGCTGCGGAAAGAAAATTGAAGGAAAGCTTATCGGAGTTCGGCGGATTGACCGCTAATCAGATCTGGGAAAAACTGGAACTGTCTTATGAATGGGATAAATACAGACGAGAGCATGACCAAAGCTATGATCTGCCTATATTCCGCGCTTTTTACAGATTGTGCCGCAGGGGAGATCTTCTGACTTGCGGCAGAAATCCGGGAACTTTCAGAGAGCCTGTTTATATTTTAAAAGAAAAGTTGGGCTTTTCCGATTGGACTGATGATCCCATTGATGAAAAACAAGCTGTAAAATGTATAGTTGAAAAGCTGACAGCTTCATTGGGAGTGACCGACCCGGTTCATGTTTCTCATTTATCAGGATACAGAACCGCCGATATTCTGCCTGTTTTTGAAGAGCTCAAGTCCGAAAAGAAGATATTGCAGCTTCCGTATAAGATTGGACGTAAAAATTATTATATCCATTCTTCAAAAACGCACCTCCTGAACGCTGAAGGTGTCGGAGACAGCGGTGAAGTTCGGCTTATATCGCCAATGGATACAATTGTAAGAGACAAGACCTGGCTTAAAACCTTTTTCGATTATTCATTTTCTTTTGAATATTTCAAGAAAAAAGGAATGAAATGGCCGCTTTCAATTCTTGTGGGAAATCAAT
>CAMWIR010000204.1 GCA_947174365.1 uncultured Ruminococcus sp. | reverse complement strand
GTCAAATCAAGCATTCACTAAACAAAGTCACATTTTATTAAACAGGCATGTCACAATCGCTTGTCAAATTAAGCATTTGAACAATACAAAAGCCAGTCCCTCGGCGTTTGAGGGGAACAAAGCCATGCGGCATTTGAGCGTTAGCCGATCCTGCAAACTTCCTCAAAGGAGAGATCGCCGCCGAAAATATCAAGTGCGCTGCCTGCGGTAAAATCAACTCGACCTTTCCCAAGCTCACGCAGACATTCAATATCCGCAAAGCTGCCTATCCCCCCCGCATAAACGGCACGCACCTCGGGAATATCCCCCAGAAGCCTTACAATATCCTTCTCGATCCCCTGCCGCTTCCCCTCGGCATCGGCAGCATGGATAAGAAATTCATCGCAGTATGCGGACAGCATACGGATATTTTCCGCCGTTACAAGAGTGTCCGTCCACTTCTGCCAGCGGTCGGTGACTATGAAATACTGTCCGTCCTTTTTGCGGCAGGAAAGGTCAAGCACCAGCCTCTCCCGCCCTGTTTCACGGGAAATCTCCTCCAGCCGCTTAAAATCCACCTCGCCGTTTCTGAAAACATAGGAGGTAACTATCACATGGGAAGCACCTTTATTAAGGTACTCCGCTGCATTCTCCGGAGTGACCCCGCCCCCCACCTGCAAGCCCTCGGGATATTCCGCCAGTGCCGCAAATGCCTGCTGCCTGTCCGCCTCGTAATATTCCGAGCCTGCGGGATTGAGCAAAATAATATGACCCCCGGCAAGTCCCCGTTCCTTATACATTTTTGCGTAATGCTCAGCGTCCATATCCGAAACAAAATTCTCTGCTGCCGAGTTTCCCGAATCCCTGAGGCTGCCCCCCACTATCTGCTTGACCGCTCCATTATGTATATCTATGCAAGGTCTGAATTTCATTTTTTACATATCCTCTCATTGTTTATTCAGTGAATTTCATTATAGCATATTTTCATGTGTTTGTCAAAGGCAATATTATTGCTTTAAGCAAATTATACAAATATACAGCCAAAAAACATGCAAAAGAAAGAATTATATTTAATGCAGGATTATTTTGCAGAATGCTATTGACAAATGAATCCGTTTGTGATACAATATTTATAGTATACCAAATTTAGGGAGCTGCCGATTAAAGGTTTTCTCCCCGAGGGCACAAATGACCATGGCGGCAGAGGAAAAACCTTTAATCAGCAGTTCCTTAAATATACTTGGGAGGTTAAATATATGCAAGGCTTTGTTGTTCAGAATTCCGTATTGCAAATTGAAAAGACCTGCAAATATCAGGGAACTTTCAGGTATCGTTCATGGCCGACAACATATATTTCAAACACATACAGTCAACAGCCCGAATTCAGTGCAGTCAAAAACGATTTATTTGAATTTATGGACGAATATCTGGACAAAGCATTTACCGAAACAGAAACATATTTATGTGACAATATCGAAGCTGTTATGAAATATGCAAAGGCACTCAAAGAATATGGTGAAAATGTGAGAATTCTGTTTGTTCAAACATTTGATGATTTTAATTCCGATAAACCGAATAATTTACTTTTATCGGATCTTAATTTTTTAGGTTATGATGTAATATATCATTGCGGCTTTTTCTCGGCAATACATGATGACTTGTACATAAATGTTCCCGACCCGATACAAAAGTATACCAAGCTTCTTAACGCTAACGGTATTTTCAGTGAGTATTCTTCTGCAAGGGATTTTTTATCGGACATTGACAGGTGCATTGATAAAGGATACGATTTAGAGCCGTCCGATGGATTTGATATAATAAAATTATTTGAATTGGTAAATGTAAATGTTTGACATTATAACATTTGCAATATTCATTATGTCGCCGGACTCACTTGCTGTGTTTAACAGACCGTTTTTTGAAAACGGATTATGAAACAGAACGAAAAAAACCGGTTTATAGGGGCACTGTCCATTATAATAACGTTCTATTCTGCCATTTCAACAGTTAATCTCCAAGTTAATGTATCATCAGTATGTAAAAAGGTCAGAGCTTGGGAAAATTATGATTAGTAGCTATTCATTAAATATTATACGCATTTATATGTACAAATTGTAAAATCTTAAATTTATCCTCTTAACCTCTTGACAAATCAAGGAAAAAAAGTTATAATAAACTATTGTATTATAATGTAATCTTATGCCCCTTTTAGGGAAATGCTCCGAAAAATTATCCGTGAATTTCATCGGCAGGTTCTTGAAAAATACCTGTGTATAGCGGTTTGCTAAAGAATTTACCATTTTGCGGGTATGCTTTTGTGTAAGCTTTTTTGCCTTGCTTTTAGTATGCCGACAGTTTGTGCGTTTATTACAAAGCAAGCGTAAATAACGGCGGTAAAATTTGGTGAAAGAAACAAAATGACAAATTGTGTTTTTTGCCGCGGACAAAATTTTCGGAACAGGGCTTTTTAATGCTTATTATTTGCAATATTTGCCAATAATATTGGCAGCCAATAATGCAAGCAGCAAGGGCAGCGGGTTATATTTCCCTTAAGCTTTTTATTTTAGAGGAGGAGTCCGCCTATGGTGAATGTAAAACCTGTGCAGATGGGTAAAACTACCCGTATGAGCTTCGGCAAGATCAATGAAGTTCTGGGTATGCCGAACCTCATTGAAGTACAGAAAAATTCCTACGACTGGTTTCTGAGGGAGGGACTTAAAGAGGTTTTCCGTGATGTATCGGCTATCACCGACTACAACAACAACCTTGTGCTGAATTTCGTGGACTTTCAGCTTGACGAGACCCCAAAATACTCGGTGGAAGAGTGCAAGGAAAGGGACGTCACCTATGCTGCCCCTTTGCGGGTAAAGGCTTCTCTGTGGAATAAGGAAACGGGCGATGTTAAAGAAAATATCGTATTTATGGGCGATTTTCCTCTTATGACGGACAGCGGAACATTCGTTATAAACGGGGCAGAGCGTGTTATAGTTTCCCAGCTTGTCCGTTCCCCCGGGGTTTATTATGCGGTGGAAAAGGACAAGACCGGTAAGGATCTGTTCAAGGCGACCGTTATCCCCAACAGAGGCGCATGGCTGGAATATGAAATGGATTCCTCGGACGTGGTATATGTCCGCATTGACAAGAACAGGAAGATTCCTCTTACGACGTTCATAAGGGCTCTGGGCTGCGGCACAGACCCCGAGATAGAGGAAATGTTCGGAGTTGACGAGCGCATTTCCCAGACCATTCTTCAGAAAGACCCCACCAAGAACAGGGAAGAGGCGCTGCTGGAGGTCTACAAGAAGCTGCGCCCGGGCGAGCCTCCTACGGTGGACAGTGCGGAAAGCCATATCAATATGCTTTTCTTCGACGCAAAGCGCTACGATCTGGCAAGGTTCGGAAGATATAAATATAATAAGAAATTAGGTATAGGCTCACGTTTGGCGGGGCACTATCTGTCAAGACCTGTGGCGAGTCCCATGACAGGAGAGGTCATGGCGGACGCGGGAGAGCTTATCCGCTACGAAAAGGCCATGGAGATACAGCAGGCAGGCGTTACCGAGGCCTGGGTAAAGGTAGAGCACAACGAGATCTACACCACTCCCACGTGCGAAAG
>CAMWIR010000203.1 GCA_947174365.1 uncultured Ruminococcus sp. | reverse complement strand
TAAGCTTCATTTCGGAATACAATCCGAATAATGAGATCATTTCTGTTTTGGTAAGCAACTACGGAGATAATGTTTGGAAAGAAATGAGAAAAATAAGGGACGCCCTCTACTGATACATTTGCACTCCTATTTAACAGATAGGAGAGAGCCGCGAAAAATAACAGCAAAGGAGAATCCATAACATATGCAAGAGATCGAAAACCGCAGAAGCATTCGGAAATTTGAGGGCAGGGGGATCCCCCGTGAAATTGTAGATAAAATTCTGACCGCGGGGATAAAAGCCCCCTCCGCCAAGAACCGCCAGCCTTGGAAATTCACCGTGGTCACAGGCAGCGCCAAGGCGCAGGCCGTAGAACTTATGCGCAGGGGAATAAAGCGGGAGGAGGAAACGGGCAGGCTGCTTCCCGGCAGCAAGAGGCACATTGCAGACGCATGGCATACCGCAAAAATAATGGACGAAGCACCTGTGCTCATAATGATCGTAAGTCCCGGGGGCAAGTCATTGTATGAAAGCCTTACCCCCGAGGAACGGTTCTTTGAATGGGCGGATATCCAGTCGGTGGGGGCGGCGATAGAGAATATGATACTGGAGGCGGAGTCCCTCGGTATCGGGTCTTTGTGGATATGCAACATTTTCTTTGCCTATGAGGAATTGTCGGAATTTTTGGGGGACAGCGGTGCGCTTATGGCGGCGCTCTCTTTAGGATATGCCGCCGAAACGCCTCATGCAAGACCGAGAAAGCCTTTTGATGAAACGGTTAAATATATGGAATGAATTATTCCCCTGCTTCGGCGTGCACTGCTGCACATGCACAGCGGTGCACATATGCTGCGGCAGGGGAATATTTGTGCTTATTTCTTCATCGGGTCGCCGACCGTCAATCCTTGGTAGGATTAACATGAACCATGCAATGCTTACAGTCTGGAAAGCTTTCCTCTATAACGTCATGCACCTTCTCTGCTATTGAATGAGCGTCCTTTAGCTTTAGATCGCCGTGTACAAGTATCTCCAGATCAATGTACATTTTGTTTCCGAACAGCCTTGTTTTAAGATCGTCTATACCCTCCACACCCTCGACACCTGCTGCGGTTTTTTGTATCCTTTCTTCCGTTTCGCTGTCGCAGCAGTGGTCGACCATTTTGTCAAGCCCGTCCTTGAAAATGTCGTAGGCCGCTTTGATTATGAATATGCTGATAACTACTCCTGCAATGCTGTCCATTACGGGAAAACCTATTCTTGCAAAAAGTATTCCCGCAAAAGAACCTACAGAGGACAATGCGTCCGAACGGTGGTGCCAGGCGTCAGCCATAAGCGCACCCGAATTTATCTTTTTTGCCGTATGTGCAGTGTATCTGAACATCCACTCCTTAACGGCGACAGACACAATGGCTGCTATCAGCGGCAGGCTTCCCGGTATCTCAAGATCGCTGTAATTACCTGCGGCGATCTTTTTTATACCCTCTGCTCCTATCCCGAAACCCACTACCGCCAGAAACATTGCAAGAATGAGGGCGGCAGCGCACTCCATTCTTTCATGACCGTACGGGTGTTCGTGATCCGCCTTTTTCCCCGCCATTTTCACGCCGATTATAACAACGAATGTGCTAAACACATCGGAGGCCGAGTGAACAGCGTCCGATATCATAGCCCCGGATCTGCCGATTATACCCGCCGACAGCTTTAAAACCGTCAGCACGGTGTTCACGGCAATGCTGACTCCCGAGACCCTGACAGCCGCTGCCTCCGTTTCGTTTGTATGCTTTTTTGTCTTTTCCATAAGTATCCCTCCGGAAAACAGTTTCCCCGATCTCTTGAATATGTAAGTAAACGCTGATAAAACAGCTTTTTTCTTTAATTTTAAAAGCGGCTGTGGGTAGCGGTATTTCCCCCGCCTTCGGCGGGGGAAATACCTTTAATCATCAGTTCCGTAATTCTTATCATTATATTACACTTCGGGGATTTTGTCAATACTTAATTTTAAAAAAGCTTTCGGCTGCCATTGCGGCTTGTATAAGTTGTTTCTTTGCGCATTGTGATACATTGTCACTTTACGGATTTAAACCGCGCAAATGTTCACGGCCGTTCACTAAAATTTTACAAATAATTTTTTTCAAAAATTTCCCTAACATAAAATAAAATATTCCCCGAAAAATAAAATTATGCAAGATTTTTTGGGGAAATTTAGCCTCTTGCTTTTGACTTTAAATTCTAACGGTTTTATTATACCATATGTAATAAAAATATGCAATAGATTGCCTGCCGCTAACCCCCAAATTTTACATTCTGTAACAAATAACAAAACGGTTAAAATTTCAAAAAAATGTTGTGTGAAAGAAAATTTTGTGATATAATAAAAATATATCACCCCGAATTTGGAAAAAATATTTACAGGGCATTTGAATTTTGCGGAAATATGTATAAATTTCGGGAAAAACGTTGTTTATAAGTGATATTGTTTATTCACAAGTGTATAAACCCGATAACTCGGCACAAAATGTCAAGCAATTGCAGGAAGTGCAGAACAAATAAAGAGAAAAAAACATAAGGAGAAGATGACAATGCTGTTTACAAAAGAAATAGGCATCGACCTGGGTACTGCAAACACGCTGGTTTACATGAAGGGCAAGGGGATAATTATCCGTGAGCCTTCGGTAGTAGCTGTGGATTCAAGGACGGAGGAGCCAAAGTATGTAGGGCAGGAGGCAAAGGAAGTAATAGGCAGGACGCCGGGTTCGATAACCGCGGTGCGGCCGCTCAAGGACGGGGTAATAGCCGATTTTGAGATAACCTCCGCCATGCTGGACGAGTTTATTCAAAAGGCGCTGCGGGGAAGCTTTTTCTTCACCAGAGCCAATGTTATAATCTGCATTCCCTCGGGAGTTACCGCTGTGGAGCGCAGGGCGGTGAAAGAGGCTGCGGAAAATGCGGGAGCAAGGCGGGTCAACATTATTGAAGAGCCAATGGCGGCGGCTATTGGCGCAGGGCTTCCGGTAAGCGAGCCTACGGGGTCTATGATAGTGGACATAGGCGGAGGCACTTCGGAGGTGGCTGTGATCTCTCTCGGGGGTATCGTTACCTCCCGCAGCGTGAGGATCGCAGGGGACGCATTTGACAATGCGATAATCAATTACATCAAGAAAAAATACAATCTGCTTATAGGTGAGCGCACGGCGGAGAACGTTAAAATAGCCATAGGTAGCGCATATCCTCCCGAGCATGAAAAAGAGGCGGATATGGAGATAAAGGGGCGGAATCTGCTGAACGGACTGCCCGAGAATATTACTGTTACGGGGGCTGAAATCCGGGAAGCTCTTGCTGAGCCGCTGACCCATGTGGTAGACGCTATCAAGACAACCCTTGAGAAAACGCCGCCCGAGCTGGCAGCGGATATAATCGACCAGGGGATAACCCTTGCAGGAGGCGGGGCGCTTATAAAAGGGCTGGACAAGCTTATCAACCGGGAAACGGGAATGCCTGTGGTAATAGCGGACAGTCCGCTGGACTGTGTTGCGGCAGGCGCAGGCAAGGTCTTGGAGGACATTGAAAAGCTCCATGAAGTCCTCAACGACGACGCGAAATATTATTAAAGAGTAAAGAGCGAACCGACAACGAAAGCAAACAAGCGCACACAC
>CAMWIR010000202.1 GCA_947174365.1 uncultured Ruminococcus sp. | reverse complement strand
GTACTGATATCGGTCACACGTGCGATTATGTGATTGTGTGATTACCGGAAATTTTAAAATTATAAATGAGGGTTTGATTTATGAGCAAGATTCAAAAGCCTTTGGCCGAGGAAAAATATGCAAAGGAACTGGCGGCGCTTTGTGAGGCTGACAGGGAAAGCAGGAAGCCTGCGGGGTGGAAGCTTTCCCCTGCAGCGGTAAGGGATTTTATTTTGGGCAGGAAAACGCCGATAAAGCTTGACGGGGAAAGTGTTATGATAACACAGAAATTTTACGGCGACAATGCGCTTGTGGAGCGGGCTGTGATAACTCTTGCGGGAAGCAGAGGACTTATGCTTGTTGGCGAACCCGGCACGGCTAAGACTATGCTTTCGGAGCTTTTATCCGCTGCGATATGCGGCTGTTCCTCAAACACGGTGCAGGGGTCGGCGGGGACTACAGAGGACAACATTAAATACAGCTGGAATTATGCGCTGCTGCTGAGCAAGGGACCTGTTAAGGAGGCGCTTATCCCTGCGCCTGTGTACAAGGGAATGAGCGAGGGGATAATTACACGGTTTGAAGAGCTTACCCGCTGCCCTCAGGAGGTACAGGACACGCTTATATCGCTCATGAGCGACAGGGTGATGAATATTCCCGAATTCAATGAGGGGAATAATCTTTTGTTTGCGGCTGAGGGGTTTAACATTATAGGGACGGCAAACACTCGTGACAAGGGGGTCAATGATATGTCCTCGGCGCTTAAAAGGCGGTTTAATTTTGAAACGGTGGAGCCTGTGAAAAGCGCTAAGCTGGAAGCGGAGATAATCAGGAGCCAGTGTGAGGGACTTATGGAGGCTGCGGGGATAAGTGCAAAGATCGACATTAATGCAGCTGAGATTTTAGCTGAGGTTTTCGGAGAGCTGCGGAGCGGTGTTTCTGCGGAAAAGGCGAGCATTCCGAAAATGTCCTGTGTTATGAGCACGGCGGAGGCGGTGTCGGTTTATTATCAGTCAGCTCTTGATGCAGAATATTTCGGGGGTGGAAGGATATCCATGCAGAAGCTGACGGAAAATCTGCTGGGGGCGGTCATGAAAGAAAACAAGGACGATCTGCCTAAATTACGGGAATATTACAGCGGCGCTGTTAAGCTGAAGGCTGAGCGGCGCGGGGGGATATGGAGCGAATTTTACGACAGCAGGAGTTCGTTGAAATGAGTGAGAATTCTTTTGATATTGATAAGGTCTTATTTGAAAAGTGCTGCGTACTGCCTGTGGAGGACGGGGGTGTGGCTTATTTTCCTGTACGTCACCATTCGCCTGCCTGCGCTTATCATTTAAAGGAATTTGCAAGGCGGTATAAGCCCGACTGCATTCTTATCGAGGGCCCTTTTGACGGCAGCTTTCTCATTCCCTATCTGGGGGACGAGGGAATCGTGCCGCCTGTGTGCATTTATTCAAGCTACAATGACAGGGTGGGGACTGTCAGCGAAGAAAAGGAAAGATACAGGGCGTATTATCCGTTTCTGAAGTTTTCACCCGAGTATGCTGCTGTAAAATTTGCGGCGGAAAATGGGATAGATGCGGAATTTATGGATATGCCCTATGCCATGCAGTTGGTGCAGTTTCCCGAAAAGAAAAATATCCGTGATTTCGGCGACAGCGAGACGGCGGAATATTACAGGCGGACTGCCGAGAAAAGCGGCTGCCGAAGCTTTTCGGAATTCTGGGAGAGCGCTTTTGAAACCGGTTATAAGACCGACAATGAGGAATTTATAAGGTCGGTTTTTATGCTGGGGATATATATGCGGAGTTTGTCCGCTCCGGACGATGAAAACAGGGCGAGAGAATGCTACATGAGGGGGAAAATTGCAGAGGCAAAAAAGAAATACAAGCGGATATTGGCGGTGTGCGGGGCTTATCATGTAAAGGGCTTGGCGGAGGACAGTAACAAAATAAAATTCAAAAGCTATGTGGCTAAAGACAGCGAGCTGTATCTTATGCCCTATACTTTTGCGGAGACCGACAGCAAATCGGGCTATGGGGCGGGTATACCCTTTCCTGCTTTTTATTCTGAGGTCTGGAAGCGGATGGAAGCAGGAGAGGAAGAGGCTTACACGGGGACGGTTCTGGATTTTATTGTTAAAACGGCGAGGTTTGCACGGGATAAACAGCCTGTTTCTCTGCCTGATGAGGCGCAGGGGTATTATATGGCAAGGGAGCTGGCAAGGCTGAGGGGTAGAAGTCAGCCGGGGGCTTTTGAGCTTATTGACGGGGTGCGCTCGGCGTTTGTCAAAGGAAGCATTGACACCACGGCGGTTTTTGAACTGGATTATCTTTACCGCAGAATGACAGGGCTTGGAGCGGGGGAGGTAAACATCACTGTCCGTGAGGGAGATGACGAACGGATCATCACGCCTCCCTGCGTAATGGATTTCAGGGCACAGTGCAAGAAATTCCGCATAAACACGGGGACGATCGCTGTTCAGAATGTTACACTTGATGTGGTGAAAAATAAGAACCATTACGAGAAAAGCTGCTTTTTCCACAGGATGAAATTTCTGGATACGGGCTTTTGCAAGCAGGAGAGCGGTCCCGATTATGCTGCGGGGCGGGACGTTAATCTGGTAAGAGAGATATGGAAGGTGCGCAGCGGGACTTCCGTGCAGACAAGGCTCATTGATCTGTCGGTTTACGGAGAGACTGTGGAGAGTATATGCAGAGAGGTCTTGAAGATAAACTTCGGCAAGGCTGCAAGTGCGGAGGATGTGGGAAAATTTCTGCTGTCCACCTATATGACGGGATTTTCCACGGAAATAAGCCGTTTTCTTACGGACGCTGCGGATAAAATAAGGGACGACAGCGACTTTATTTCCCAAAACAGGTTTATGCAGTATATAGGACGTTTACTTACGCTGCAGCGGCTTACATTCGGGGAATATGACAGGGATATTCTTAATTTGCTGGGGCTTTCCTACGGAGCGGCGCTGAACAAGATAGAGGATATTATGGGGGTGACGGGTGGAAATGTGGACGAGATCGCACAGGGGCTGCGGAGCATGTTTGCGTTAGCTCACGATCACAGGGAGGAATGTCCCGAGGAGGAATTTATCGGTGAGATAAAAAAGGCTGTGCGGGGCGGGACGGTTTCTCCTCAGCTGTACGGTGTAATGACGGCGCTGCTTAACAAGGCGGGGGAGATACCCGAGGAGGAATACTGCGATATAATCAGCGGGTATATGCTTTCGGCAGACAGCGAAAGTGCGGCGGAGTTTCTTTACGGCGTTATTTTAACGGGGCGGGACGCTGTGTTTACGGGGGAAAAGATACTGCTGTCAATAGACTGTGCCATAAGCGCTATGGGTGAAGAGGAATTTATGGCGGCGCTGCCGAGGCTGCGGCGGGCGTTTACCTCATTTTTGCCTGTGGAGACCGCAAGGATAGCGGGACTGGTCGCAGGACTGCACGGCATAAGCGCAGACAAGCTTGCGGGCAGTGCGGCATTTTCCGCAAATGAGATAATTGCGGCGAGAAATGCGGATAAAAGGGCGGCGGAAATGATGAGAAAATGGGGATTGGGATTTTATGAAAAAGGGGGAATGTGAAAATGACCGAAGCGAAAATAATGGAGTCAAGGTGGCGGCTGATCTTAGGGAAGTTTGCCGAGGAGCAGCTGTCTTTGGGAGAGGGCTTCGGCGAGGCGGACGAGGCGCGGTCGTTCCTTTATGAC
>CAMWIR010000201.1 GCA_947174365.1 uncultured Ruminococcus sp. | reverse complement strand
GCTCGTCACGGGCAACAGGGTCAAGACCGCTTGTGGGTTCGTCCAGAATGATAAGCGCCGCCTTGTGCGACAAGGCAATTGCGATCATCAGCTTCATCTTCATTCCCTTTGAGAAATCGCCGACCTTTTTGCTATCGGGCAGGCCAAATTCCTTGATACGGCGGGAAAATTCCTTGCTGTCCCAGTCCTTGTAAAACGGCTTCAGCTGCTGCTCGATCTGCCTTACATTCAAATGCTCGGCAAGGTACAGACTGTCAAACACCACTCCCAGACGCTCTTTTATCGAAATGGTATCGGTCACGCTGTCCAGTCCGAACACGCTGATACTGCCGCTGTCGATCTTCGCCATATTCAGTATAGAACGGATAGTGGTTGTCTTGCCCGAGCCGTTCTGTCCGACAAATCCCATAATAAAGCCTTTCGGCAGCGAAAAATTCACATCTTTTAGTGAAAAATCATCATATGCCTTGCAGAGTCCGTTTATTTCCAGAATATTTTCCATGATCAGTCCTCCATAAATTTTCTTAGTGCAGCGACGATCTCATCATCGGTGAGTCCTGCATTCCGGCCGTTCGTGACGGCTTTTTCAAGACCGTCCTCCATTTCATAAAGCATACGCTCCCGCAGAAGCTCATTGTTTCTCGGTGCGACAAAATATCCCTTGCCTGCAACCGAAATGATAAAGCCCTCGTCCGAAAGATCATTGTACACTCTTGTTGTGGTGATAACACTGATTTTCAGATCACGGGCAAGCTGCCTTATAGACGGCAATTGCTCGTCTTCCGTAGCCGTACCGTCTAAGATCTGCGCTTTCATTTGCTGTTTGATCTGTTCATAGATCGGAAGCTCGGATTTATTTTTAATGACGATTTTCATGAAACGCTCCTTTAATATACTGTTAATATCATATTATATACAGCATATCAGATGTAACAGAGAATGTCAATAGTATTTCGGATTTTTTCAAATTTTTTTTGTATCGTTATGTAGAAGAATTTGGTAAGCTTTTCTTTATAAAGGGTTGACAAAAAGAAATTTTTTCTATATAATTGTATGTAAGCAGAGAACATAAGGAGGGATTTTTTATGCCCTGTAATAATTCGGAAAAATTTTCTGCAGCAATGCTGGAATTCATCAAAAATTCTGAAAAGCTTGCACCGGCGGAGGACAACCCGTGTTTAAAAGGCTCAATTGAAAAAATATGCGGCTTGCTGGGAATTGCTGAGCTTGAAGTTGTGTATAATATCCCCGACAAGGCGAATACGCTTTTTTTGCAGAACGACACCTTTTCTGTATTTTCCCGTGACGATAGGGACGAAAGCCGCCCTTTTACCATTGTAAAGAGACATGAGGACGGCTGCGTTTCAAATTATTCCGTTTATCCATACAAGGACAGCGGTGAGTGGGACAGTGAGGATAAAAGCAGGATAGACACATTTATTTCGGCGCTGTATCTGGTCAATGACCGCATACGTATTGCCGCGGTGGCCGAAAAGTTTGCCGTTATGGATAACAAAATGGAGCTTTATAATCTGCGGTACTTTATGAAAAGGGCAGGGGAGATGTTTGCGACCGGTGAAATAGGGGAATACTGTGCCTGCCGTTTTAACATATCTCAATTGTCCGTTATAAACTCCAAGCTGGGCAGGGACGGCGGCACTCAGATAATGAAGCGATATGTTTACGGACTGCGGGATATTATCGGTGAGGGAGGCTTTGTCAGCAGACTTGGCGGAGACCATTTTGTTGCACTATTCAAAAAGAACAAAAAGGAAGAGGTCATACGCCACCTTTCGGGTGTAGTTCTCCCTACTGAATTTCGAGGTATTGAAGAGCTTTTTGTATCGGCGCACGCAGGATATTACGATATTGACAGCTGTTGCCGCAGTCCTTATGAGATAATGGAAGCTGTAACTATAGCCGAAATAGCCTCCAGATACAGCCATGGTGTACCCTATGCAGAATTTAACGATGAGCTTAAAAAGCGCAGCGAGGCAAAAAAGATGCTGGAAAGCCTGTTTTATGAAGCTATCGACAAGGAAGAATTTCTTGTATACTATCAGCCGAAGGTAAACCTTATTGATTATACAATAAGCGGCGCAGAGGCTCTTTGCCGCTGGCAGCACAATGACGAGCTTGTTCCGCCTTTTCGGTTCATTCCTATATTGGAGCAGAGCCATAACATCTGCGTGCTTGATTTTTATATGCTGGAACACGTCTGCAAGGATATGCGCAGGTGGCAAGACAGCGGTCTGCCGCTTGTAAAGGTATCGGTCAATCTGTCAAGAATGCACCTTGGAGACGAAGGACTTGCGGAGCGCATAACGGAGATCATTGACAAATACGACATACCGCACGAATACATTGAGATCGAGCTTACCGAAACCACTACCGACGTGGACTTTAAGGAACTGAAAAAAATAGTATCATCGCTGCACAGCGTTGATATAAGCACATCTGTCGACGATTTCGGCGTGGGATATTCCTCTCTTAATCTTATTCGTGACCTGCCTTGGAACGTGCTGAAAATAGACAAAAGCTTCTTGCCGGACGATGGGGACGAAAATAAGAAGGAAAAAAGTGTAATGCTGAAATATGTTATTTCGATGGCGCAGGAGCTGGGGCTTGAGTGTATTGTTGAGGGCGTGGAAAGTCCGGAGCAGGTGGAGCTTCTGAAAAATTGCGGCTGCTTCAGAGCGCAGGGTTATTTCTTTGACAAGCCGCTGCCTGTTTCCGTTTTTTACAGAAAGCTTTTGGACGGCGGAAAATACGAACCGTGAACGTGAAAAAAATTTTGCAAATAATAAAACAACCCCGGCAGGACATATTGAAATTCCTGCCGGGGTTGTTTTAATGCTCTGCGGTTATTTTTACAAGACCTTCAATCCTTGACAACTCTGTTCTTTCCGCTCTGCTTTGCCTTGTAAAGGGAGCTGTCTACTCGTGTACAGAGGGAATCTATCGTATCGTCAAGCCTTGCCTGAGTCACTCCCACGCTTACGGTCTGAGAGGGAATGTCAGGATACTCAATTTCTTCAAAGGTACGGCGTATGTTTTCGGCAACGTCAACGGCGGCAAGGAGATTGGTATTGGGCAGCAGAAGCATAAACTCTTCGCCGCCCCAGCGTCCCCCGGAAAATCCTCCGCTGCCGTTATCCCTTTTGAGAATATTCGATATTGAGCGGATAACGGTATCTCCTGTCTGGTGACCGTAGGTATCGTTGACCCTCTTGAAGTTGTCTATATCAAGCATTATAATGGAAAACTCATATTTATCCACAGATTTAAGCTGATTTTCTATCCTTGACTGTATCTCTTTACGGTTGTAAAGCCCGGTAAGTCCGTCTGTAACGACAGCCTCCTCCAGTTCTCTTGTGGATTCGGCGATGAACCTTGCAAGACGGGACACAAGAGGGATCTTCGACAGGGACAAAGTTGCCCCGCAGTCTGTATGCGCGGCTTCGCACGGCTCTCCCTCGCGCATTGCTGCGATAACAAGGGTCACATTGTGCTGATTAAGATAATCGTTTGTGCGGATAAATTCGCCGTGAGAGAAAAATCCGGCTGAAAAAGATATATCCTTAAAGGGTGAAAGCTCATATGTGGGCTTGTTCCTGTCCCAGAAAGCACGTCGTGCGGCGCATGAGAAGATGTGCAGTACCTCGGGACAGAAATCCCTTATGCTGCGGCTTTCCTCTGTTATACTGTCAACAA
>CAMWIR010000200.1 GCA_947174365.1 uncultured Ruminococcus sp. | reverse complement strand
GGACTTTATGAATATATGCTCCACTCCTCCGTTCCCGATCATTACAGCGAAAGCGGTATTTATGAAACCTATATTTATATCGTAAAGCGTGGGGAATATATGACAAGTATCTCATTCCTTGCGGAATTTTACGATAAAGATATTGCAGAGAAAATGCTCTCTTCCATTGAAATAACCGAAATGGATACAAGTGAAAATGGTCAATAAATATTGACCCAATAAATTGTATAAGGAGAAATGAAAAAATGAGCAGTAATTTACCAAACAGCGAGCTTAGCCTTATGGAAATAATCTGGGATAATTCCCCTGTAAAGTCAGGGGAAGTGGTAACTCTGGCAGGTGAAGCGCTGGGCTGGAAAAAATCCACGGTTTACACGGTGGTGAAAAAGCTGACGTTAAAGGGGTACATAAAAAGCGAAAATGCTGTAATCACGGCTTTGCGCAGCCGTGATGAGGTCATGAAGCACCGCTCGGAAGATCTGATAGAAAGGGGCTTTGGCGGGTCGCTTCCTATGTTTCTGACGGCGTTTCTGCAAAAGGAACGGCTGACAAAGGAAGAGGCGGCGGAGCTGAAACGGCTTATCGACGATTACACGGAGGATAAATGATATGGGGAATTTATTTTATAATGCGGTAAATATGAGCGTTACCGGAGCTGTGATGATCGGAGCGGTAATGCTACTGCGGCTGGCGTTCAGAAAACTGCCGAGACGGTATTCCTATGCGCTGTGGATAATTCCCGCTGTGCGTCTGCTTTGTCCTGTGGCAATGTCCTCGGCGATCAGCATTTTTAATCTTTTAGGCACTCCCGTTAATGAAAACCGCATGGAGTACATATCGTCATCGGGGGAAACGGCGGTTTATTCGCAGACTGCAAGTGTTTCGCAAGTTCCTCAGATTTCCGATAATTTGCAGACCGCCAATTCGGCAGGGGAGAGTGAAACGCCTTTTGTAAATGAAAATCATCAGCGGGATAATGTATCGGACATAAGTGAAATACCGTCGGCAGTCAATGAGGCAACAGCACCCGACAACAGCGAAAATACGGACAGCGGCTTTGGAAGCGCCGCAAACATAGCGGCAATTATATGGCTTTGCGGCAGCATAGGCGTGCTTATATGGACAGCGGTAAGCTGGGAACTGGTTCGCCGCCGTGTAAGAAACGCCGAGAACGCAGGAGAAATGTATATTTGCGACAACATAGAAACTCCCTTTGTTTTCGGTATCATACGCCCTAAAATATATGTCCCGCGAGGGATATCGGAGGATGATCTGCGTTGTGTGCTTGCCCATGAAAGGGCGCATATAAGCAGGGGAGACCACATTGTAAAGCTGCTTTGTATACCCATAACCGCCATTCACTGGTTCAATCCCTTGGTATGGGTGGGCTGCCGCCTTATGACGGACGATATGGAGCTTAGCTGTGACGAAAGGGCATTGTCGGCGCTGGGCAATGAAGAGCGGAAAACCTACGCAAACGCCCTGCTTAATATGTCCATGCGGCAAAGCAAACTATCTCTCGGAGGTGCGCTCAGCTTCGGTGAATCGGGGATAAAGGGTCGAATCAAAGGAATACTGGGCGCAAAAGCGCCTACCAAAGCGGCGGCGGTCGCAGCTGCCGTGATAATAGTCGGAGCGTCGGTGTGTCTGCTGACAAATGCTCAAAATTCGGATTTTATAAGGCTTGGGAGCTATGAAAGTATTAACCTTATTTCCGCCGACGGCGTAAGAGAGTGCGCCAAATCCGAGATAAAGGAATTTGTGGATGTGTTTGACAGCATTTCATTCAAAAGGGTGGGCGCTCCGTCGGAAGCACCGGAAAATTTCCTGTTTTCCCTTATTTTTTATAAAGGTTCTATGGCAGCTGCCGACCCTGACGGTGTGAGATTTTTTATTCATGAAAACGAGGACGGCTCGGAGGAAATTTACGCACAGCTTCGGCAGAACTTGCTCACCAACACCAAATACAGCTATTTTACCGTTACCAATGAGGAATTTGAAAGGGTTTACAGCAGCTTTTCCGAATACGCCATCCATAACTTTACGGGGACGGTCACTGGAAATGCGGAAAATGAGTATACCCTTGTTCCCGACCCGTTGGGCGGCAAGCCGTATATTTATTTTGATCTTTCCGATAACAGCTATCATGTTTCCCCGGATAATTTAAGCGGAGTGACAGACAGCGTGACTGTTTCATCGGAAGAGGAATTTCAGCACGGGGACATGGTGAGAGTTTCCTATTACGGCAATGATATGTCGGATAATGTTATTGTGGAAAAAGCCGAAACGACAAAATGCTATATTGGTGTACGCAACGATATTACAAATGCAAGCTACGGCGCAGATGATGAGGACAGCCAAAAAATATGGCAAAGGCTTAAAAGCTTTGAGCTTATGCCCACAGAAAAGTCAGAGCTGTTTACGGGAATAGAAAAAGGGGAGGAATATTCCTTGGCGAGCGGCTATAATACTTTTTACACCGTTCAAGTAAATGACGGGGAACATTTTATACGGATCACCATGCTCTCTCCCGTAACAGACGCTATGGAGTTTGCGGAAGTGCAGAAGCCTCACCGCTATATTGCCGTTCAAAAGGGATATAAGGATTTTTGCGGCGTTCCCGTTTATTACACAATATCCGACAGCGATTGGGAATTTCTGTGCAAAGAGGTTTGCAGCAAGTATGACGCGCCCTTTTTGCCGGGAACCTACAAGCGCATAAACAGGACAAATGAAACGGAGATCAAAGCCGAGATAGAAATAGACCCGAACGGAAATATCCGTATCCATAAGACAGATGAACAACTGGCGGAAGTAGAAGAATTTTATACAGCAAGTGAGCAAGCCTATGGCTACAAGCTGGAACGGGATCAGCATATGCAGTATCTTGAGTATAAAGGTGCAGGAGTTATTGCGTATTCGCAAGATCTGCTCAGTTCATATATGGACACTGCTTACGGCATTTACGTCCGTGAGGAGAACAGCGCTCAATCGCTCAAAAACGAAAAGCCCGAAAAATACACCGAGCATACTATAGTAATGCCCGATAACGACATACGGAGCAACGAGATAACAAAGCAAATGCCTGCGGTATATCTGTCCCTTGACCTGCCCGAGGGCTGGACGGTAAAAACTCCCGGAAGAAACGAAGAAACTTACCTGCCAGAGCTTTTCACGCCTGTGAATATTTATGATACAAGAGGCGAATTTGCGGGTACGGCAGCCCTTGGCTTCCTTGAAGAAAGCGTAGATACAGACGACGGAGACGCATATCTGACGGTCTACAAAGACTTGCAGGGAAACTGGCAGGAGAATTACACTCCCGTAAGCCGTGAATATTTCAGTCAGAATGCTTTTACGGTAATTGACGGCAGCTATGCCGCAATGTATTTCGATGATTTTGACGGAGTTTTCGCTGTGGCACGTTTTAAGGAGGGGGCGGTCACAGAGGAACAGTGCAGAGTAATCGCAGAATCCATAATAATGTATGAATATTTCAGCGAACCGCGGGATATTATGGAAAGCTTTGTGCGCTATTATTACAGCGGTCTCGGGAGCGGATATTTCCACCCGGAGATGTTCACGGATAATCCTCAAATGAGGGAATATCTGAACCTGAAGCTGACATATGAACGTTCCCTTGACCTTGATGTTGGTGCAAACGGGATATGGTTTTTCGCCGATACCAATTATTTCGGCAGAAAGGAAAACCAATACGGGGAGGAGGTGCGGTTCTATTCACTGGGCTTTAACGTGACCTCCGAATATTCCCGTTTGGGCGGCGGGGGAGACTTCGAGCTGGTGAAAAAGGACG
>CAMWIR010000199.1 GCA_947174365.1 uncultured Ruminococcus sp. | reverse complement strand
TTGGAGCGAGACTGATGAACCCTATTATAATTTACATACTATTGATTTCAGCGGAAATGATACGAAAATAAAAGCCAATTACCATGAGACATATTCCCCTATTTACTTTCTGAACACTGAAAACATACTGTATATAGTATGGCGTGATGAGGAAATTAAAGAAGTTAAAACCGATGATAATTATTTTTGGGCCGGTGTATATACAGATAAATGCTATGTTTATGACGCTGCTGTTCAGCAAATCATTACCGTAAAGGTTCCGCAAGAAACATACGATGAGCGATATATTTTTTGAAATATGATAATGGATTCTTATATATTGAAATAGAGGACAATGGATATATAATTAAAGCTAATTCGGATGGTTATGAATATATTCCTGAAAATAATGCCGCCAACTAAAGGTTGTTACAAATGAAAAAAATGAGGTGAAAGATTCTTTTTTTTTCGGGGAACATTTTTTATCTTAAATGCTCCAGCAAAATCTTTATTCCTAAAATTATCAGAATGACGCCGCCGATGACCTCTGCTTTTTTTCGGCTCTTGCCTCCGAAAACAGAGCCTATTTTTACACCCATAGCCGAAATTATAAAGGCACATCCTCCGATGACCGCCATTGAGATGTAAATATTTACCGATAAAAATGCGAACGTTATCCCCAGTGCAAGGGCATCAATGCTGGTGGCAACTGCCGCCGCAAGCATTGCCTTTGCTCCGAATGAGGGACTTTCCGGTTCATCCTTGTCAAGTGAGGATTTTATCATGCCGAAGCCGATAAAGCTAAGCAGCATGAGGGCTATCCAGTGATCGAAGGCTGATATGTATCCTTTGAAGCGTATGCCGAGAATAAATCCGATAAACGGCATTATTGCCTGAAAGCTGCCGAACCATACACCGCATTTAAGGGCATTTTTTAAGGTGCATTTTCCCGCCGCCAGTCCTTTGCATACCGCCACGGCAAAGGCGTCCATGGAAAGTCCTACAGCTATCATTGTTAATGTGATAATATCCAATATTTACTCCGTCCTTTCGGTAATTTACTTTATGTTATTTTTTGTCGGGAAACCCCGGGAAACTGCCGCAAAATGACCGGCAGTTACTTAATGTTTACAAAAACATATGCAGTGAAGTCCCTATTTAGAAGAACAAGGGAGTAAATTTGAGCAAATTTTTAATAAATTATTATTATATGCCATTTTTTTGTGAATATTTACAAAACCCCTTGATTTTTTTGGAAATATAATGTATAATATACTTGTATGGTTTGCGTGAATGTTCCCGCAGACGAAAATGCGAAAGGAGTTTGTAACTGTTATGATTTATTCTCATGAGGTTGAAACAATGTGTCCCGTAGCGCAGGGCGTGGCGCACGGAGCGGCTCCCATTCCCGAGGAGGCAAAGTGGGTAAAGGCAAAGGAGATCAAGGATATTTCGGGATTTACTCATGGTATCGGCTGGTGTGCTCCCCAGCAGGGTACTTGTAAGCTGACCCTTAATGTAAAGGAGGGTGTTATCCAGGAATGTCTCGTTGAGACCATAGGCTGTTCGGGCATGACCCATTCTGCGGCTATGGCAGCGGAAATTCTCCCCGGCAGAACCGTGCTGGAGGCTCTTAACACCGACCTTGTATGCGACGCTATCAACACCGCTATGAGGGAGCTGTTCTTACAGATAGTTTACGGACGTTCCCAGTCAGCTTTCTCCGAGGACGGGCTTGTGGTAGGCGCAGGACTGGAGGATCTGGGCAAAGGTCTGCGTTCACAGGTTGGTACAATGTACGGAACTCTTGCAAAGGGCCCCCGTTACCTTGAAATGACCGACGGCTATGTTACAGGCATTGCGCTCAATGAGGACGATGAGATAATCGGCTATCAGTTTGTCAACTTCGGCAAAATGATGGACTTCATCAAGGCGGGCGACGACGCCAACACTGCTTTTGAAAAGGCAAAGGGACAGTACGGCAGAGTAGCTGATGCCGCTAAGATCATCGACCCCAGAAAGCAGTAATGATAATTACTCATTCAATGCAGTTTTTCTGTAAAATTTAGTAGGAGGTTAGTCAAAAATGGCTTTATTTGAATCATATGAAAGAAGAGAAAAGCAAATTCTCGATGTTCTTTCTCAGTACGGCATAAGCTCCATTGAGGAGGCTGCCGAGGTTACAAAGGCAAAGGGTCTTGACATTTACAAGCTGGTCGAGGGCATTCAGCCTATCTGCTTTGAGAATGCAAAGTGGGCTTACACAGTAGGCTGCGCTATTGCTATAAAGAAGGGCTGCACAAGAGCTGCCGACGCTGCCGCTGCTATAGGCGAGGGGCTTCAGGCATTCTGTATTCCCGGCTCTGTTGCAGATCAGAGAAAGGTTGGTCTCGGCCACGGCAATCTGGGTAAGATGCTTCTTGAGGAGGATACAAAGTGCTTTGCGTTCCTGGCAGGTCACGAGTCCTTTGCGGCAGCAGAGGGTGCTATCGGTATTGCGGAAAAGGCAAACCGTGTACGTAAGGAACCCCTCAGAGTTATCCTTAACGGTCTCGGCAAGGATGCTGCTCAGATCATTGCAAGAATAAACGGCTTTACATATGTGGAGACCGAAATGGACTACTACACAGGCGAGGTAAAGGAAGTATTCCGCAAGCCTTATTCCGACGGACTTCGCTCCAAGGTAAACTGCTACGGCGCAAACGACGTTACCGAGGGCGTGGCTATCATGTGGAAGGAGGGAGTTGACGTTTCCATTACAGGTAACTCCACCAACCCCACCCGTTTCCAGCACCCTGTTGCAGGCACTTACAAGAAAGAGTGCAACGAAAAGGGCAAGAAGTATTTCTCCGTTGCTTCCGGCGGCGGCACAGGCCGTACTCTGCACCCCGATAACATGGCGGCAGGTCCTGCTTCCTACGGTATGACCGATACCATGGGCAGAATGCACTCCGACGCACAGTTTGCAGGTTCTTCCTCCGTTCCCGCTCACGTTGAGATGATGGGTCTTATCGGCATGGGCAACAACCCCATGGTTGGCGCTACCGTGGCTTGCGCTGTTGCGGTTGAAGAAAGCTGGAAAAAATAATTCAGGACTTACCCGCCTTGCGAAAGCGAGAACAGATAAAGGTCTGACAATTGCCGATATAACCCGACTGACAAACCTCAGCTATGATAATTATATCAAGTACGAGCGTGAAGAAGTCGAGGAACAGTATATGAATATAAATACGCTGAAAAAGCTATCCGATGTTCTCGGTACAGACCTTTTGGCAGATTACCATAAATTTAAGATGGATTCACTTTATTTTGTATGTGAATATATGGAGAGAAATCATATTTCAATCCGTGAATTTGCCGCAAAATGCGGTGTAAGTGTAACTACTGTCAAAAATTGGCGTAACGGCACTTGTGCTCCGTCTTATGAAATATGGGAAAAGGTTTTCAAATAGTGAGAAATGGTTGGTGTACATTTGTGTGCCAGCCATTTTTTATTTTCTATAAAAATAGAATTGTTTGCTTTACGCTAAAAAATAGGTGAAGCTTTATCAGTTATTCGATGTTTTTTGCTGTTTAAAATGGAAAACTATCATTTCCTATGTGGATGGCAGCAAAGCTGTCGTCGGGATGTTTATAAGCGAATTTAACCCAATGCCGTTAATACATTGTACGAGGACCCGAATTTAACTAAAGTCGAACCAATATTTATGAATAATGTCTTTGGTATTGTAATATATTTTTAGAATTTAATGCACATCTAAATAAAAGGTGTGCATTTTTTTCAAAATTCGAGTCTGAATAAAGAACCGTGTAAATGCCAATAATAACCATAAACAAAGTAATG
>CAMWIR010000198.1 GCA_947174365.1 uncultured Ruminococcus sp. | reverse complement strand
CTGATTAAAGGTATTTCCCCCGCCGTAGGCGGGGGAAATACCGCCACCCATAGCCGCTTTAAAATTCAAGAAAATCTTAAAAGCGATTTAATCAGCATTTTCCTAATAAATAATTAATGGTCGGGCATTTTCTGTTAACGTTATTGCACAAGGTATTTATTTATGTTGGACATTCATCGCAAAATTTGCGGCGGATATGATAACAGGGCATGAGATTACGGTAAAAGCGAGGTTTGACAATGGGGAAATGGGAGTGGATACGGTCCGTCGGGTAGGAAAATAAGATTTGTCAAGACAAAAGCACCCGTGTTACAGGTGCTTTTGTTTATGTGTGGATTTATTGACAGTCTTATACCGCCTGTTATGCTGTCAGGAGCATAAAATTGTTGATGACCTCCGAAGTAGTCAGCAGCAGGTTATCATCGGTGTCCCCAAGCTTTACCATATACACTGCCGTTTCACTGCCTGCGGCTTTGAAATAGCCCCGGGAGATCATTTCCTCCTCGCTGTCGGGAGTGCACGCTCTTATACGCATAAGCTCCAGTCGGCTGTCGGTAAGGGATGTGTTGTATTTGTAAAAAACTCTTTCCCCCGTAAGAGAATCGTTCTTCACGGTTATCTGCCCCTCCCACCTGCCGGGTATCATAAAAACATATCCCGAGGACTGATCGGTAAGAGAGGAAAATTTCTTGACGACAGTGTAATTTTCAAATACGTTCCAATTGGTTATATACTGCGCTTCGGTCGAGTCACGGTAGCCGGGAAAGGGTTCACGGGAGGGTATCTCTATAATGCCGTCCCCGTCGGCATCGCGGCAGTAAATACGCTGAGAACGGGTGGTAAGCTGGGTGATTTCCGAGCCGTCCAGGGCGGCGGGGTTTCTTAGACTCCCCCCTATGCAGTAGACTATTTCCGTGGCAAGGCTGCCGCTGCCAAGAAGTCCGTCTATGAATATGGCGGGAGTGTCCGTGCCGATATAACCCCCCATGACCCTTGGCAGGTCGGCGGTGGATTCGCTTAAATTTACTTTTGCACTGCTCACTGCCCCCTCGCCCCTGTCGGTCACCAGGGATACATAGGCGGAATGGTTTTCGTTGTTGCAGTTTATAACGGCAATATCCTCGCCCCCGTCACGGTCGAGATCAAGCCGCAGCATTTTATAGTAGCTTTCGGAATATTCCATGGTAAGGATACCGTCCGCATAATTATACACTCTCAGTGCCTTTTCGGTAGGGGTTATAAGCCCGTATCCCACTGCCATTCTCACTTTGCCGCTGCCTCCGAGATTTGTGAAAAATACCTCCTCCACCGACGTGCCCGCCCCTGCGTGGTCATAGACCGAACGCCAGCGGTATTCCTCGGGGGAGATCTGCTCACGGTCAAGGATATTTACACGGACGCTGCCCTCGGGATTGTCTTTTTTTTCGTAAAAGGCTGCCGCTTCCTCCAAACCGTCTCCGTCCAGATCGGCAAAAACCACTGAGGAACGATATGCCCCGCCTTTGGGGTATACAAGGGAAATATCATCTCCTGCGGATTCCTCCAGTGCGCTGTAGATCTCCGCCTGCTCATCGGAAAGCATAGGGGCGGTCAGGAGGCTGTCCGCCGAGGAAAGGCAGCCCGTGAGAAACAGTGGGAAAAGGCAAAGAAATGCTGTTTTTACTGCTTTTATTTTTTTGTTCACACTCATATTTTCTGCCTCTCTTTAAAAATTTTCTCCCCGCCGTCTGCGGGGAGAAAGCCTGTGCATTTTTAGCGGAAGCAACGGCAGCTTCCTTTGAAAAGTCAGTACATTGGCAGCGTTCAAAAGGCTGCGCTTTTTTGTTGTTCATATTCCTCTCTGACAGAAAGAAAGCCTGCAAACATATTATACTGTTCGGCAAATCTGTCATACTTTGCCTCGGATATCCAGTTAAGCTCTCTAAACAAATCTATGGTCTCGCTTATATTATCTATTCTTTTGAGAAATTTCATATCCTCCAAATAAGGTCCGACATCGCCTGAAATAGCGTTAATCTTATTTATCCTGCTGTTGTAGACTGCCATGGCTATAAACGAATACACATTACGTATCACGCCTTTTAACAGTATTAACACCATGCCGCCGAAAAAGCCTGCCACCAATGCCAACCATAAGCAAAATACAATTGCAATAAGCACCCAGAAAACACTGCCGTAAAATCCCGGGATCGCCTTAAACATGACCGCAATGATCTTTCTGCCAAATATCATGGGACATAAAAACCACAATCCCATACCTATTCCGAAGAACACCCCGTTTTCCTCAATTCTGCCGGTATTTACCCAATCATTGTAAACAAGCATTACCGCAAATATCCCTATCCATAAAACCGTTCCTGCGAGGCAGCGGATATTTTCGCCTCTGCTTGCTATAATACGACTGTTTATCAGCTTCTCCGCTGTTTCCTGTTTCATCTCATCATTCCCCATTTTAAATCGTTATGTGCTGATTATCATTTTTCGTCAAGACTTTCCATTTCCTGATAAGACTTGTTGTTGATAGGCGCTTTGTTCCAGCGGCGGTTGCCTGTGTTGAGTCTGGGCATTACACGGTAAACATATGTGCTCCAGAATACTGCCACCAGCGTTATGGTCACAAACACAATACCCATATCGGATATATCGGGGATATTCATATCAAGTCTGTCATCAAAGTTTGTGGGGATAAGCAGCATAATATACCTCGGTATTACCGACACAGCCGCCAGGATCGAAGAAATATAACCCATAAAGCACATCCAGAAGCGGGTATACTTCTTTTCCATACCGTTAAAGAACCGTGCGGTGTTCATAAAGAATATTACGGCGGTCATTCCCGAGAACAGCTCGTAAACAAGCTCGGAGGACTGAGCCGCAAGGGTATTTTCCGTGAGCATTGTCATAATGTCCATGGTTTTCCAAATGCCGTAGATATACAGGCTTGCACAGTTCCCCGGATTAAAGCCCTCGCCCTTGAAAATGTTTACGGCAATTGAAAGGAACGCCAGGAACACAAAAAACATCAGCAGATGATTTATTCCCATGCCTGCGGTATATCCTGTCAGCTTGCTGTAATCCTCTGCCTCGTCAGGTGAAAGGGTTTTGATTATTTCGTTATTTCCGTGGACAATATTTACAAAGTCAAACACTATCTGCGCCAGCATTAAAAATGCCATGAGCAGGGCGCTGTACCCTGCGCTGCCCGGAATCTTCTTTTTAAGCCTGTCATAACGCAGCCGCCATGGGTTAATAAGTATGCATGAACCGACAACCTTATCCTTAGCGCTGCCTGCCAGAAGCACAAATGCCAGCAGTATAAAGCCCGGGATAAGTATCATCATGGTATAATTTTTTGCGGGTGACGGATCAATGTACCTGTTGGTTGTAAAGTTCATATTTGTGTAAAGCTGTATTGTCCTTGCCGCCAACGCCAGCAGAAGCACTATCACATAAACCGCAAGGGAGGTTTTTTTGGGGATAAACCCGCTTTTATTTGCTTTGGCGATATTCTCACGCCTTATTCTTGCATCGCTTTTTACTATTTTGCTCATAAGATTCCTATCAATCCCTTCTGCCGTCTGCCGTAAGGATCAAGATCCTGTCGGGCATTTTTGCGAGCATATATGCAGGCATATATGACACGGCGGCATCATAATATTATAAAGGAAATTTTTCGTTGGTACTTTGCTGCAGGTTTCATATGCGGAAAACTCTTACAGCACTATTTTAATTGTACAATATTTTTTTCCCATTGTCAAGCATATTTATAAATAAATCCGAAAATTATATAAATTTTTACCTGCATGGGCGGGAAATTTTCCAAGGATGATATGTAACTGCTGATTAAAGGTTTTCTCCCCG
>CAMWIR010000197.1 GCA_947174365.1 uncultured Ruminococcus sp. | reverse complement strand
TTACATTTTTACAAGCTAAAGAATGGCTATGTTTAGGGCGTTTTGAGGGGTGTTGAAATTTTAAAATGTGTGCACGTTCATGAAAAAAAGCGAAGAAAAAAGAGCAGCCGACCATTCGGCTGCTCTTGAAAAAAGCAGAATATGTTAGTTGAAAGGGAATTTTATTCGAGAGGTTTTGCAACGAGAATTGCACCACGCACTGCGTGAATTCTTGCCTATTGCTTCTCTCGTATTTCTTAAAGCAACAAAAAACTCACATTCTCATCGCAAATTATCTAACCTCTTACCTCTAACATCTGATTAGTACATTCCACCCATGCCGCCCATACCGCCGCCGGCAGGAGCCGCAGGAGTTTCTTCCTTGATATCGGCTACAAGGGACTCGGTGGTGAGCACCATTGCAGCTACGGAAGCCGCATTCTGAAGCGCAGAACGTGTTACCTTTGTGGGGTCAACAATGCCCGCAGGAATCATGTCAACATAGTTCTCGTTGTATGCGTCAAAGCCGTAGCCCACCTTGCGGGAGCGAACGATCTTGTCAATGATTACCGAGCCTTCCAGCCCTGCATTTGCAGCGATCTGGCGAACAGGCTCTTCAAGCGCACGCAGTACGATCTGAGCGCCTGTCTTTTCGTCTCCGGAAAGGGTAGCCGTAAGCTTTGTAACAGTGGGCATTGCGTTGATAAGCGCCGTTCCGCCGCCTGCTACTATGCCCTCCTCAACAGCCGCCTTTGTAGCAGCCAAAGCGTCCTCAATTCTAAGCTTCTTCTCCTTCATCTCAACCTCGGTCGCCGCACCTACCTTGATAACCGCAACACCGCCGGAAAGCTTAGCCAGACGCTCCTGAAGCTTTTCCTTGTCAAAGTCGGAGGTGGTAACTTCGATCTGAGATCTGATCTGCCCGATTCTATCCTTAATGGCTTTCTTGTCGCCCTGGCCGTCAACGATAATGGTGTTCTCCTTGGTTATCTTCACCTGCTTAGCACGTCCAAGCTGCTCCATTGTAGCCTCTTTAAGCTCCAGACCGAGCTCCTCGGTGATAACCTCGCCGCCTGTGAGGATTGCAATATCCCGCAGCATTTCCTTGCGCCTGTCGCCGAAACCGGGTGCCTTTACTGCCACACAGGTGAATGTTCCGCGGAGTTTGTTGACGATCAAAGTCGACAATGCCTCGCCCTCAACGTCCTCTGCAATTATTACGAGTTTTTTACCGCTTTGGACAATCTGCTCCAACAGAGGCAGCACTTCCTGAATGGAAGATATCTTTTTGTCGGTGATAAGAATGTAAGCGTCGTCAATAACAGCCTCCATCTTGTCGGTGTCGGTAACCATGTAAGGGGTGATGTAGCCTCTGTCGAACTGCATACCCTCAACTACCTCGGAATAAGTCTCCGCAGTCTTGGATTCCTCAATGGTAATAACGCCGTCAGCCGTTACCTTTTCCATAGCCTCTGCGATCAGCTTTCCAACCGTCTCATCAGCGGAGGAAACAGCCGCAACTCTCTCAATATCCGCCGAACCCTCTATATCCTTGGAATTAGCCTTGATAGCCTCTACAGCAGCGTCAACCGCCTTAGCCATACCCTTTTTAACGATCATGGGGTTAGCACCTGCAGCTATGTTCTTCATGCCCTCTCTTATCAGAGCCTGAGCAAGCAGTGTAGCAGTGGTAGTGCCGTCGCCCGCTGCATCGTTGGTCTTTGTAGCAACCTCTTTAACGAGTTGGGCGCCCATATTTTCAAAAGCGTCCTCCAGCTCGATCTCCTTAGCAATAGTCACGCCGTCGTTGGTGATAAGTGGCGAGCCGAACTTTCTGTCCAGCACAACATTTCTGCCCTTGGGACCGAGGGTGATCTTAACCGTGTCCGCCAGCTTGTCAATGCCTGCCTGTAAAGACTTGCGGGCATTTTCGCCGTAAATAATATCCTTAGCCATTGTTTATTTACCTCCAAATTTTTTCCTTAAATCAAAGCAAATGTATTTAATATAGTATATCCCAACGCTTTCCGTCTGCTGCACAAAAGCTCCCGTCAACGAAAAACGTCCGTCAGCGATACGCCTTATTCAACGATCGCCAGCAGATCCGACTGACGGAGAATAGTGTACTCCACACCGTCGATCTTTACCTCAGTGCCCGCATACTTGGAGGCAAGAACCTTCTGCCCTTTCTTAACGGTCATCTTAACTTCATTTCCGTCAACCATGCCCCCGGGGCCAACCTCAACTATCTCGGCAATCTGGGGCTTTTCCTTGGCATTGCCTGTAAGAATGATACCGCTCTTGGTGGTTTCCTCCGCCTCGGTCATTTTGATAACGACCCTGTCTGCAAGTGGCTTGATTTTCATAAAACTTACTCCTTCCGTTTATTTATATTAGCACTCGTTTAGCTATTCTGTTAGCACTCATTCTATTTGAGTGCTAATTATATTTTACCACATTTAAGAAAAAAATCAAGTGGTTTTATGTAATTTGTTATATTTTTGGTTGTTTGTACATCTTCTATAGCTTATATGGGTGGGATTTTGTGTAATTTGTATAATTATTTGAGTATGCCCATGAGGTAGGCGGGGGAGTTAATACCAAAAGCGTGAAGAACATCAATAACCGTCTTAACATTAACATCATTGTGAGTAAATTCACGGTCAACATTTGAAACAGCTATCTCAAACATTTCCTCCGTGCGGTCAAACTGAATGGAAACAGCGGCAGCTAAAAATTTTATTACGCACATTTCGGCGGCAAGATAACAAAAATTTTCAAAAAGTGAAAGGGTCTTATCCCTGAACGGCATACTCTGTGAAATATACAGGTTAAGGGCAATATTTCGCAGAACATAGGGTCTGTCCTTAAAAACAGCGTTCCACTTGTCCATGCCCTCCTGCCATTTTTCTTCGCTGGGATTGCCGTTTTCAAAAATATTTTGATATATGTTACTGTCTTTAAGTGCTTTTAAAACAGCAAAAGCCACATTTCCTTTCAGCGAAATATTGGGCTTTGCGTTTTCCAATTTTTCAATTTGTGCAGGATTATTCAGCTGCGGTTTTAACGCTTTAATTATTTCGGGAATGCGGTCATGCTGTCTTTTCTTGATAAAATCGTCGATTTTCTGCGCCGCCATTGCTCCCAATACTATTGATGTTTCTATGCTGTGTGTCTTATCGGAAAGCAATTCATAGAAAAATTCAAAAAGCTCTCTGTGGTATTTAAGGTGAGGATAGTTTATGTAATCCTTTGTTTCATAATCTGGTTTAAAATCGATTCTTTCGACCTTGAAGTTGTTTTCAAGCTCCATACTGTTTTCATCATTGCAAATTTTTTTCATAACATGAACGCAGGATAATTGACAGGTTCTTAAAATTGTATTTCCGCAGTGATAACCATTTCGGGGATATACCATACATACATGAGAAAGATAATCCGCTCCAAGCTCTTTCTGTATTCTGCATAATCCATTTTCCGTTAAAAGAGGACATTTGCGCTCATTTGTATATTCAATCTGATAATCATAAATTCCTTTATAACGTTCATTTTCCGTAGGCTTAAAGGAATTTTCAAATTTACTGCGCAGTTCCATTGGCATTTTTGCATTTTTGATTTTTTCATATTCTTCTTTTTTCCAGCCAATTATCCCCCAGCCATAACAGCAGTTTACGGGGCATTTATCTCCCGCACACTGAAAATCTTTGTAGAATTTCGGCTGTCTGAAATATTGGATATTGATTTTATTACTCATAATAGTTTTCTCCTATTTATAAAATTGCCGCCCCTCGCAATCGGGGGGCGGCAACTATCAGCATTTAAGCAGCTGTCAAGCGGCTATTCAACCTTCGGTTATAATTAGCCGAGGAGCTGGAGAACGCCCTGAGGAAGCTGATTTGCCTGAG
>CAMWIR010000196.1 GCA_947174365.1 uncultured Ruminococcus sp. | reverse complement strand
GAGCGGTACATAATATCTTTATTTCGACAGGGTTCGGAACGATGATATTTGTCACAATGCTGATAATGGACAACGGTCTGAATGAAACGCTTAAATCGGTGCTTATATGGGTTGCGGCTTCCTGTCTGTACGGGCTGACCTTTGAAATAATGAGGGTAAGATCGCGGATAAAATTTCCGCTGCACATTGCCCTTTGCTTTTTAATTACCGTTGCTGCCCGTGCTACATATTCATACATTACAAAAGGATATGTTGATCTTACGGACACGGCGGTAATTACAATACCGATATTTGCCGCTGTTTATATTGCGCTGTATTTTTTTATGAAATTTACGGGCAGCATAGAAGCTTACAGGTAAATTAAGAGACCGAAAAAGGAGGCGGACGGTTATGGCAAAAAAGCCTGCGGACAGCAGCTCTATTGCGGGACAGATAGCTTCAAACAGGCAGATCGAAAAGCTGCTGGGATATCTGGTCTTTAATTTTCTTATATTTATGGCAGGGTTTATCGGCTGGGCGGCTGCTACGGAAACGGCTTATGCGGGAGAGATCGCTCGGAACATTGACCGCAGAGTAAATTTCGACAACAGTGCAAACGGATTCTGGGCGGCAGTGGACACGGGGGTTTATTATTTCGGTGAACATTCGGCAGAATGCGGAGAATTTATGCGGGGGCTTATTCTTTGCATGATGGGTATCGGAATAATTGAGATCATAGTCTGGCTTATAAGCTGTTTCCCTGCGTATTTCAATGCAAAGAGAATGCTGCGGCCGCTGAACAAAATGGCGTTTACGGCGACAGAGCTTACAAGGGCTGCCCATGGGGAAAATACTAACTTAGATGATATTGAATCGGCTTTGGGCAGCATTGACCCCATGTCCTCGGATATGCATATTTCTACGGGGAACAGGGATCTGAAGGGCTTGGAGCAGGCGATAAACGGTCTGCTGGACAGAATGAGGGATGCATATAAAAGTCAGTCGAGATTTGTGTCGGACGCTTCCCACGAGCTGCGGACGCCCATTGCGGTGATAAAGGGGTATGCCGATATGCTTGCAAGGTGGGGCAAATCCGATGAAAAGATACTTGATGAGAGCATTGCCGCCATAAAAAAAGAGTCGGACGGAATGAACCGTCTGGTGGAGCAGCTTTTATTCTTAGCAAGGGGCGACAACGGCAAGCAGCCTCTTGCTATGACGAATTTCTCCCTTTCCGACATGATACGGGAAGTTCATTTAGAGGCGGAAATGATAGACCCCGATCATGAATATGCGCTGGAGATAAAGGATGATGTGACCGTTTACGGAGATGTTTCCATGCTCAAACAAACGGCGAGGATATTATGCGACAATGCGGCAAAGTACACGCCAAAGGGGAACAAGATAACCCTGCGGGCTATGATAAACGGCGGCGGCGAATGCTGCTTTGAAGTGCAGGACACGGGGATAGGTATCGAGACAAAGGATATGCCTCATATATTTGACAGATTTTTCCGCTCCGACCCTGCAAGAAGCAGAGAGACCGGGGGCACGGGGTTGGGGCTTTCAATTGCGAAGTGGATAGTGGACAGGCACAGGGGGCATTTTGAAGTAACAAGCTACAAGGATATCGGAACGAGGATAACCGTTTGCCTGCCCTGCAAGATGTAAGAAAAATAGAGACAAGAGGCAAGAATATTTACTGATGGGTATATGCTTTAAAACGGAAAATTTTGCGAATTTATAAAAAGTTTAAAAAATGTGATTTATTTGACGAACGGGTTTGGGCATAATATAGATAGGGATATTTTATAAAAAATCCGCTGCGGTCAACGAAAGGAGATTTTTATGAGCAAGCTTATTTTAAATGATGAAAATGAATTTAACGAAAAGGTGCTGAATTCGGGTGATACTGTACTGGTGGACTTTTTTGCGTACTGGTGCGGTCCTTGTCAGATGCTGGCACCGCTTATGGAGGAGATAGCCGAAGAGGGACATAAGGTTTACAAGGTGAATGTGGACGAAGCTTCCGCGCTGGCTGAAAAGTATGGGATTGTGAGCATTCCCTGCGTTATCGCTTTTGAGGGGGGCAAGGAAAAGGACCGCATTGTGGGGGTGTGCGAAAAAGAGGAGCTTATCGGAATGGTTTCCTGAGCTGTTTTCATTTTATAAGAGTCAGATATGTTTTAAGCCCTGTGAAAAATATTTTCATTAGGGCTTAATGGTATTTGGCGCAAATATTCGCGTTGATATTTTATTGATTTATATTTACATAAAGCAGGTGAGAATTTGAAAATTGCGGTAGTTGAGGATGAGGATGTTTTTGCGGAAAAACTGATTGGATGTGTGGAAGGATTTTTCGGTAAAAAGGGAGATAGGGCGGAGATATGCCGTTTTGAGGACGGCGCTCCCCTATTGGATGTTTACGAAAGGGGTGAAAATTTTGATCTGATCTTTCTGGACATTCAGCTGAAAACCGACGACGGAATGGATATTGCGGGGAAAATTCGTGAGTATGACGGGAATGCCGGGGTGATATTTGTTACGGGACTGGAAAACCGTGCTGCTGAGGGTTATGCGGTGGAGGCTTTCGATTACATTGTAAAATCACGGCTGGAGGAACGCTTGGAGAGTGTGCTGGAGAGGTATTTAAAGAGGCTTGGCGAGGGAAATCTGACAATTATGACGGCAAGCGGCGGCAGGACGGTGATTCCCTTTCGGGAGATATATGCAGTGGAGTCAAGGGGGAGAGGAACTTTGCTGCACACGGTATCGGGGGAAGTGGATGCGAATATGGCTGTGGGGAAAATTGCGGGACTTTTGCCCGGTGGGTGCTACTTTGAAGTTCACAAGGGGGTATATGTAAGGGTGGAGGAGATCCGCTCGGTAGATACGGACAGGCTGAAAATGCGGGACGGCAGCATTTTCCCTGTGAGCAGGCGGAGAAGAAAACCGCTGCTGGAGGAGATTCTGAGGGTGAATTGACAGTTTGTAATTGTCGGTATTTTTTTGTTTCTGTGAGTCACTGACCCGAGTTTATAAAAAATTAATCAAATTTTCATTTTAGTTTAATGAACATTTTTGTTGCGCTGTGTTATAATATTTGTATAAAGGACTTGCTGTGAGCAAATGCGAGGGTATGAGGATTTATATTGGATTTGCGGAAATGTGTAGGGATAGTTGTTGAAAAAACTATGTGTTCACCGAATATTACTGTAAAAAATTCGCACAAGGTAAAGCGACCGTCATGGAAATTATAAAAAATGGGGGCTTAAGAAATCACAATGAAAGGGTATTACAAATTGGCTTTTTTCGGGGTACTGATTGGGGCGGCGGTGCTGAATCTGCTTATTTGCTTTACAAATTCCGTTTCGGGAGAATATGCGGTAACGGAGGACGGAGCAGTAAAAACCAGCCTTATAAGGACGGCAAGGGGTATACTGAGGGAAATAGAATATAATGAATATGATGAGGCTTTGGACAGGCTGTACGGCGAATCGGCGGCGCTGACGGAATATATTGAGGCGAACAAGAGACTTACGAGAGGGAGGGAGAGTCTGCCTTATTTGCAAAGATACACAAAGGCTGAGGCGGAGGAAATTGCAGGAAGGTACGATCTGACAGAAAAAGAGGCGCAGAGCCGTCTGGAGATACTGAGGTACTGCATAGGCAGACTGGAATATTCCCTTGGATATGGGGATTATCTGGAGAGACTGAACAGGAATGCGGCTCAGATGTCACAGGTAAGCATATTTGACGGCAGTGTGGCAAGGGGTGCGGCAAAGGCGAGGGCGGATTTTTACGGCTTGGAGAGTCTGCGGATAAGCGCTGAGCCAGAAGAGGGTTTCACTGCGGCTGTGGGGGGCGGCGTTTGCGATCTGCTGGCGCTTATGGCAGCGGTGGTTTGCGGGATATTATATGCGC
>CAMWIR010000195.1 GCA_947174365.1 uncultured Ruminococcus sp. | reverse complement strand
AACAGGCCGATAGTATCTCTTTAAAATTTTGCTAAGTTAATTAATATAATATTTATAATAAATTTACTTTTAACATGAATAAATATGGTATTATTAATAAAACGGAACTGAATGTGCGATGTTCGGCATTTTTTCAGATGAATTCAAACACAAAGCAATTAGCAGGAATTGCAGAGAGCAACAAAAATCTTATTTCCCAAAATGGAATTTTATGAAAGGAAGAATCAAGGAAAATGGAAAAAAACAGCCTTACAAAAAAATTTGCGGCTCTTGCGGCAGCCGTTGCCGTTTCCCTCTGCGGCTGCGGCGGGGAAAATTCGTCAGACAACGGTAATGAGAATATTGGCGCAGATACCGAAAGCGCAGCTGCCGCTGCTGAAGGCGCGGCAATTGTCACCGAAGCAGCAGACGGTGCTGTGACCCTTGCCGCCATAGAAGCCCCCGCCGAGGCAAATTCCCTTACAAGCCTTGAAGTTATAAGGCTTATGGGCAACGGTATAAATCTCGGCAACACCCTTGAGGCATACTCCCACAAAACTTATCTTAACGGCGCAAACCCCGACGGCATGGAAACAGGCTGGGGGCAGCCCTATACAACCGAGGAAATGATAAAGGGCATGAAGGCTGCGGGCTTTGACACCCTGCGCATTCCCGTTGCCTGGACAAACGGCATGAATTTTGAAAGCGGCGACTATACCATTGACGAGCGGCTTATGACCCGTGTGGAAACGGTAGTGCGCTATGCGCTGGATGCAGATATGTACGTTATCGTTAACGACCACTGGGACGGCAGCTGGTGGGGTATGTTCGGCGCTGAGGACACCGCTACCCGAGACAGTGCAATGGAAATGTACAAGGCAATGTGGACTCAGATAGGGGAATACTTTAAGGATTATCCCTATGAGCTTATTTTTGAATCCGCCAACGAGGAGCTGGGGGACAGGCTCAACGATGCCGATGTTACAGGCTCCGACGGCGTTCTTAGCACCAATGAATGCTACGAGACAGCCAACCTTATCAACAGCGAATTTGTAAAGCTTATCCGTTCACAGGGCGGGGCAAACGCCGACAGATTTTTGCTGATAGCGGGCTATAACACCGACATTGAAAAAACCTGCGACGACCGCTTTAAAATGCCCGAGGATACAGCCGACAGCAAGCTGCTTCTTTCCGTTCACTACTATACACCATGGGATTACTGCGGTACGGACAGCGTGAACGTCTGGGGCTCGCCCAAGGATTACGAGGAACAGAACGGACTTATGGAAAAGCTCAGCAAGTTTTCCGAAGCGGGCTACGGCGTTGTTATCGGCGAATATGCAGTAATGATGAAGAACGGCGGGATAAAGCCCGAGACCGATAAATTCTATGATAATCTGCTGGATAACTGCGATCTGTACGATTTCTGCCCCGTGCTGTGGGATTGCAGCAATTTCTACAAGCGCATTACAAACACCACATCCGATGAGGCATTGACAAAGCTTTTCGATGAAAGGCGGCTTGCGAATGAAAGCAGTGACACCGACGCCGTAAAGTCCGCCGCCAAGGAGAAGATTGAGGCTACATATGAGGCAGCGCAGTCCGAACAAATGGAGGGGATAGAGTTCCCGCCTTCGGACGATATGGCAATAGCCTGGCTTATGTTCAACAGCAGCGATTACGGCATAGCCTACAGCGTGGGCGATACCTACGACCCCACCAATATGACCACGGGCGTTAAGGCAACCAACGTGCAGATAACGGGGTCGGGCAAATATACCGTGGCTCTGGACTTTTCCGACTGCGGGGCAGCCAAGGGAATGGGATTTTCCGCATTGGGCATATCAAACGGCGAGCTTTTCTTCCCCGGCTGCAAGATCACAATTGACGAAATTCTCATAAACGGCGAGGCAAAGGAAATGACCGCAAAGGGCTACACTGCCTCGGACAATGACATATGCACAAGGGTAAATCTTGTTAATCAGTGGGTCAAGAGCGTTCCCGAAAAAGGCAGGACTGCCGACAGTTCTCTTGACGGCTGCTCGGCAACCATTCTTGATATAGGCGATAATGAAAGGATAAAAACAATTGAGGTAACCTTTACCTTTGATGAATAAAACAACGGCAAGCAAAAGCTCCCTCGCCATGATTGACGGGGGAGCTTATTAAGGTATGTAACGCCTATTATTTGTATAGGCTCTTTGCAAATTCAAAGCCTTGCTCAAAGCCCTGCGCCTGTGCCTCGCTGCTTGCTTTAAGAAGCAGAGCGAAAACCTTATCGGAAACAACAAAATCGGGCTCGCCGGATTTGCTGACTATTGTTTTCAGTAGTTCACTCATGGCCTTGCAGATAACATCGTGTTCCGGCGTCTTTTGAATGTCAAGCTCGAATTCAAAGAAAATTTCTCTTAGGGTGGGCAATTTTTTTTCGTTCATTTTTATCAAATCCTTTCAAAAGGTCTTGACAAAAAAGCCGTTCCGATGTATAATAGATTTCGGACAGACTTTTTTGTCCGGTTGTTTTAACGTACTGTGTTCGTTTGCGATGCGGCGCAGTACGTTATTTTTTTACCTTTGCATAAACCTCACGTATACCTTTGCGGATAACATCCGCTCTGGTCATTCCCAGTTTTTCCGCACAGTATTCCAGCAGGCGCACATCCTCGTCTGACATACGAATGCGTGTTTCGTGCTTCTTGGGGTCTGTGGTCGGTCTGCCTGTTCTCGGAGACGTATTTATCACCTCGTTTCAGTGTCACCATAATAATATAATAGCATAGGGTGATACAAAAGTCAATGTATTTTGGTAAAATTGTCCTTTTGCATAAAAAATATTTTAATTATTATACATACTGCATAACCCAATACGCACAAAAAAGAGGCAAAAAAATCTTGCCTCTTTTTATTATACTATGAATTTAAATTCCGGTTTCCGGCAATTTAACCTCTAACTTAAACCTGGCTGTTGTTGTCAAGGAAGTCCATAACATCATCAACAGTGGTGAACGCCAGAGCGGTGCAGGTATCTGCGCAGCCGTAGTAAATGCAAATCCTGCCTGTGTCGGCGTCAACAAGGTTAGCGCAGGGGAATGTTACAGCGTCGGTATCGCCGATAAGCTCATAGCTTGTCTGAGGGCTGATAAGGTAGGAAGCGCCTCTCTTCAGAACCTTCCAGGGCTCGTCCTTGTCGAGAAGAGCAGCCGAGAAGCTGTAAACATAGCCGTTGCAGGAGGTAAGAACGCCGTGATAGAATATGAGCCAGCCTCTATCGGTCTCAATGGGAATAGGACCTGCGCCCATCTTGGTAGCTTCCCAGCCCTTAGAGGGACCCATTACGTGTCTGTGTTCGCCCCAGTAGGTAAGGTCGGGGGACTGGCTGATGAACATATCGCCGAAAGGAGTATGTCCGCTGTCGGAGGGACGGCTCATCATCATATACTTGCCGTTTATCTTTCTGGGGAACATAACGCCGTTTCTGTTAAAGGGCAGATATGCATTCTCCAGCTGAGTGAATTCCTTGAAATCGGAGGTGTAGGCAATGCCGATAGTGGGCTTCCAGCCGTAAGCGTTGCACCAGGTAACAAGGTATCTGTCCTCGCCCTGCATTTTGCAGACTCTGGGGTCGTAGCCGTACTGCCACTGAGCGACCTCGGGAATATCGCATTTGAAGTGAATTCTCTCCTCATTGATATCCCAGTTGATACCGTCCTTGGAGAAACCAACGTGCAGCTCCATGTTGCGCTCTCTGTCGTCAACACGGAAAACGCCCGCAAATTTGTAGTCATCTACCTCAAAGGGAACTACCGAGCTGTTGAAAATGGAGTTGGAGGGCTCTCTGTAGCCGTTTGCCTTTTTAACCATAATGTGGTCGCGCTTGATAATGGGGTTAGCGTCATAGCGCCAAACCACGTCTCTGCAATCCGCAGGCTTCTCCTGCCAGGGGATGTTGGGCATAGAA
>CAMWIR010000194.1 GCA_947174365.1 uncultured Ruminococcus sp. | reverse complement strand
CTGCCATAGAGCGTATCAGCCTCATTTCTGTAGTATATTTACAGAAATGAGGCTGATACGCTCTATGGCAGAGCTTGTTTATAACGAAGAGGGCAGACTGCTCTTTACCGAGGAAATGCGGCAGGAATATACGATCCTTATCCCCAATATGCTGCCTATCCACTTCAGGCTTCTTGAGAGAAGCTTCAATAACCACGGCTACCGTGTAAAGCTGCTTACGACCATGGGCAGAAAGATAAAGGACGAGGGTCTGCGGTACACCCATAACGATACCTGTTACCCTGCGCTTTTGTGTATAGGGCAGTTCATTGACGCACTCAAAAGCGGCAAGTATGACGTCAACAAGACCGCCCTTATGATGATACAGTCAGGAGGCGGGTGCAGAGCCTCCAACTATATCCACCTGATAAGAAAGGCGCTGCATAAGTGCGGAATGGATCAAGTGCCTGTAATTTCGCTGAATCTTGCGAGCCTGGAGAAAAATCCCGGATTTCACCTGACGCCCCCGCTGTTGGCGGAGCTTATTACGGCTTGCTGCTATGGGGACGTTCTTATGCTGCTGTCAAATCAGGTGCGCCCCTACGAAAACAACAAGGGCGACTGCGATAGGCTTATTGATAAGTGGATAGACAAATTGGTTGATATTAATTTCAGCTATTCCATTTTTGACAAGATTTCCGCTCAGATAGTGAAGGACTTTGAAAACGTGCCCTACACGCCCAATCCCGATATTATCCGTGTGGGTGTGGTTGGAGAGATATACATCAAATATTCCCCCTTGGGCAACAATGATCTGCACCGCTATCTGGAGTCGGAGGGCTGCGAGGTCTACTGCCCGGGGCTTATAGATTTCCTTATTTTTATGGGAGATCACCACGTGGTGGAAACGGAGCTTTATCACGTTAAGTACAAAAAATATGTAGCATCCACAGCGGTCAAGGGCTTTTTCAAGATGATGCAGAATAAGATCATCAAGGCGGTCAAGGACACGAGATTTTTCGGTCCCACTCCCTTTGAAAAGGCTAAAAAGGACGTTGAGCCCTTTGTTTCCCCTGCCAACAAAATGGGCGAGGGCTGGCTCTTAACGGCGGAAATGATAGATATGATCCATATGGGCATTAACAGCATAGTCTGCGCCCAGCCTTTCGGCTGCCTGCCCAACCACATCATAGGAAAAGGCATGATACGCAAGCTGCGGGAGACCTTCCCTCAGTCCAACATCGTTCCCATTGACTATGACCCGGGCGCTACAAAGGTAAATCAGGAAAACCGAATCAAGCTTATGCTGTCCACGGCAAGACAGCAGAAATTAATTAATAATTAGTGCAGTCGGTGCACTTGCTGCATTTCGATCGTTTATATAAGAATTTTGCATTTAACCGTGCCATTCTCGGGCACATCAAGGAGATGTAAAAATATGCCGTTTATAGGAACTTCCGGGGCGGGATTGCAGAAAAAATCCTCCGGGGCAAGAATGCTTGAACGGGCTTACACAGCCCTGCCGAAAGTGAATGCCGAGGAAAAGGCAAGGCTGGAAAACGCAAAGGCAAAGGCGAAATTCCGTGAAAACAAGGCGGCAGGGCTTGCAGAGCTAAAAAGCGCTTCGGGAGAGCTTTTGCGTGCCTCCGGGCGTCTTTGCGAGGCGGAGATCATGAGCGACAGGGACTTTAAAAAAGAAGTTGAGGGATTTGTCCAAAGCTACAGTCTTACCTGCAAGGCAGTGGAGCATTCCGACAGGTTTGTTTCGGGAAAATCGGTGGATATGGAGAGCGTGACCGGCTCTTATAAAAAGGCGCTGGAAAAGGTTGGCATATACCCCGAGGGAGAAAATATGACCGTTCATGAGGATGAGCTTGCAAGGAATATGGGAGAGGCTAAAAAGCTTTTCGGCAGCCGTTTTTCCTATGGCAGACGCATTGCACAAAAGGCAGCCGAGCTTCGCAGCCTTGCGGTAAAAGCGGAGAATGTAACGGGAATATATGACAGAACAGGCAGCGGACTGTAACCTGTACCGATATAATAAATATTTCTTTTCAAATAATGATTGCCGGGATAAAACACCGGCAATTTTACTGACTAATATTGAATTGTCCGGAGGCTTATGGATAAAATGCAGAGCCGCAAACCGGGATTTTCAGAGGAAAAGCAATGAACGAAGATAACAATAAAAAAGGGCATTTGCCGCTCTACGGTATCGGGCCGATACTTTGTTTTCCAATGGCAGTACTGACCGCTGTGGGTATATTTTTATCCGAAAAAGAATATATTTTCGGGAAAATTTCAAATAACACAGTAAATACAATTCTCCTTGTTATTGGTATTCTTCTGATAATCGAGGGAGCAGCGCTGTTTTTTGGCGCGGATGCAGGCGGCAATCTTCAGAGTGACATAAAAGATAATAAGCTGAAAACCAATGGCGCATACAAATATGTGCGAAATCCATGTTACACATTATTTCTCCTTGGCAGCACAGGTGCGATCCTTATAGAACATAATCCTCTGCTGCTGATCCTCCCTTTGCTGTTCTGGCTGGAAATGACGGTAGTGTTGAAAAATACAGAGGAAAAGTGGTTGAAGGATTTATACGGTCAGGAGTATGTCGAATACTGTAAGAGTGTAAACAGATGTATCCCATGGTTTCCGAAAAGGAAATGAGGTATATGCAAAGAACTTTTATCAAAGATTGCTCAGAACGAAAAATCAGAATTTAACGGAGTATGCAGAAAATAAGACATCATCATCTGAAAATGGAGTAATAAAATATCCCCCCTTGCCTAAGAGCGGTAAAGGGGGATATTTATTTACATTGCTGCACAAAAGAGGCAAGCTGAACCCAGCCTGCCTCTTGCTTCTTGTCTCTTAAATTCTTGCCTCTATTAGCTTAGCCCTCGTTGCGGATAAGCTGAACATTATTGTAAACGTCCATGCCTGTTCCTGCGGGGATAAGCTTACCGATAATAACGTTTTCTTTAAGTCCCATAAGCCTGTCGCTCTTGCCCTTGATTGCAGCATCGGTAAGAGCCCTTGTGGTCTCCTGGAATGAAGCCGCGGAGAGGAAGCTGTCGGAGTTGGAGGAAGCCTTGGTAATACCCTGGATAATGGGGCGGAATGTAACAAAGCTGAGATTTTCCTCTCCCTGCTCCATTCTCCTGCGGATCTTTTCGTTGGCAGCGTAAATTTCCTTGCGGTCAACCACAGACCCGGGGAGCATAAGGCTTGAGCCGCCGTCCTCCACACGTACACGCTTTAGCATCTGGCTTACGATTACCTCAATGTGCTTGTCGTTGATATCAACACCCTGGAGGCGGTAAACCTTCTGAACCTCGGTGATAATGTAGTTCTGAACAGCCTGCTGTCCAAGAATCTCCAGTACATCTCCGGGATTGATCGAACCCTCGGTGAGTGCGTCGCCCTTGTTTACGGTGTCGCCGTCCTTGACCTTTATCTTAAAGCCGTAGGGAACGGGATAGTATTCCTCATCGCCCGTTTCTTCATCGGTAATGATAACGTTTCTTGTCTTTTTGATCTCCTCCATGCGAACTTTTCCGCCAAAGCGTGCGATAATGGCCGCATTCTTGGGACGTCTGCTCTCAAACAGCTCCTCAACACGGGGCAGACCCTGTGTAATATCGTCCGCCGAGGCGATACCGCCTGTGTGGAAGGTTCTCATGGTAAGCTGCGTACCGGGCTCGCCTATAGACTGCGCCGCAATAACGCCTACCGCTTCGCCCACTGCAACAAGATTGCCGTTTGCCAGGTTAGCGCCGTAGCACTTTGCACATACGCCGTGCTCTGCATGGCAGTTGAGCACCGAACGGATCTTTACCTTTTCAACGCCGGCACTCACGATCCTCTCGGAATCGCTTTCGGTGATGAGCTTGTTCTTGCTGATAATAAGATCGCCTGTATTGGGGTCACGGAGATCCTCCATAAGATAACGTCCCACAAGCCGCTCCTGCAAG
>CAMWIR010000193.1 GCA_947174365.1 uncultured Ruminococcus sp. | reverse complement strand
ATAATAAATAATGAGAACTTTTTTTTATCCGAATATAATTTCGGGTCCAGAAAAAAATTGCCCGAAATTTACGGTAACCGGGGAATGCTCCCCAAAACAAACGAAAGGAACTGATAATATGGCGATCACGGAAAACACACGCATTCTTAAAGAATGGATAGAGGCTTCGGACAATATTGTATTTTTCGGAGGCGCAGGAGTATCTACCGAAAGCGGTATACCCGATTTCAGAAGCGTTGACGGGCTTTACAATATGAAATACAAATATCCTCCCGAAACTATTCTGAGCCACACATTTTTTTGCAACAACATAAGCGATTTCTACGAATTCTACAAGGATAAAATGCTTTGCCTTGACGCAAAGCCCAACAAAGCTCATCTTGCTCTGGCAAAGCTGGAAAAAGAGGGCAAATTAAAAGCTGTAGTTACTCAGAACATTGACGGGCTTCACCAGGCAGCGGGAAGCGAGGCGGTTTACGAGCTGCACGGGTCGGTTCACCGCAACTACTGCGTTCGCTGCGGTGCGGAGCACAATGCGGAGTATATGAAAAATTCGCCCTATATCCCAGAATGCTCCAAGTGCGGCGGGCTTTTAAAGCCGGATGTTGTGCTGTATCAGGAGGGGCTTAATCAGCAGATCGTGGACGGGGCTATTACTGCCATTGAGCAGTGCGATATGTTCATTGTGGGGGGCACTTCCCTATCGGTTTATCCCGCAAACAGTCTGCTGCAATATTACAGCGGCAGCAAGCTGGTACTTATCAATAAAACTCCCACGGATTTTGACAACAAGGCTGATCTTATCATACGTGAAAGCATTGGGGAGACGCTTGATTACTGCGTGTCGGAGTGATATTTCATTATAGGTCGAGATTTTGCGATCGGTTAATATTATTTGGCTTGCGAATATTTATGGGGATATGGGGAGAATTGCATGTGTATAAATTGTTAATAAAAGCAACAATTTTATTTTCGGCGATTGCTGCTGCGGTGACTTGCTGCGGTATATTCGAAGTCAATGCTCTTGCGGCAGACTGGGAAACGGCAAGGGCTGTAAATGCAGAAGATATTGAAGGGATATGGTACTGCATTGACGAATATGAAACAGTTTACCGCTTTGGGCGTAACGGCAGCTTTGATGTTGCCGACTGCGAGGACAGGGATGAGGGGGTATACACGGTTAACAATGGAATCATAGAAATTACCTTGTCGAACGGTGATACATACTATCAGATTGCGAAGGCAGCCGTGGTTTGCGGCGGAAGGCTGATGATGAAAACTTTGGCAGAGAATTACGGCGAGGGTGAAAAGGAAAAGCTTGACACATCGGGGTATACGGTATATGATCCGGAGGATGACGGTAATGTGTGGGGATATTTTGAGGGCATAGGTCCTCCGTATTCGGCAAAACCCGAAATATTTTCAAGAAGCAGACCCATAAGAGCAGAGCAGAAAATGGTTAGCGGAGAATGGCTGGGGACGGAATTTATGCATTTTGGACAATCTACGGAATATATGATGTTTTTAAACAATGACAGCAGTGCGGTGTTAAGCGAATATTGGGGAAAGGCGGACAATGAGCCTGCAATTTTAAAGGGCGGATATTTTTGCCCTATAGATAAAGAACTTCGAGACATAGAATACGCTCCCGAGGAATGCGTTTACCTATGCGGCGGAGAGTTATACTCCGGTGACGGTTACACGGTAATGATATTTGAAAGATTTGAACCGAGTATGATTTCCAAGGATGAGCTTGATTATTCAATGGCTGTAAACCTAAGGAGTACGGGGCGGAATATTATTTTTTACAGGGGCAGATTTTTTGAATACGAAAGCTACGATATTCCGAATTTTGAAAGGGGTGGAGAGGATTATGAAATAAAGGGGTATAAAATGATTCTTCCCATTGAGGGAACGAATTTAAGCTTTGATTATTACAGAGGAAATTCATATTTGTTTGCGGTAAATGAGGAACAGGCAATTGTATTTGAATTAAACAGATTGAAAGGATTTGATGAATAATGATGTTACCCGAATTTTATGTTGATGAGGTTATAAAAAGGGCATTGTCGGAGGATATTAATTATATTGATATGGCCACCGATATGCTGATCGATGAGAAAGACGTTTGCGAGGCGGAGTTTGTGGCTAAGGCAGCGGGAATCCTTGCCGGAATAGACTGCGCTTTGCGGGTATTTACGTTCATTGACAGCGGAGTGGAGTGCGAGGTATTTATCCATGACGGTGAGGCTGTGAATAAGGGGGATATTATTGCAAGGATAAAGGGAAAGACACGCTCGATTTTAAAGGGAGAGCGCACTTCCCTGAATATTCTCCAGCATATGTCGGGAGTTGCCACGGCGACAAACAGGCTGGTAAAGGCTTGCGAGGGTACGGGTGCGACGGTTGCGGACACGAGAAAGACCCTGCCGGGACTGCGGGCTATGGAAAAGTATGCCGTCTGGGTAGGGGGCGGTCGAAATCACCGCTTTAATCTGTCGGACGGGGCTATGCTGAAAGACAATCACATTGACGCTTACGGGTCTATCACCGGGGCGGTCGAGGAGCTTCGGAAGAAGATAGGACATATGGTGAAGATAGAGGTTGAGGTCAGGAATGAGGCGGAGCTGTGGGAGGCTATGAACTGCGGCGCTGATGTTATCATGCTGGACAACATGACCCCTGAAGAAATGGCTGAATGCGTTAAGATAGTTGGGGGCAAGGCTGTGCTGGAGGCTTCGGGCAATGTTGACGAGAGCAACATTGCCGAGGTTGCGAAAACGGGAGTGGACATTATTTCTTCCGGGGCTATAACTCATTCGGTAAAGGCTTTTGATATTTCGTTAAAGATACGGAAAAGTTAATATAATATGCTGTATAATGCTTTGCGGCAAAAGTCAATGAAAAGATGAAAGGAAACATAAAATTTTATGAATGCACAAACAAGCTTAAAGAAATGTTTTTCAATACTGTTGATATTAATTTTCACGATCAATGCAAGTGTGACGGTAAGTGCTGCCAATGATGATGAATCATATGATTACATGAGTTGTCAGTACTATTACAGCAAGCCGTATATTTTTTACATTGGCATGAATACCTCAGACAAGATAAAAAAATCCCATGACAGTATGGATATTACCCTTTCGGACAAAACAACTATGACTGTTTGGTATGAAGAGGACTTGAAAGCAGATATTAAGGATAAGGCTGTTACTGCTGCTCTTGCCGAAGCTCTTGTTAGCTGCACGAAAGATAATGACAAAGCCAAGTATCCTATTATAATAGGTATGGAGAATGTAGGAAATAACACTCCGGAACAGCTGACAGGACAGTTTTACAAAGATGACAATATCGGGTATTTCAGTGCTGTTTTCCCTTTTGCGGACAAGCAGACACGGGCAAGTTATCTGAAAAAAGCTTACGATGATAACAAAACGGGATTTTTCTCGGTGGCACTGAATAATATGAACAGTATTGGAGTAACAAAAAGATATGGCGGCAAGGCTTATGCAGTCGGCAATATAGGGATATTTTCAATATGTCTTAACACGCTTGAGGACAGGGACGAAGCTGAAAAATTTGCCGATATATATGCGGAAAAAGCCTACACAGACGGCAAGCTGGATTTCTTTTCGGTAATTACGGAAAAAATGGACGACAGAACGCTGAAAAAATGGTATGACAGGGCGGAAAAGGACGGCAGGTCGAGCTTTAAGTCAATCTGCGGTTACGATAATGATGATCGTGATTGCGGCAGTGATGATTGGAACTTTTGGGATAACGAATTTGCGTTCGGATCGGACAGTGAAACTTTAAAGGAATATGAAAAATACGGCGTTACGTTTAAGGACGGACATTATTACTATAACGGCGAACCTGTAAGATATTTCCTTGACATACAGAGACAAAGAAGCGATTCTTCCTTTATGGCCGCAACGGTTGAAACCAACCCAAAAGGCAAAGCTGACGTTAAAATAGTCCGTGATAAAAACGGCGATATGACAGGTGCAGAAAAGCTTACCGAAAAGGAGATC
>CAMWIR010000192.1 GCA_947174365.1 uncultured Ruminococcus sp. | reverse complement strand
AGGCGGGGGGAATACCGCCACCCATAGCCGCTTTAAAATTCAAGGAAATCTTAAAGCGATTTAATCAGCGTTTCCCTAATGAGACGCCGGTTAAAGCATTTCGTAAAAAATGCCGTTCGTTAAACGGCTGTTTGGCGGGCTTTCTTCCTGCTTACGGCGGAGGAAAAGCCTTTGATCGGCAGTTCCCTGATGTGCAAATATATTAACAAAGTCTTAACAACTGCTTTTCCCTCTTGTAATTTTCGGAAAAATGTTGTATAATTAAAGATATGCCGATTATTTTTCGCCTCGTAGGATAGGATAATGCCCGTAACGAGGCAAACCGTATAGCTTAATGCAATAGCATTTAAAAGGAAATGATTTATGAACGACAACACTTTTGATCTGCTGATCAATTTGCTGGTGCTGTTTACGGCAGTGCCCGTGCACGAATTTGCCCACGCCTTTGTGGCGTCAAAGCTGGGGGACGATACCCCCGAGCGTCAGGGACGGGTTACCCTCAATCCCTTTGCGCACCTGACCTTGTGGGGTTCGCTCATGCTGATACTGGCAGGGTTCGGCTGGGGCAAGCCTGTAAGCGTGAACCCCGGAAACCTCAAAAAGCCTAAGCGGGATATGATGCTGTCGTCGCTGGCAGGGCCTGTGTCCAATTTTATTATGGCTTTTTTATCAATGATAATCAGCAAGCTGTTTATCTACGTTGGAGTGTATCGGTTTGACAGCGAAGTCTGCTGGTGGCTGAGCATGGCTTTTCAGTACATTTGCCTTATAAATATTTCGCTGGGGGTGTTCAACTTCCTGCCTATACCGCCTCTGGACGGATCTAAAATATTTAATGCGGTGCTGCCTGACAGAATATATTTCAGGATCATGTCCTTGGAAAGATATATTGCTCTGGCGATGATAATCCTTTTGTACAGCGGTCTGCTGAACAAACCTTTGGGATTTTTGCAGGCGGGGGCACTCAGGATCATGGATTTTCTTACCCTTTGGATAGACGCTTTGGCGGTGAGCGGTGCATGACTACCGTAACCTACAGGCTGGAGGGCTTTGAAGGACCGTTGGATCTGCTTTTGCACCTTATCTCAAAACACAAGCTGAATATCAACGACATACCCATACTTACTCTGGTGGAGCAGTATCTGGACTTTATAGAGGGGCTTGGAGTACAGGATATGGAGACGGCGGGGGAATTTCTGGAAATGGCTGCAAGGCTTATTTACATAAAGACCCTGTCGCTGCTGCCTCGGAAAGAGGAGGCGGAGGAGCTTAAAAAGGAGCTTCAGGGACGGCTGATCGAATATTCGCTGTGCAAGATCGCAGCGGAAAACATGAGGGAGATCTATATCGGCAATGCATTTGCAGTGCGGGGACCTATGGATATTGATGCAGATCTTTCCTATTCGTTAAGGCATGAACCCGAGGAGCTTTTAGCGGCATACAAGGGACTGGGGACAAGGAAAAACGAGCGTGAGGAACTGAAGCCCTCGGCTTTTTCGGGGCTGGTATCAAAGAAATTTGTGACAGTGACCTCGAAGATCGTGTATGTGCTGAAAAAGCTTTATGTAAGCGGAAAATGCTCTATGGACGGGCTTTTCGGTGAGATACGGGACCGCTCGGACAGGGTGGCTGCATTTTTGGCGGTGCTGGAGCTGACAAAGTCGGGGAGAGTCCTGCTGAGTGACGACAACAGCGAGCTGACCCTTAACAGGGCGGATTCGGAAGTTATAGATCCCTCGCTTTCGGATGAGGAAATTCTAATGGGAATTTCCTATGATGAAGAAGCGGGCGAAAGTTTGCAAGAGGCAACTGAGACTGCGGAGGCAGAGGGTTGACAGGGTGATTTCTGCATGGAGCGGTTGTTGCGTGGTGCATTTTTTACAAATATTGCATGAACTTTTTGTGGATTTTTGTAGGATAAAGAGAATTTGCGCATTGTATTATGCAATTTGCATAAAGCTATTGACAAGTTTGTGGTTTTATGTAAGAATAATATATGGGGAACGCTGCGGGGATTTACAATAATGTTGAAAAATTACTGTAAATTTTCGGGAGAACGTTAAAAAGATTTATGGAAATTTACTGTAAGATCTCAAAGGAATTTACGGAAATATCCTTTTGAGACCTGCCGAAAAGTATTCCGTAAAATTTTCGGATAAAAAAATATTTGAACTGTTTGACCAGCAAAGGAACGTTGATATGATAACAAAATTGACCGATAAAGCTGCGGCGTTGGAGGCTGTGCTCTTTGCCTGCGGCGACCCTGCGGAGCCGGAGCGGTTAGCGGCGGCAGTGGGGGTGGAAAAAGGTGCTTTGGCGCAGCTGGCGGACTCGCTGGAGGAGTTTTACGCCGAAACGGGCAGCGGACTGACGGTGCTGAAGCTGTCGGGCTGCTATCAGCTGGCGACCCGTGCGGAGTATGCGGAAAATGTAAAAGCGGCGGCGGAGACGAGGAAAAACACGCCTCTTTCCCCTGCTGCAATGGAGGTGCTGACCATAATCGCATACAATCAGCCTGTGACGAAGAGCTTTGTGGAGCACATCAGGGGCGTGGACAGCTCGGGAGTGGTGAACTCGCTGGCGGAGCGCGGTCTGATTGAGGAAGCGGGACGTCTGGATGTGCCCGGGAGGCCTATTGCATACCGAACGACAGCTAATTTTCTGAGGTGCTTCGGGCTGGAGTCGCTGGAGGATCTGCCGCCTTTGCCGGGACACGTGCCCGAGGATTTCGATCCCCTGCTTACCCGGGAAGCAGAAATGCCCGGAGACGGCGATGATCCGGAAAAATCAGAGGCGGTTCAAAGCGGCGGGAATGCGGATATTTCAGAGAATTTGAATGAGCCGTCAATGCCCGTTGAATCGGGGCCCCATGAATCGGGAGGCGACAGCTCATGACCGCCTTGATCGTTATCGGTGTTCTGATACTGCTGTTGGTGCTTTTGGTGAATATTCCCGTGACGGCTCATATTAAGTTTTACGGGGGGCGGCTTGATATCGCTGTAAAGTATTTCGGTATCGGGATATTGCCGAGGGGGAAAAAGAAAAAACGCAGTAAAAAACGGAAAAGATCAAAGCTGCCGTCTCCGAAACGGTTCCCGTTGGAAGAGGATGAGGAAATTTTCGAGGACATTGCGGAGATCGGATTTGCGGACAGCACGAATGCAGGTTCGGCGTCTGAAAGCGGCTTTGACGAGGATGATTCCGAAGAGGGGTATGCGGAAAACAGGGGGAATGAACAGGAAAATATTTCGGAGGGGGAATTTGCCGCAGGGGGGTATCAGACAGAGAATCCCGGAGAAAAAAATGCGGAAATTTCAATGAACAGCCCGGAAGATGATTCGGGGAATTATGAGGAAAATTCGGAAGAAAAATCAGAGAATTATCCGAGAAAATCCGAAAAAATTTAACGAAAAAGTTAAATAAAAAATCGCCCGACAGGAACGTTAGGAACGGCAGGAAAAAGTTCGCAAAGAAAACATCAAGCGAAAAATCAGATGATGAAAGCAATGCCGATGAGCCGAAAAAACCGCTTGGGGAACGGATATCGGAGCTTTTGGAAAATACCCGGAGAAAGAAAAATGCGGCGCTGCTTTTATGGGAGCTTTGCGAGGGGCATATAAAAAAGCTGCTGGGAAAATTCACGGTCGACGGGCTGGAGATCGATTTTGCGGCTGCCGATGAGGACGCTGCAAAGGCGGCTTTGGCTTACGGAAAATTGTCCGCCGCGTTTTACAATTTTCTGGGGGTCATAATGAGTTTTACAAGGGTGAATATCAGGTCGGTGAGCATTGACTGCCTTTACAACACGCCCTCGGAAAAAGCTCGGTATGACGGAGAATTTAAGGTGAGACTGAGGCCTGCGAGCGTTCTGAATGCGCTTGCTGCTATTCTGTTCGGTTATGTTCGGGGCGGCGAAAAATACAAGACTGCGCTGAATGAATTTATCGGAGGGAAGGATAAGTAAATTTAGAGCTGAACTGCTGCACTTTTGCACTGTAAGGATTTTGCCGCCGGTCATTGCTTCCGGGCGTTATCGGACGGCTGTTTAAAAATTCAACAAAATAAATC
>CAMWIR010000191.1 GCA_947174365.1 uncultured Ruminococcus sp. | reverse complement strand
GCTTGTTTTCCTGCGCCTTTTTTCATGGTGTCTTTTTGTTTGTATTTTCAAACTTAATTCAGAACCTATTATTCAGCTAAAGAATGGAAAACAAAATGTCCTTAGAATTACATAATTGGTACTCCTCTTTATCTTTAATAATAACATTAGATTCTTTATTATATTCTCCACTTTGCGTTATTATATAAAGTGTATAATCTTTCTTTTCTGAATCAATAAGCATTGAGATTGCACCAAAATCGTTTAATGTTGCAAAAGAGCAATTTGTTTCAATATCTTGCATGGAAAAAGGAGAACTTGTAATATGACTATGCCATAGCCCAAGTATCCTTAATTCCTGATCGTATATATTAGCTAATTTGTTTACTTGATAATTTATATATTCATAATCACATTGAAAAGATGCACTTTTGTGTTGCGCATTTGGTCCAGGAAAAACAGTTTCAAGAATACTCCATATACTGTCTTTGTGAATACCCAAAAATATACCTCCTGTTTCTTTTGAAGGAAAACTCAAAAGCTCATATTTCAAACATTTAAAAGCTCTTTCTGAAAAAATAATCATAAAATTTTCTCCTATAAAAAGATGTCCGCAACCTACCAAATGTTGTAGGCTGCGGATAACTTTTACTGTCGATGCATAGTTCCGTTACACCCACTCTGTGTGCAAGGAATAGAATCGCCCATACGCTTCAGGATAACTCTTGTGCCACAAGTATCACACAAAAATGTATCTGAGTTACATTTACAAGTAGGAACAATAATCTTTATAGGCTTTTCCTTCTTATTGCTTTCTTTCACATTTTACCCTCCCTTCATGTTAATTAAAATGTGCTTACCACTGATTACCACTATTAGCTGAACAGTCAAAGCATTCTGTCAGTCAAACACCCACGCAACAAAATCAGCATATAGCTTTTTTATCATCCCTTATAATATCATATTATTCGATACATTTCAACAGAAATCGGACAAACGGTACTTTTTTCGGAATGAACAGTATTTTTGCTATCATTGGTCACAAATTGTCTTTATTTTCTCAAAGTATTGCCAACAATAAAATCACAGCAAAAGAACCCCGACAAAAAACATCAGGGTTCTTAGCCAATAATTTAAGTTGAACAAAATCAATAATCAGTGCAGCCCGTTAAAGGAAATTCTGTAAAGCATATTGCCGTCGGGCATATTCCTGACGCTGCCGTCCCTGGTGATAGAAACAACATTTCCAAAGAACATATACGGCGAAACTGTGCGGTGAGATACCCTTTCCCACTCGGGAAGCGCATAATACAAATCAAAGGTTTCTCCCTTTACACGGGCAGCGGTCATGTAGCTGAACAGCGCATGCTCAAAGCTGTGCAAAGAGGTCTTCCAGTTGTGTGACTTCGGATATTTCAGAACAGGCTTGTCGTCTGCCGCACTTACCATGTGCCATATTTCTCCGTACTCATGGTCAACCATTTTATCAAGCCAGTAACGCTGGGTATTATTAAGATAATTGTAATAGGACGGATCGTGAATGGAAAGTATCTCGGCAGCCTGGTCAAGCTCTGCCAGTATCCACCATTCCTTGTCGGCGTCAAGACTTCCGTCAGCATTAAAACGCCTTGCCCATGAACCGGTTTCCTCAATATATGCCTCCTTCAGTATCTTGTCGATCTTAGGACGGGCAAAGTCAATGTAGAACGGGTCTCCAAGCATTTCTCCGATCTTCATGATCACCCAGAAGGTTTTTACCGAATGTCCGAAATCGGTATGATCTGTTCCCAAAGCCATATTATTTGATGTGTCCTCTGTACCCCAGAAGAACTGATATTTCTCACTGTAAAACTGCGTTATGAGGATATCGGCAATTTTCTTCATATCCTTTTTCCAAACGCTCTTATAGGGTTCGGGCAGACTGGGTGTTATCATAAGCATATATGCATAAAGCTGATCAAGCTGGGCTACTATCTGAATTTCCGAGTTGCCTTCATGCTTTGGCAGCCATGTAAGATATCCCTTGCCGTCGTCCATATAAACGCTGAATATGTAATCCTTGATCTGGATTATCCTGTGCATAATCCCCACATCATGGGTGAGGAAATAATACATTCCAAGTCCCGTGATACCATAGGCGAGGTCCTGACTTGTTCGCAGCCTGCGGTCGTTGTCCCATTCTCCGGTATCCTTTCTCTGCTTTACGAACATTCCGTAATTACCGTCAAGTGCGTCCACAAGGGCAAGCACTCCTTTGCGGCAAAGTTCAAGATAATGGGTGTTCCCTGTCATATGGAATGCGATACCGTAGGCATAGGTCTGACGGGAATGAGCACGCACGAAATTATATTCGGGTTCTACAAGTCCCACTGTATCCGGGTCAGCAGCGGCAGCCTTGAATTCCTCCGGCCATTCCTCTTTGTTTGCAGGCAGCTTTTCACCTTTGTTTGTCCTGTAGGTGGGGAACAATGCACCATCAAGATCATATGCGTCGGGTTTGTTCCAGAATTTCATCAGATCCTTTTCCAGATGATCCTTCCACACATGGGGGCTTAGAGCCTTGTTTACAAGCTCCTCAACACTTTCGGTGCGCTCCAGAATTGCAGTACTCATTTTTAACATTCCTTTCACTTTATTGGATTTTCGGTGATGTTCTGATATGCATTAACAAGGGCATTGCAGTAAACATCAATGTCTGCCGCAGAACGTCCTGTAACAAGATCCCTGTCAATAACGACATGGGACTCATCGGGAACATATATTGCTCCCGCATTTACCACATCGGCAAGAACTACAGTGTGACAAATTACCCTGCGGTCTTTCAGCAGCTCAGGTACAGGAGTCAATATCCAAAGGGCATGACACAAAGCGCCTTTTACGACATACGGGTTCATCATAGCATTTGCCATAAACCTTACAGCCGCAGGCGCACGAACCATATCTGCATTTGCAAGACATCCCATAGGCGGTATCTCACGAAGCCTTACAGCAACATAATTCGCAGCAGTAAGAACAATGGCATAGTCATTGGGATTTGCATCCGCAATCTCCTTTGTGACAACCATTTTCTCCACCTGCTTGTCCTCGGAATCAACGTCGCTGACAATTGTCCGTTCCGTATTTCCCCAGAGATAGGTCATAAACTCTACCTCTGCACCCTGCTTTTCAAAAAAGCTGCGGTAGTATTCCACTTCACCGGGGATATACTCGGTCTCTACAAGCACAGCGACCTTTTTGCCATTTAAATCTGACAATATAACGCCTCCTTTTGCAAATCAGAATTTTGTTACTCTTTTTTATGATATTACATATTCCGACAAATTTCAATACAAATCTGATAAATGGTATGTTTTTTGGAATGAAATGTATATTTTCTCCCTCAAAACATATTTTGATAATATTTCTGAATAGGCAAAAAGAACCCTGATAAAATAATCAAGGTTCTTTATATGTTACTATTTTCTTCTCCTTAAAGGAATAACCGCCTGAATAGCCGAGGCCGCCGCTGCATCTGCCGAGGCTATTGCATGAGCATAGATTTTGCTCGTCGTTGCAGACGTGCTGTGACCTAACCTTTTAGCAGTCGTGGTTATGGGAACGCCGCTTGAAATCATAATTGAGGCGTTAGTATGCCGAAGTCCATGGATCGAAATTGGCGGAAGATCATTTGCTTCAACAAAATTATGAAACCAACTCGTGACCGTTCCCGGATTTATCGGTCTGCCGTCCTTTGCAGTGAATATCTTCCCGCTTTCCGTCCAGAACTCCCCTGCTCGTTCACGTTCACCATCCTGCCAGTCACGGAAATCATTAAGAATATCAATCAAATCCTGTCCCACCTTGATAGAACGCATTGACGAGGTGTTCTTCGTTTCTTCCTCGAACACACCTTTTTCGGGAAGATATTGCAGAGTGTGTCTAATAGTAATGATATTGTTCACAAAATCAATATCCTCCCATTCCAGCCCCAAAGCCTCTCTGTAGTGCTACAATAGATATTGGACAAAAAAGATAAAAAGGGTTGAAGGATAGAGCAAAAAATGATAAAATAAAGTCACCACAACCAAATTTATCGAAAGGAAGCTCTATCCCTCATGAACAGTATAACACAAGAAAGGCCATTTGCTTTTGCGTGGGTTCTGAATTACAAACTGTGTAAATGCATTTTCTAAGGAAAAAATGTCAACA
>CAMWIR010000190.1 GCA_947174365.1 uncultured Ruminococcus sp. | reverse complement strand
CCCCAAAGCGAATTTACCGGGAAAATTCGGCTTGACAACTGAAAATAAAAAATGTATTATTAATTATAGATAGAGAAAACCAGATCAAAATAAAGGCAGATGATAATCTATGAAATGTCCCTACTGCGGATCGGAGGATACCAAGGTCACCGATTCCCGTGTTACCGAGGGTAAAAAGCGGCGCAGACGCTGCTGCGGTAACTGCGGAAGGAGGTTCACCACTTACGAAAGCGTTGAAATGCCCATAATCCTTGTTAATAAAAAGGATAATACTTACGAGCAGTTTAACCGTAACAAGCTTGTGCAGGGGCTTTCCTTCGCTGTGAAAAAGCGCCCCGTGCCCGGTTCCGCCATAATTGAAATAGCCGACGGGATCGAGAATTATTGCATAAACAATATGCTAACGGAAATTTCCACAGGGCAGATAAGCGATATGGTACTTGAAAAGCTCAAAAAGCTGGACGAGGTGGCATATGTCCGATTTGCCTCAGTAAATAAGGATTTCAACAATGTGGAATGCTTCCTTGACATTATCTCCGACCTTAAAACGGAGGATAGATCCGGAAAATCAGAGTCAGATAAGCCGGATCTTGACAAGTAATACACTTTGCGTTCCATTGCATTCTATGCATCATTGCGGCTTTGAGTTACCCTTTTCGGGCAGCTTAAAGCCGCTTTTTTGCTGTCAGCATGGCTTACTGTTATTCGCTTCGGTATCTTCCGTAAGGAAATCATCCCTTTGAACAGCCTCCAAAATAGCCTCTTTTTCATTGGGCAGTTCCTCGTCGATCACCATGTCAAGGGCTTTTTCCAAGGCGCTGCCGATCTCTCTGCCCGAAAGACCTATAGCCTCCAGATCATTACCCTTTACGGCAAGGTCGGACAGCGTGCAGCATTCGTCTGCCGCCTCTAAAGCCTTTCGTTTCATGGCGTCAAGAGTGTTCACCCGTTCAAGGCAGAACTCCTGCTTTGCCCTGCTGTCGCCCTTCATGACCTCCGCCAGCTTGTTGAACATATCCACACCCATTACCGAAATAAGGTGCTTTACCACCCGCTTGTCGTCCACAGGGGTTATGTAGTGATATTTTATAAGGGAGCAGACGTTTTTTGTGGTCTCCTTGTCAAACCGCAGCCGCTGCATTATCCGCTCGGCGGTTTCCGAGCTTTTTTTCTCGTGATTCGGGAAATGCCCGTGCCCCTCGTCGTCGGTGATAAAGCAGGAGGGCTTTTCTATATCGTGAAACAAAAGGGCAAGCCGTATTTCCTTGTCATTTTGAGAATTATCGAGGGATCTCGCGGTGTGCTCCCATACATCATAAATATGGTATCGGCTGCGCTGGTTAAAGCCTATACACTTAGCAAATTCGGGAACGATCGTGCAGAAAACATCGTCAAATTCCATCATAAGCTCACCGGGAACAGTCCCCATAACAAAGCCCGTAAGCTCGGCGCATATCCTTTCTGCAGAAATTTCCCGCAGGAGGGATCTTTTTCTGTGCACAGCCTCGGCAGTTTCCTTTTCAATGCGGAAATTAAGGGTAGAGGCAAACCGCAGCGCACGCATTATCCGCAGTGCGTCCTCGTCAAAGCGCTCATCGGGGCTGCCAACGCAGCGTATCTTATGGATAAACAGATCCCGCTGCCCGCCGTAAGGGTCGATAATACCCCGTTCATCGGAATATGCCATGGCATTGATAGTAAAATCCCGTCTGGCAAGATCCTCTTCCAGCACCCGTGTAAAGCTGACGCTGTCCGGGCGGCGGTGGTCTGTGTAGCTGCCGTCAACCCTGTAGGTGGTGACTTCTATATTTTCGCTATTGCTTACAACCGTGACCGTGCCGTGCTTTATCCCCGTTGGGATGACCCTGAAGTCTCCCTCAAAGCAGGAGATTATCTCCTCGGGCAAGGCATTTGTGGTAACGTCATAATCCTTCGGCGGCAGCCCCAGCAGGGAATCTCTTACGCAGCCGCCTACAATAAAGGCCTCAAAGCCCCTTTCGGCAAGCCTATCTATAACCTTTTTCACATTTCCGGGAATATTTATATCCAAAGTAAAACACCTCTTTAGAAGTCAGATGTAATGACAAGATCTATTGATCTGACACTGTTCACAGTTTCTCATTTAATATTATAACACAGCTTTTGCCAAATTGCAAGAGGAAAATTAACAAAATAGAGGTTGAATTCTATTTTTTACTCGAAGAAATTTATTATATTTATCGGAACGCATTAAAATATAAAAAAATATTTTAAAAAAATTAACATACAAATCAATACTGTAGTTTATAATTAAATTATTAATTTATCATAATATTCACTTGAGAGAGAGCATAAATTATAATGAGAATATATCCGGAATGTTCATTTGAGTTTGAAGAACAAGTGACGGTTTGTCCTAAATGCGGATGTAGTTTAGAGAGCAATGGATCTTTGAACTGCATCAATAAAATCGGATCTTATCTTTTGATTATTGCGGCAGTCTTTTGTCAGATTTTTGGCATTTGGCAAAATGCCAATGACGATTATAAATTTTACTGCGAACACAGAAGTGACTGTTTAAAAGATTATGACATTATTTACAGCGCTGCAACGTCTGATAAATCGGAAAATTTAAGAAATGCATATTTCAGTTTTGCCGAAAGATATGAAGATATGATAGAATATGACAATAAGGAAATTGCGAAATACAGAATATCTTTAATAATATCAATCGGCTGTGGCGTGACATTTATGTTATTGGCAGTAAAATACATTAAAAATCAAAAATGACCGAGCCTTGCCCGCACAGCAAAGCCCGGTCGTTTTTTACCCATTTGTTAAAAAGTTCACAATTAACACAAATCCAACACCAAACCATATCAAAAATATTAAAAATTTCTCTTATATATTCATACAAAATCAATTGACTATTTTTGTTGAATGTGCTATAATAGTATTAAGTGTAAAAATACCTGTAACCTATGTATTGTCAAAGGAAGGAAATTAAAGCTATGATTATGTCAAATTATACCAATCTTATTGATTTGAACGATATGCCCTCGGAGTGGTGGCTGAAGGTTGTGCGGCTTGCCTCAGATATTTTCGACGACCCCGCAAAATACTCAAAGGTGTGCGAGGGCAAGATCATGGCGACCCTTTTTTACGAGCCGTCTACCCGCACGCAAATGTCCTTTCAGGCGGCTATGCTGCGGCTGGGAGGCACTCTTATAGGCTTTGACAACCCCGCCACATCCTCTGTCGCCAAGGGGGAGAATCTGAAAGACACCACAAAAATAGTTTCCTCCTATGCGGATATTATGGTAATGCGCCACCCTTCGGAAGGCGCTGCAAAGGCGGCGGCGCTGACTGCGGACTGCCCCATTATCAACGCAGGGGACGGAAGTCATCTCCACCCCACCCAGACCCTTACCGATATGCTTACCCTCTACAGGGAAAAAGGCAGGCTGGAAAACCTTACCATAGGGCTTTGCGGCGACCTTAAAAACGGGCGTACGGTCCATTCCATGTGCAAGGCGCTGGCAGGCTTTAAGGATATACGGTTCGTGTTCATATCCACTCCCGAGCTTGGAATGCCCCAGTACATAAAGGACATTTTAATGGCGCACGGCTGCACGTTTACGGAAAATCCCTCTTTGGAGGACGCTATCGGCGGACTTGATATGCTTTATATGACCCGTGTGCAAAAGGAAAGATTTGCAAGCGAAGAGCAATACAATGCCCTCAAGGACGTTTACTGCCTTGACAGAAAGAAGCTGATGAAAGGCAGACCCGACCTTATAGTGCTTCACCCGTTGCCGAGAGTTGACGAGATAACCATGGACGTGGACGACGATCCAAGGGCGATGTTCTTCAAGCAGGCAAAGTACGGTATGTTCGTGCGCATGGCGCTTATTATGACTATTCTCGAAAACCCGAAGCAGTCTATGCCGCTTCTGACAGGGGAGATAAAAAGCGGAATGTGCTGCTCCAATCCCAACTGCATTACACGGAAAGAGGCGTATCTGCCCCGCAGCTTCAAGGGACTGGGCGACCTGCTGGAGTGCGAATATTGCGACGAGCGCATTCTCGGCAGATAATTTTCTTGCGGATTTTTCAAAATTTTTTGGAAATTTTAAGGCGAATTTTTTGTTAATATTAGGAAATTTAAAAATATTTATCGGTGTTTGTTTTTTAACC
>CAMWIR010000189.1 GCA_947174365.1 uncultured Ruminococcus sp. | reverse complement strand
CGCCGCCGCTTTGTAAACTTTATACAAATAAAAAAAAGAGCTTAAAACAATAATTTTTTTCATAATTTGGGAAAATAACAGGTTAATTATTTCTAAAATGTTAAAATAAATTTGTGCATTTTAACAAAAATTATTTTTTTTAACAAAATAGTTGCAATTTAGAGGGGAATATGATATAATATATTTAACGACTCGTTTACAAGTTGTACAGAAAATCAAGGAGCGCCTAATAAGCGGTTTTCCGAACCGAGCAGTATTTTGCGGTAACGGCAAGCCGATATTATCCGACAGGCTGTTGCTTTTTTAAATAACCGGGCGGCAAAATACATAATGTCTGCTTTTAAAAAAGCGATCGGATGCAGCGGAGGTGTATTTACCAATGGAAAATGATGTAAGGTTAGAAAAAATCAGCAAGCTTTCCCAAATAGAATCATCGGACGGCTCGGACGTTTACTACAGGCTTTTCGACAGTCTGTATGACGGTCTGGGTCTGTTTGAGCTGCGTGAGGGAAAGGTCAGGGCGCTGTATCTTAACGAGCGTTTTTTTGAAGTTGCGGGATATACTAAGGAACAGTACAGACCGTATCTTGACAATGTTACGGTGACGTTTTTTGAGGAAGATGAGAAGCGGTTTTTGGAAAATGCGCTCAAAAGTGCGGGGGCAAACCGTGAAGCCTGCTTTGAGGTGCGGGGATATCGTGCTGACGGCTCGGTAGGGTGGTTCTGCATACGCTCCAGACGGGTGGATTATGTTAAAAGCGATTATCCGGTATTTCTGGCAACGATATACGACTGCACCGGAAACAAGCAGCTGGAGCAGGCTGCCAAGCTTAACGGAGAGAGATACAGAATACTGGAGGAGATAGGGGCAAGCTATCTGTTTGACTACGACCCCCAGAGTGATGAGATGATATTTTCCCCGGGGCGGGACAGGAATGAACACAGGTTCAGCGGCTATGCCCGTTATTTAAGGGGACAGGCAAGCATTCATCCCGATGATTCGGCGTATTTTTACAATGTTCTGCTGAAGGCCTGCCGCAGGGAGCGCAGGGGATATGTGGACGCAAGAAGCAATGACCCGAAGGGCGGCTGGGTGCTGTGCAGGCTGCATTACTCCAGTGTGGCGGGGGACAGGGACAATGTGATACGGGTGCTGGGGAGAATTGACGTTAAGGGCGAAAGCGGAGTGAACGACAATCCGTTCATACCCACCTCGGAAAATTTCGACACGCTTATGAGGAAAGAATCGGCGGCGGGGATATCCCTTGTTTCCGAGAGGCTGCAAACCTGTCCCAAAAAAGTGCTGCTTATGCTGGCGGATATTGACGGCATGGGAAAAATCAACGAAAGGTTCGGATTTGACGAGGGCAGCGAGCTGCTGCACAGGTTTGAAATGGCGGCGGAAGAGATATTCAAGGGCGGAGTAGTTTTCCGATATATGGGGGATGTTTTTGCGGTGTACATTGAGGGGCTGACGGAGAGTGAGCTTTATTATCTTACAGACCGTTTGCGGACGGCTGCGGAAAATCTGAGCTGCGGAGGAGAAAATGCGGGACTGGGCTTTTCTGCGGGGGTTGCATGGGTCAAGGAATGCAAAGGCAGGGAACACGTGAGAGATTTTCTTATTACGGCGGCTCATGCTCTTTACAGGGCTAAGTCGGAGGGGAAAAATTCGATTGTGACGGAAAATGCGGGTAATTAATTTACTGCCGGCGGCGTGTCTTTCCCGATGTGCGGGAAAGTGGGGCTGTCGGCTGTTTGTTGTTTTGGCCTGTGTGCGGGGAAATATATTGACTTTGTTATAATTTTGTGGTAAGATAGACTTATAATTTATAGGCTTGAATATATACCGAAAGGGTGAGGAAATTGCTGATAGAAATTGCAAAACAGCAGCTGCGTAAGGCGGGCTGGTATGAGGGCAGGAAAATAGATGTTTCTCATTATGAAAAGATGTTTACGGAACTGGGATATGAGTTTTTTCCGGCTGCAAGGAGGTTTTTGGAAGAATTCGGGGATCTGTATATAAATGATAGAGAACAATGCGATTACATTGAACCAGGATGGATATGTGTAGATGAAAGCTCGACGGAGCTTGAACAGCTTAGTTATTGGGCGGCAAAGGATTGTACCGAAATGTTTAAAAAGGTTGGACAGAAGGTGGTCCTTGTTGCGCTGGTAAAATATTTGAGTATAGAAATTTATATATCGGAGGACGGAAGATTTTTTGCAAGTGACGGCGTTTGTCCGGGTGGATACTGGGCGGAAAATACTGACCAGTTTTGGAATGAATATTATGGAGATGAGTCCGGCAGGGCTACTTGGGAGGAGTTCAAAGCAGGAAAAGGACGGACAATGCGTAAAAGACCACAAAGGCAATATTTATAAATATAATTTGTACAGCAGCACGGTATCGGGCAAGATGTGATGTTCATCTTGCCTTTAATGCATTATGCGAAGTTTAACACTTTAAAGCTTTAGATAGGTGCTGCTGATTAAAAATTTTTTGGAAATCCGAAGATTTTTTTGCAAAAATTGTTGATTTTTCCACGGAAAAATGATATAATTAATTTAAGTATTTTCATAATATTTTTACATTGAGCTTTATTCAAATGGGGAAATGCCGCAAGCGGTGTTTCCATAGAAATCCTCCGCAAAAAAGACAAAAAGAAAATGCGGCTTGCGGGGAGAATTATTCGGGAGAAAAGAGGAGATAATATGGCTAAGGAAATCAAAAAGTCTATGGGACTTACAAGGGCGATAATCGTTTCGTCGGTCATTACTACGACGGTGCTTTTGCTGCTGCTGGCGATAATCGGGTTTGCTGCCTCATTCGGAAAGGTGAAGGACGGCATTTCGGCTTCGTCACGGCAGGCGCTGTCGGTTTATGCCGAGCAGGTGGACGGCTGGCTGGAGCAGCAGGGAAAGTTTGCGGAGTCCCAGGCAAATGCGGCGGCGGCGCTGGTGCTTTCCACGGGGGGCAGGGCGCATAATGACGACTTTATCGACAGCGTTATGGGGCTTAACAGCGCTTTGCTGGACTGCTACACGGCATATGCGGACTCGCAGCTTTTTATGGCGGTAACGGATGTGGAACACGATCTGCCTGCGGGCTTTGACGCTACCACAAGAAGCTGGTACAAGGACGCTGCGAGACAGAAGAAAACCATTTTCACTGCCCCTTATATCGACACTGCCACGGGGGCTATGATAATCACGGTCGCCTCCCCTATTTTTGAAAACGGCGAAGTTGCGGGGGTTTTCGGCTGTGACATTACCCTTGACTACATTATGAATCTGGCGGGAAGCATGAAGATAACCGAAAACGGGTACCCTGTGCTGGTGGACAGCAGCGGGAATTTTATGATACATGAAAACAAAGATTATACGCCTCATATAGAAAACGGCGAGGCTGTTATATGTGCTGCGGGGGCGGCTGAGGGGGATTACAATGATGTGCTGGGGAAGATAAGTGCAAATGATGTTTACTTTGACAAAAACAAGGATTATGACGGAAAGGAAAAATATTTTGCATTTACGGAGCTTGCCTCGGCGGACTGGAAGATAGGGTTTATAATCCCTCCGAGCGATGTCAACAGCACGCTGACAAGTCTGGCGGTAACTTATGTGATACTGCTTATTGTATTTGTGGCGGTGGGCACGGCGGTGGTCATTTCGGTAACGAGGATTCAGCTGCGGCCGCTTAAAAACATTTCGAGAGTGGCTTCGCAAATTGCGGCGGGTAATCTTTACTCTGAGTTTGACTATTATGCCACGGACGAGATAGGGCAGCTGTGCACCAACTTTGCAAAGTGCACAAGCGCTGCACGGTGGTACATAACGGATATTTCCGAGAAGCTGAAAAAGCTGGCGGAGGGAGATTTCACGGTAAAGGTAACGGCGGATTACATAGGGGATTATGCGCCGATCAAGGAATCGCTGACACATATTATCGAATCCATGCGGCGCACTCTCAACAGGATTGACACTGCCTCGAGGCAGGTCAACGAGGGGGCGACGGGGGTCGCAAGCTCCTCTCTTGAACTGGCTGAGGGGGTTCGGAGTCAGACGGACAGCCTTAATAAGCTGGGGGGCGATATGGCCCAGGTCAGTGCCAGGGTGAGGGCAGGCGACCGTCTTGCGCAGTCCGCAAGGCCTCTGGCGGGACATGCCATGAACAAGCGGCAAATGAGCAAT
>CAMWIR010000188.1 GCA_947174365.1 uncultured Ruminococcus sp. | reverse complement strand
ATATTAACGTATAATTGAAATAGGGCGGCGGCATTTTCGGACAAGCTTACCGAAAAATCGCCGCAGCAAAAGGAGCGGAAAAAATGAAAAGGAGAAAATTCATAAAAAAATTTATTTCGTGTTGTATGGCAGCTCTGGCTATGGCTGCGGCAGGCTGTGCGCAGGTCTCCGACGAGATACCGGGAGACGTATCCGACGATCGGGAACTGTTTACCGATATTTCTCATGTTACGGACATGACGGGAAACGACAGTGGACAAGCTGTCATAAACCCCGATCTGTCGGATATTTTCGGTGAGGAGGCAGAGGCTGTCGGCGGTGAGATAGAAAACGGTGAGGAAACCGAAAGATCGCCTGTATCCGAGCCGATGACAGATATTTCACGTATCACCGAAACTGTTGTTCCCGAAGCTGCTGAGGGTGAAATCACGGAGGACACTGTTGCCGGATCGGCAGCCGGAACGGCTGCCCGGATGAGTGCGGATATAAGTGTGCAAACATCTTCCGAAACTGCTTCGACGACTACCTGGGCGGATGTTACCGTGGTCAAGATCCCGAAAATCCGGACAACAGAGGAAACCTTGGCAGTCACCGATAATGGGGAACAATATACCGAGGGGGGGTATTACCCGACCAGCGGGTATTATCCGCTGAATTTTAACGAACAGAAAGCAGTGTGGTTTTCCTATCTGGAATATGACAGGCTTATGAGGGGGAAAACCCGCGAAGAATTTACATCCGGACTGGGGACTTGCTTTGATAATGCAGCGGCACTGGGGATAAATACGATATATTTTCAGGTGCGGGCATATGGGGACGCTTACTACAGATCAGACCTTTTTCCCACGGCGGACAGGCTGACGGGAGATTACGATCCTTTGGAGATTGCAGTAAAAGAAGCTCATGACAGAGGGCTTTCCATACACGCCTGGGTGAACCCCATGCGGCTTATGACCGACTCGCAGATGGCGGGGGTATCCGAGGAATATCTCATAGGGCAATGGTATGCTTCGGAATCTGCAAGAGGAACGATAATTGTGAACCATTCGGGCAGATGGTATCTAAGCCCTGCCTACAGAGAGGCTGTTTCGCTGATCTGCAACGGGATCAGCGAAATTGTAACGGGATACAATGTGGACGGGGTGCAGATCGACGATTATTTTTACCCTACAACCGACGAAGCCTTTGACAAGGCGGCTTACGAAAGCTCGGGCAGCACGCTTCCGCTTGCGGACTGGCGGCGTGAGATCGTTACGGAGATGGTCAGGAGCATTTACAGCGCAGTGCATTCCGCAAATCCCAAGGCGGTTTTCGGAATATCGCCCTCGGGGAATGTGGCAAACGACCGTGATCAGATGTATGCGGACGTGGAAAAATGGCTGGACGAGGCAGGGTGCTGCGATTATATCTGTCCTCAGATATACTACGGCTTCGAGAATGATTCGCTGCCCTTTGCGGCTGCCTGTGACGAATGGTCAGGGCTTATAAAGCGTGACGATATCAAGCTTGTGATAGGTCTTGCTGCTTATAAATCGGGGCTGGAGGATAAATATGCGGGCAGCGGCAGATATGAGTGGCAGGAGCACACGGACATTCTCGCACGTCAGCAGCAGACTGCAAACGCCTATTCTGCGGGGGTTGCATTTTTCAGATATGATTCGCTTTTCCTGCCCGACCCTGCGGTGGCGGTGAGTGTGACAGCGGAGCTTGAGGGATTAAGAGCCATGCGGTGATTGGCACAAAGCACATTTGTGCAGCGAATGACGTACAAGAAAAGCAAATAAGAGCACCCACGTTACTTGGGTTTCCAAAGGGCTACCCCGCCAAAGGCAGTTTTGCAAAAACAACAGCCCATTGGAACCCGAGTGAAGTGTGTGCTCTTGTTTGCTTTTATGTGCACGTTAACCGCTGCAATAAGCGGCTTCGGGAAAATGGCTGTATTTCGACAGTGCAGATTAAAAGGCAGCCCGGTGTCGCAATTTTTACAAAATCATCGGTATATATCAAGACTGTGCAAAGAGCAAAATTACAGGGCGTTCGGGCATTTTACAGCTTCATGCATATTTATTATTCTGCATAATTCGATTTCGGTAAATTCATAAAATTTTATGAATTTTACAATTGATTGTCGAGACCTTACTTATTCTGCGATTGACGGGATTTAATAATCGATGCTGCCGAATATTTTCAAAAATGCTTGATACAGACAGCTTTATGAAAAATAATTTAGAAAAGTTATCGGTAAAATGCGGCTGAAAGCTATTGATTTATGTTGGATTTAGTGGTAATATGAAATACAGCGGAAGCTTATTGCAGGAAAAATATTTTTGAATAATATTTAAGAAGGGATTGCAAAATTTTGCTGCAAAAAATTGCTGCAAAAATTTCCCGATAAATGAATTTTAAAAATATTTTCTCTGCGCAAAAAGATATTTGAAAGGACGACTAAAAAATGAACGAGAAAATCAAGGTTATTATCGGTGACGAGAGCAAGGAATTCGGTTGTATGCTTGCAAATGCGCTGCGGGGCAGGGGATTTTTTGCGGTAACAAGAGGCGGCGACGGCAAGGACATGGTGGAGATCATACGCTCGGAGGAGCCGGATGTGGTGATAATTGACGGCATTATCCCGGGGATAGACGCGGCGGAGCTAATAAGGCGGTGCAGCGGGTTCGTACATAAGACCTTCTTTATTGTGATGTCGGCGTACAGAAATAATTTTCTGGAGAGGCAGATCATGTCCTTTGATAATGCTTACTTTTGCCTGAAGCCCGTGGACGCCGATACGCTGGCAAGGATAGTGCACAGCGCCATGGAGATGGACTCCGTGCCCGAAAATCCCAACCGCAGGGAGGATATGGAGATGATCGTTACAGACATTATTCATCAGATCGGTATTCCTGCGCACATTAAGGGGTATCATTATTTGCGTGAAGCTATTCTCATTAGCTATGATGACAGCGAAATGCTGGAGAGTGTGACAAAGCTTCTTTATCCTACAGTCGCAAAGAGCTTCAACACCACTGCTTCCCGTGTGGAGAGAGCCATTCGCCATGCTATTGAGACTGCTTGGGACCGGGGCGATCTGGACACCATTCAGAACCTTTTCGGCTACACTGTCAGCGTTGGAAAGGGCAAGCCTACCAACAGCGAATTTATTGCGCTGATAACAGATAATCTGCGGCTCAAATACAAAAAGCAGCAGGAGAGCCGTGACAAAAACACTGTGCTGGAGGCGGGAATGTAAAGGATCAAAGGCTTTTGTTATGAGTGTTTAGGGAGTGCTGCGGATATAAATCGATGATGTTGGGGCGGCAGTTTGCGGTTTTGGCGTCGGGTTACTGCTGGTCGGTAAATGTTTTTCGGCAGCGGTCCATTGTTTTGGAGAATAGCCTCGGAGGCGCAGTGTATAGGCGTTTTCCGGGGCTTTTTTTATGTATGTGGTTAGGGTGATCTATGAGTGAACTGTGGCAAAAAATTGCACAGTGAAATTATGTACAAAGGCGAGCGCGTTTCATTGTGCAATACGTATAAATTAAAAATTTGCAAGATCAAATTGCAAAACGCTATTGACAGGCGTTGGGATTTGTGCTATAATTTATTTGGAAGAAAGTTGACGGATCATATATGAGGAATATTGGTAGAATGCTTGGAAATCCGATGTATTGAGGGTCATGGCTGCTTGCAGTATATGAAATTTTACGGCGGGACTGTCAAAAACGAAAAATATACCGGTAGAAAGGGGAGACAGATACGGATAACAGGGAGCTTTTGGAGATCTTTCTTATGTGGGCGGGGGCGGCAAATGCTGCTGCAATTATTATGACCCTGCTTGACAAAAGCTTTGCGAGGAAAAAGGGAGCAAGGCGGATACCCGAATGGAAGCTTTTTGCCGCGGCGCTTATGGGCGGAGCATTCGGAATGTATATTACCATGCGGAGGATACGTCACAAAACACTGCACAAGCGGTTCATGGTCGGACTGCCGATCATAATTGTTTTGCAGTTTTTTTTGGTTGGAGCCGGGGTGTATTGTGTGCAGTCAGCAGGTTAGAGATTGGGTTTTTATGATGATATTATTTTGCATTACAGGTTTTGAAACCGGATCAGATGAAAAAAGAAATGTTGTTTGTTATACAAAAAGAATTTATGTAAATAATTTGTAATGTTTTTATTAACAATATGCCGACTCCTCTTGATTTATTGGTTCAGATATGGTATAATATAACAG
>CAMWIR010000187.1 GCA_947174365.1 uncultured Ruminococcus sp. | reverse complement strand
TTTCAAGAGATCCCGAATTTACCCCTATCCTTATGGGGATATTTTTTTCCCTGCAAGCCTCCGCCACCGCCTTGACCCTGTCACGGCTGCCGATGTTCCCGGGATTTATGCGGATCTTATCCACCCCCAACGCAGCGCATTCCAAAGCGATCCTGTAATCAAAATGAATATCCGCTACCAGCGGTATATCCACCCTTTCCTTAATTGCGGAAATAAGCCTCACCGCCTTAATATCGGGCACAGCCGCACGGATTATCTCGCAGCCCGCCTCCTTTAGCTCCAGCGCCTGCCGCACATTCCCCTCCACATCCTCCGCTGGGATATTAAGCATAGACTGTATATAAATTTTCTTTCCGTCAAGGGTCAGACCGCCCACCTTGACCTCATGAATTTTCCGCATAACGTCCTCTCCTTTTCCTCGTAAATTTATCCCAAGGATGCACAGATTAAATTGCTTTCCTGATTTCAAAAAACTATCGGTATGGGTATTTTCCACCGCCGTAGGAGATGGAAAATACTTTAATCAGAAATTCCCGAACCATTCTCATATTCTCATTATACCATAAAAGCTCTCACTCGTCAATAGCTTTACGCAAAATTTAACATAATTTTAATCATTCAAAATTATTTCTTAAAAGAACTGCTTATTAAAGGTTTTATCCCGTCGTATGCAGAAAGAAACCCTCTCCAAATCGCCATTTAACAAAATATTTTTATAATCAGTGCTTCCCCGGCAATATCTAAACAAAAAATGTCACAATCCCACCGATTCTCTATTTTCTGTACCGGTCAGATATACGGTTTGCAATATATTTAAATCGTATCCTCTTTCGGAACATACTGAACAGCTTCATACCTGCTGACACAGATATAATACTGTCTGCCGTCATCGGTATCTTTCAGCTTTGCAGCAAAAGCGGACATATCAGTATCCTGCTCTGATGTAAATTTATTTATAAGCTCATTCTTGACCGATTCAGTATTGACATAAAGTATTTTTCTGACTTCACCATAATCGGAATCGTAGTATATCGCATATCCTCCTTGATCCATCAGGTTATATCCGCCATGAATCCCATTTGCCTTTGCGTTGAATGTGGAGTCGCAGAAAGTTACATAAAGTTGTGGAACCCTATCCAGAATGTTTGCGGAAAAATTGTTGAAACGATAAACGGGGTAAAATCCATTGTAAATGAACATAACCATAGTATATACAATACATAACGCGGATAATACCCAGTGTATGATATCTTTATCGCTGAAAAACTGAACTGTAAATTCGTGCGCCGCAAAAACCACCACAGGGTAGATCCATACAACATATCTGGCGCAGCACACCATTCCGCAGTTGATGTTTACTGCAAAGGAGGTTAGGAATGTAAGAAATACAGCAGCTGTACATTCTAATAAAATGATATAATTACGCTTTATAATACCGTATATGCAGGCTGCCATAAAAAACAGCACTACAGGCATTGCAAAGGAGGCAATGCCAAGATTTAAATCAAAAAAATATTCCAAAAACCTGCCTGCAACCGTGTCCTGACCGGGATAGTCCCTAATTATCCCCGCAGTTACCGACCAAGTACCCAGCAAAACTTTATTTATAATAAAAGGTACCAGCGAAGGGATATAGCAACAGCAAAGAAACAGTGTTTCCTTGATGACTTCCTTACTCTTATAGCATTTGCAGTCATTCTTAAAAGCCGTTATAACATGGTCAATGAATATCACAATGCCCACAGCCATAATTACCGGCTGCATTGTGCAGATTATGCTTATGATCAGTGCAGCAGTTTTTCGGCGATGCTCACGCCAGCATACCATTGCAATTATCATAAACGCACCCATTGCTGCTTCCGCTGAACGGAAGTTTATATAAAGCAAAAACGGTGAAATCGTAAGCAGTGCAGGGAGCATAATATGCGCCTTGCCTCGTTTGCCTGCATATCGCCAGACACAAAACAGTGCTGTAACCGTCAGCAAAGCATTTGTCAGGTCAAAGCACCTTGAAGCTTGTGCACCTATAAGCTGAAGCAGCCACTGTGTCGGGATACAAAGGACAGAATAAACAGGGAAATAATAGGATAGCCAATGCGTTTCATCTATTTTTATAAGCTTTGCAGAGCGTAGATCATCATAAGAATTTACATTTTCATAAAGGTCGGGAAAATCCTGTTTTGCAAGCACCAAATCATCATGCGTCATTATAATTGATCCACGGTGTTGTATAGAGACCATGGGCAAAGCATAACTATCCAACTCAGCATACTGTGACTTTACTGTCATTGCCATAACTATCATTAATACAACTGCCAGTGCAATACAGCAGCTTATTATTATATAAACTATTTTTGTACACGTTCCTTTAACAAACATATCGTTCATTATTTTAATGCTCCATTCACACTTAAAACTGCAATATCATATGCACAGCTGCCGCGATTATTTGACATTTTCTTTATTGCCCTGTCGATAGAAACTATGTTGTCTGATTTTTAGTTTTTAGGATATTGTAATAAATCAAGACTCATTCTTAATAAGCTCTGTCATCTGTCTGCAATCATTACAGTTTTATACTCTTCGCTGTATGTCTCGCCGTAACCGACACATTAATTTTGCACAGCACAATATCACACTTATCCCCACATATTACAAGGCAGGACATTTCCCGATTCCTGCCTCTTGTCTCCTGCCTCCTACCGCACAAAAATACTCTTCACATCATTGAACGTAACTGCCAGCATAAGCAGCATAAGCAGAGCAAACCCCACAAAATGCACCATTCCCTCGGTTTCGGGTTTCAGAGATTTTTTGCGGATCCCCTCAATAATAAGGAACACGAGTCTCCCCCCGTCCAGCGCAGGCAGAGGCAGCAGATTAAATATCCCCACATTTATCGTAATAAGCATACCCATATCCAGTAAATATCCTATATCAAAGCCCAACGTCTGAGCACTCTCGGTAATTACCGATACTATCCCCACAGGTCCCTGCAGGGTGTTCAATCCGTACTTGCCCGATATAAGATCCTTTAAGGAAAGCAGGATCAGTCTGCTGTAATAGGCAAATTTGTTCAGCGCCTGAGGCAAAAAGTCAGCCGCCGTCAGCTTCTTGCCGTAAACGTAAAAATCATATCTTAACATTCTCTCCCCCGTTGCCTCGTCAACTGTCAGCTCAAAGGGAACGTTTTTAAGCTCAATCACACTGCCGTCCCTTTTTATCTTAAAATCAAGATACCCGTCCTCATCATTTTTCAGCTGATAAATAATATCCCCCGCATTAAAAACGTGCAGACCGTTTACCTCTGTTATCTCGTCCATCACACGCAGCCCCGCAGTCTCGCAGCCCGAGCCTTCCACGACCTCCGCCACAATTGACGTGGTAAATTCCCCCTCGATAAGCAGCACCGTAAACGAAAGAATAAGCCCTAAAACAAGGTTCATCACAGCTCCCGCCGCAATTACCGCAACCCTTGACGGCACAGGCTTGTTCCGAAAGCTGTTTTCATCCACAGCTTCATCATCTTCCCCCATAGAGCAAAAGCCCCCCAAGGGCAGCAAACGCAGAGTGAACAGAGTGTGCTCCCCCTGCTTTCTGAAAATAACAGGACCCATGCCAATTGCAAATTCCTGCACATCAATGCCGCATTTTCTTGCCACAATAAAGTGACCGAATTCGTGGATCACCACGATCACACAAAAGATCAGAACTGCGCAAATAAGAGTTAAAACTGTATTCATGTACTCCTCCTGTTATGGTTAAAAGATAAATCACCGTTTTGATTAAGCTTAGGAAACGCTGATTAAATCGCTTTTGAGATTTCCTTGAATTTTAAAGCGGCTATGGGTGGCGGTATTTCCCCCGCCGTAGGTTGGGGAAATACTTTTAATCAGCAATTCCCTTATAACATCAAAACTGCCAGCGTTAGGGCGATCTGTATCAGATGAACGCTTTGGTCTTGTATCAGATTTATTTTCCTTTTGTTGGCTTTCAGATCGTCCACTATCCCATGCACAGCCGCATTTACAGCCCAAACGATCAAAAATGCGGCAGGCGGGTCAAATTTAAAGCTTATCAGCAGCGGCAGCATTATCATAAAGCTCCAGCTTGCCGAGTGCATAATAAGCGCCATAATGTAATCATTTTTATACATCTCATCGGGCGCATTCTTTTCCCACCATGACCTTTGCTTCAGATTTGCCAATATCCCCTGCAAATAATAATCGTCAATAATGTGGCAGAATACCATGCACAAAAACAATACAGCCGTTCTCATAAGCAGTTCCTTCC
>CAMWIR010000186.1 GCA_947174365.1 uncultured Ruminococcus sp. | reverse complement strand
GCCCCCTGTAATCAAACTCATAGTAAATACCGCCGAATCCACCGTTTTCGTGCTGATATTCCGATAAAACATTTAAAAATTTTTCCGCATTATTATCCTCAAAAAGATATTCGAACCACGCCCGGTTAACGTCGTCACCATACTCAAATATAAAGTCCCTCGCCCTGATAAAATTTTCATATTTTAATTTAAGCAAAATTTATTACACCTCCCATAAATTCCGATTTATCCGAAATTCATCTTTTCCGTATTTCAAAAATTTTTTCAAAAAATTTCTATCGGAAAATCTTTAAAACGATCTTTTTTCAAACAACCGCCGCAAACAAATTTACGCCGTCTTATACAAAATATTCCACCCGAAATTTTTATATTAAACAACATCGGAAACCCAACAACGAAGCCTTGCAAAAGCTTGCATATATATTTTTGCAAGAGCCGAATGCCGCAATTTCAAAGTCATTTACAATAAATTCACTCTCTAAAAATCCCCGTCATTTTTATATTTTCATTTCCCCGAAAGTATCGGCTATTCCCGCAACAAAGCCCCATTGCCGCCTCATATATCCATGCAGCTCCGCAGCGCTTTCCCTGTAATTTTCAATGATTTTCTCCGTATCATCGGAACTGTCCGCCGCCCTTGCCGACACCGCCTTTTCCGCCACGCCCCTTGCCGCCAGAAACCCGCTTTCAATAGCCGCCGATATTCCCTCACCCATAGGATTCAGAAACCCCGCAGCCTCTCCCGCAAACAATACCCGCCCCACGCCGTAAACAATATCGCACCCGGGACGAATGTAAGGCATTATCCACTTGTCTGTCTTTATATGCTTTTCTATCCGCAGCCCGTGCCGCTCTTTCATATATTCAATAAACCGCTCGTAATAATATTCCGCCTTTGAAAAATCCTTCACCGCCACACCCAAAACAAGCATATTATCCTTAACATTAAACCATGCGTCATACTCGGATAATTCCGGCTGTAAATAAGCGTAAAAATAACGCCCGTCCAAGTCAATGCTTCCTTGATTAAATGTCTGATAAGTCATTATGTACCGCAGCTGTTCACCCGTCAATTTCCGCCTTATCACCCTCGCAGCCCCCTCGCAGTCGATTACATATCTTGCCTTCTCGCTGTACCGATTTTCACCCTTAAAAAAGACTTCCTCATACCCGTCCCCCTTTTCGCAGCCGACCGCCGTTACTCCCTCACGAACCTCCGCCCCCGCCTGTTCCGCCTTACCTGCAAGCCACTTGTCAAACTCGCTTCTCCAGACATTGAACCCCTCCTGTTCAAACCGATAAATTTCCCCCCTGTCATTCGTAAATATCATTCCCCCTACCTCCCTCGGCTCACACATCACAGCCGCAGGAACCTCTTCTCCGAAATGCTCTTTTACCAATTCAATTGATTTTTTAATAAGCTGCCCCGAACAAGACTTGTAACGGGGCATTTTAAATTTTTCCGTTAAAAGAACCTTGCAGCCCCTTTCCGCTAACGTCTTAGCTGCCGTGCACCCCGCCGGCCCCGCACCTATAACTATAACATCATACATTTTTCATTCCTCAACTCCCGCATTTATTCATTTAGGATAAGAACTCGGATAAGGTAAAATTCCCAAAGAATATTTCACCTCATTCGATATCTCCTCATCTGAAAGGTCATAAGGAAAAGGCTCGACGTCCCACATAATATTATTCATTAATTCCTCCAATGTACCGGCCTCGATCACAATAAAGGGCTTTTCCGGAAACAAAACCTCATCAACACGGTAATACTCATCTTCGAAACGAAAAACACGCCTTTGAGAATAACGCTCGTGTGCGATATCACCGATAACTCTTACGGTTTTCTGTTCATAAGGGAGCTTTACATCAAAAATTTCCGCCCCCGCCTCAAGCATAACTTTTTCCGTAAAATCTTTTCTTTTTTCAAATTCCTCTCTCGTCACATTTTCATAAAACCACATTTTAAAACCTTCCTCCCGCAAGTTATCCCAAAACATTTAAGAATTTTTTCCGTTAATTTTTCCTACCATAAAATTATATCACAAAACTCCTCACTTGCCAATAGCTTTATGCAAAAATATCTACTTATATTGCAAATCAACATTTTGCAAAAAAACCTAAAGCAAAATTTTATATATTTTGCATTAAGTTACAAATCCGCATTCCATAAAACAAGAAACACACTTCCAAAATCTAAACCCCGAAAGCAAATAACCTTCCGTTCACCGCAACCGTCCTCCCGGGCAGTTCATCATTTCTTTTAAAAACAACCCGTCCCGGAAAATGCTCATCAAAATATATCCGATTGCATTTCTTATGCCCCGAAAGCGCACTCATAAAGCCGTTTGCCGCCTCGCACACATTCACCCCATCACAAAGATTTTTCCTTATAATTTCCCTTACCCGAAAGCTTGTCACAACCTCCCCGAAAGCCGGATGATAAAAACCCGCCACGGAATTTTTGTCCACACCGTCCTCCGCATGAAGCCCCATACGTATAATTTTCACTCCCGCATTTTCAAACCGCTCCGCAAGCCCTGCGCAAATTTCCACGCATTCATCAAACCCATACAGCACATACTCTCCTTTTGCATAAAGCATTTCCAAAGCCGTCCCTCTCAGCACCGCCACCGGGTATATCCTCACCGTGTCGGGTCTGCATTTTATCAGCTCCTCACAGGTAAAAAACTCTTTTTCGGGCGTGCTTTTGTAAAGTCCCACCATCATCTGCACACCAAGCTCAAACCCTGCCGCCTTTATCATTCCGCAAGCCTTTCGCACTGCCTCCGAATCATGCCCCCGCATATTTGCCGCAAGCACTTCATTATCCATAGACTGTGCCCCCAGCTCAATGGAAGTAACTCCGTATTTTTTAAGAATTTCAAGAATATCCCCGTCAATGCAGTCGGGTCTCGTGGAAATTCTTATCCCTCGGAATCCCCGGAAATCCTCCCTTTCAAGAAATTCATTTGCCGCACCCAGAAGTCCTGTCATATATTCCTTGTCAATAGCCGTAAAGCTTCCCCCGAAAAAGGCGATCTCCGTCTCTCCAAGGCTGCCCCTCTCCGCCCCGATCTCATAAGCCATGCGAAGTCTCTCCCGAACCTCGCCCACCGTCGGCGCAGTCTGCTCACCGCTTATAGTCCGCTGGTTACAGAACGAGCAGTCATTGGGACACCCCACATGAGGAATAAAAACCGAAACATTTCCCCGCATATTTTCACCGCCTCATATCCTCTGATTTTTCAAATCATCCCAAAATTTCCCAAAAGCTCCAGAGCCCCGAATGCAAAAAATTTCTCTTAAAAATCAAATAATTTTTCGGCTGTCATATCGATTTCCGTCCTATACCAAGCAACAGCTTTTATAAAAAGGTTCGGCAATTTTCCTGCCTCTGTCAGTCGACCTTTTCACCCATAAGCTTCAGAGCCTCTTTGGCAGCCTGCTGCTCAGCCTGTTTCTTGCTGTGACCCTCACCGCTGCCGATAACATTGGAATTGAGCCGCACCTCCACAGTAAACTGCCTGTCGTGATCGGGACCCGATTCCCCCGTCAGCACATACTCCACCTTTTCCTCGGGATTCCGCTGGATTATCTCCTGCAAAAGCGTCTTGTAATCCTGTAAATTCATCGCCGAATTTTTGTCCAGATCCTTCGGGATAAATCCCATTACATATTCCCTCGCAGCCTCCATGCCGCCGTCAAGGAACACCGCCGCAATTACCGCCTCAAAAGCGTCGGAAACAATGGAGGGACGGTTTCTTCCCCCCGTGTTTTCCTCTCCCCGTCCAAGGAAAATATGCTCCCCCAGACGTATCTGCTTTGAAAATTCAAACAGCGCCTTTTCGCACACCAACGAAGCCCTTATCCTTGTAAGATCACCTTCGGGCAGGTGCTTGAAGTGTTTGAACAAATGCTCGGAAATAACAATGGAAAGCACGCTGTCCCCCAAAAATTCCAGCCTCTCATTCGACTTCCTGCCGTGCTTGTATTCATTTGCAAACGAGGAATGGGAAAGCGCCTCAAAAAGCAAATCCTTATTTTTGAACGTGTATCCGATGATCTCCTCAAATCCGCTCAAATCAAAATTATCTGTTTTTTTCATTTTCTATCGCCTCATAATTTTATAATTTTTTTGCTTGTCCGTGAAAAATTTAAGCACGGTTTTCTTAATTTAGGAAACACTGATTGAATCGTTTTTATATTTTTTAAACTTAAAAAATGGCTATGGGTGGCATTTTTTTCGCCGCCATTGGCATTTTATGCCTGCAATTTATGCCCTCTCGGGGGAAAAACTTTGATTAGCAGTCCATTAATTCCCGCCCAATTTCACAATCAAAATAACAAACAAAATATACACTGCCAAATAAATCAGCCAACTTTTCTTAAAC
>CAMWIR010000185.1 GCA_947174365.1 uncultured Ruminococcus sp. | reverse complement strand
CGTTGTGGGAAATCCGCAGGCAACAGTAATAACTTCATCGCCTCTTTGTACCTGCCGCTCCCCAAGCTCGGGAGACGTCAGCGCCGCAAAAGCCAGCAAATTCGCCGACGAACCGCTGTTTACCAGCACAGCACTCTTGACACCCATAAGCTTTGCAAATTCTTTCTCAAAGCTTTCGGTAAACCGCCCCGAGGTAAGCCAAAAGTCCAGAGTCGCATCGGTTAGCGCACACATTTCCCTCTCGTCAAAAACCCTGCCCGAATAGTTTATCCTGTCCCCCGGCTTAAAGGGTTCGTCTTTTTTGATAAACCGCCTGTAGTAATCCGCAACCATTTCCTTTATCCGATCTCTTGCCGCCTGCTCTTCAATATTTATACCCATTTTTTATTCTCCTTTACAATCAAAGATATCCCTTTTATATTCCTCAATCTGCCTGTCAATGCAGTCACGAAGCACCTCGGCAGACGCTCCGTCAATATACAGCCTGCTCCATTCGATTATCTTATCCATAGTCTTATCCATGCTCCATACAGGCCTCCAGCCAAGGTCGGAACGAATAAGTGAATTGTCCAGCTTAAGAAAATTCGCCTCATGAGGAGCATTCTTCTCTATAACATCTTTCCTGCAAAGTCCCCTTCCCCATTTTTTAACGAACATATCCGCTATATCACCCGTGGAAAAGCAGCCGCTGTCGTCGGGACCCACATTATAGCTTTTTCCGCAAAATTCATCATCATACTGCTCATAAGCTATCAAAAGGTAAGCCATGAGCGGCTCTAAAACATGTTGATAGGGTCTTATTGAATATGGATTTCTCAAAATAATATCCTCGCCCCTTTGAGCCGCCCTCACGCAGTCGGGGATTATTCTGTCTGCCGCAAAGTCTCCTCCGCCGATAACATTTCCCGCCCTTGCGGTGGAAACGGGGATTTCTCCCCCCATAAGAAAACTGCGGCTGTAGCAGCCCGTTACAAGCTCAGAGCAGGATTTCGAGTTGGAGTAGGGATCGTAGCCGCCCAGCTCCTCATATTCCCGATAGCTCCAAAGCCGCTCATGGTTTTTGTAGACCTTGTCGGTAGTAACGTTCAGAAAGGATTTAACCCTACCCGTCACCCTTACGCATTCTAAAATATTGACCGTCCCCATAACGTTTATTTCATAGGTCTCACGGGGATTTCTGTAGCCCTCCCTTACAATAGGCTGTGCTGCCATATGTATGACGATCTCGGGGCGTGCCTCACGAAAGGTATCAAGCAGCTTTTCATAATCCCGTATATCCCCTGTTACCGAGTTTATCCCCTCGCCCGCATTAATAAGATCATATAACGACGGATCGGTGGGAGGCTCTTTGGCATAGCCCGTGACCTCTGCACCGCAGCAGCGCAGTATTCTGCACAGCCACGCACCCTTAAACCCCGTGTGACCCGTTATAAACACTCGCTTGCCCTTGTAGAAATCCAAAAAATTATTCATATCCCAATGTCCTTTCACAAATCCGAAATATTTGCCGCTCAGTACAGAACCATGCTGCCCTTGCCTCTTTATATATTAACGTATTAACGCATTTTAATTTTACCGGCCGGCGAAATACATACGGCCTTACGCCTGGCTGTGGCGACACGCTGCTGTTACCAGCATTTCCAGGGGGCGTTGCCGTCGGAATAAAGCCTTTCCAGAATATCCTTTTCGCGCTTGTTGTCCATGCACTGCCAAAAGCCCTTGTGCATATATGACATAAGCTGACCCTGCTCCGCCAAGGTCGACAAAGGACCCTGCTCAAATACAGTATCGTCACCCTCGATAAGATCGAAAACATCAGGGTTTAAAACCATATATCCCGCATTAATCGGCGCACTGTCACCGACATTTTTTTCACGGAAGGACTTTACCGCATTGTCACCGCCAATGTTCAGTATACCCTTCTGCTGTTCGGGGATAACCGCCGTCAAAGTGGCCGTTTTCCCATGGGACTTATGAAATTTCACCAGTTCCCCCATATCCACATCACAAACTCCGTCCCCATAGGTCATAAGAAAAGGCTCGTCCCCTATATAAGACCGAATCCTCTTGATACGTCCGCCTGTCATGGTATGCCTGCCCGTATCCACTACCGTCACCCGCCAAGGCTCAGCCCGCATATTGTGAATAACCACCTCAACCTCATTCCCTTTGGTAAAATCAAAGGTAACATCGGAGGTCTGAAGATAATAATCCGCAAACCATTCCTTTATCATATGCTGCTTGTATCCCGCACAAATTATAAAATCATTAAAACCGTAATGGGAATATTCCTTCATAATGTGCCATAAGATCGGCATTCCTCCTATTTCTATCATAGGCTTGGGCTTATATTGAGATTCCTCGGAAAATCTCGTTCCCTCGCCGCCTGCCAACAGAACAGTTTTCATAATTTTTCCGTCCTTTCGATTTTCTTTTATTATATCATATATTAAAAAATAATTCAAGTTTTTAAAAATAAAATTTACCAATAATCGGGCTGTCAGTTTTATAATCTTCCGCAATTTGTTTTCTTTTTTAACCGCGAAAAATCGGGATTCCGGACTGTTGAAAAATCCGTTTCAAAGGGTTATTATTTTTGTGTTACCGTGCCGCAGAACTTTATGTCCTCTATATCACCTGCAAACGGGTTCAAAAAACGCTGAAATCCTAAAAAAGCAATCCTATCATGAATATGTTTTTATTGGAAAAATATAATTTCATTTACATAATAAAATTATATCACAGATCCTCGCACTCGTCAATAGCATTTCGCAAATTAATATATCAATTTGTGCAGTATCTGCCTATTGCACAATTATCTTTCATAATATTTATGCATTTTTCCCTATGCACCTTGCCGTACCAACTTTTCGAAACTTTACATAAACTTTGCTAAAGTTCAGTTTTCAATGTATGTTTTTAAGGAAGTGCTGATTAAAGGCTTTAATCAGCACTTCCCTTAATACGATCTTTATTTCATAAATACAAACGATCTCATTTCAAAAAGACATCTCTTTCTGAACGACTCACCCGACCAGTCATGGGGATATTCGGTAGATATCTTAAAGAAAATGCTGTGCCTGCCCGTCACGGCTTTTACTCTTCCTGTAAGTATTCCGCCGTTTCTTCCTATTTCCATACTGCCTATCTCTTCGCCGTTTTCACCGTCAATAAAGATATGCAGAATGCTGTCGCAGCCTGTGCCGATAATATCAGCGGAAAATTCCATGGTCTTGCTGCCGAAGTCCTGGCCGAAATCGAAATATTTGTACCCTATAACGCATTCCTCGAAAATATTTGTCACGACCCGTTCAAAAACATTTTTCTCGGAAACAATTGCCCCGCCTTTCAGCACGCAGGCTATTTCCGCAAGGGTTATTCTATAGGGGTTCAGCGAATCCTCAAATCCAAGGGATGTCATCTCAACAGGCGGAATAGTTCCGTCAGGAAGAATGTTTATTTTTTCAACGCAGCCTCTGCGGGACATTATCGTTCCGTTTGTCATTCTATGATAGAAAATATACCACTGACCGTTTATTTGCGCTATCGAACCGTGATCGTTCCCGCCGGGATAATCCACACCGTTATCAACAATATATCCCCTGTATGTAAAAGGACCAACGGGCTTGTCCGATGTTGCATACGCAAGCCTGCTGCCTCGTTTCGGGGAATAGATCAAATAATACGTATCACCGACCTTCCTCGGAGAACAAGCCTCGAAAAACAAACCGTCCTCATCGGGAAAGCTTTCGTTTTTCTGTATAGGTATTATGTGTTCAATACATGTTCCGTCAAGAACCTCATACATATTTTCACTGTTGATCTCCGCCATGAACGAGCGTTCAAAGCCGCAGTATATGTAAGTCCTGCCGTCGTCGTCAACAAGCACCCCGGGATCGATAAACCAACCGTTGCAGCAAATTTCATCGGGGATCGTATACTTGTATTTTGATAACAGCTTAAACGGTCCTTCGGGCTTGTCGCTTACCGCTACGCAGCCTACTGAATTTATTATGTAGGCATAAAGATAATATTTTCCGTCCTTTTCCACAACGTCGGGAGCATAAAGATAATTGGAATTATCCGTCCAGTCGGTATCGGCAGGATAGTCCTCAGTTGCCAATGTACGGAAAATATCGCCGTGACAGACCCAGTTGTTAAGATCGTCCAGAGGCGCGCTCCAGCATTTGAGCACAAAATCACAGAATTTGACCGATCCCGCATTGTCATGAGAACCGTATACATAAATTCTGTCTCCGAAAACTCTCGGTTCGCCGTCGGGAATATATTCCCAAAAAGGCAGGTATGGATTTGGCATAAAAAATCTCCTTTTGTTTTTTAAGGAAACACTGATTAAATTATTTCAAAAATATTTTTGATTTTATAACCGGCTATTGGTAACTTTTTCCGCTTCCGGCAGAGAAAAAGTCCTTTATCATTAGTTTCCTATATCATCAGTTTCCTATATCATTAGTTTACCATATTATTATTATATGTTTGTATTAT
>CAMWIR010000184.1 GCA_947174365.1 uncultured Ruminococcus sp. | reverse complement strand
CACCTTTAGAATTTCTTTCTAACTTTCGTGTTCAATATCATTGACAAACCTACAATTTGTTTTATGAAAGCCCCGATAAATTATTGTCAATGTATTCTATGAGTGGCTTTTTAACGACCTTATCCGAATTGTTTTTATACCATTCAAAAGCCTCCGTCAAGCCCCTTTCCAAAGGCTTCACATCGCCCATTAATCCATACTGCCGTGAAACCTCCAGATAATATTCATAATCATAAAAGCAAAAATAATTCCTTTGGGGAATATCCTCATAAACATTTCTAAAACGAGGCTTTTTCCCCGCAACGCCATAGCACATTTCCACCCACTCACGCACGGAAACAGTATCTCTGTTTCCCACATTAAAAATATGTCTCTGCGGTTTCTTCTCTAAAAGAATTTCCGCAAACCTGCATAAATCATGAATATGAAAAAATTGCAGCTTCATTTCCCCGTCACCCGGCAAATAAAAATCCCTGTCATTTATCGCACAGTCAAACACAAAAGCCTCCCTGTAAACATTATTCATCTGTCCGTATAAATACGGCGGCCTGATAATATACCCTCCGGGAAAACGCTCCATCAAAGCAGCTTCCGCCCCGATCTTGTCTGTCCCGTATTTCCCCCATATCTTATTCGCTCCTACCTGTGTTTCCTCGGTAAAAGGCTGCGCTGCATATTCGGGATAAACCGCACTTGAGCTTATCAGAATATAATCCTCATATCCTCCGAGCCCGTCAAGCAGTAGTCGGGCATCTTCCGCATTATACCCCGTGTCAATAACAGCGTCAAACTCATATCCCCGCAAAATGTTCCCCAATTTGTGCCTGTCCGCACAAATAAGCCTTACCCCCTCGGACTGCGCCCTGCTGTTCCTGTTAAGCACATAGACCTCAGCCCCAAGCCCCGCAAAATATTCCGCCAGGCACCTGCTCACAAAAACAGTCCCGCCCGTAATAAGTATTTTTTTATTCATCTTTTTTCTCCTTGCACATAACTTTGTTAAGCTGTAAAAAGTTTCAGTGATCGCCAAGATCACAATGAGCACAAAGATTACCTAAGCTCATCTCTCACGCACATCAGCGCAAATCCCAGTAAATTTCTTCCCTGCCATTCATTCATATCAAGCCGCCTCTCATCCTTAATCGAAAGCCCTATGCCCCATATCTTATCCTGTACAGCGCACTCCGCTAAAATATTCTCTCCCGTGTCCAGCAGTTTCTTTTTAAGGTCCTCATTCTGTGCAAATTTCTGCACCAATCCTTTGTAAACAATGACCTGCCGCAGCCCGTCCCAGACCTTTTCATCATAATTTTTCACCGACCGCCCCAGAGCCTTTATCTTTCCCACATTATCCGTCTCCAGTATCTCCCCGGCAATATCCGTATCGCCGAAAACCATCGCCTTCCGATACATCATATATTGCTCCCCGGACGTAAATTTAACGCCCCCGAAAACAAAATCCGACAAATACCAATTACTTAAATATCCGTTGATCTCATCGGGGTTGTGAAAACAAATTATCTTTTTCATATCAATTGATCTCCTTTGCTTTTAAAAATTATTTTCCGAGCTTTTTCATAAAAAAGATCTCCGCTGCTTTCCCGGGCAGCAGCAGCGCACCGCAGTCCGTGTAACCGTTCTTCCTGTAAAAAAACTGCCCCCGCTCATCGGCAAGAGTCGATGTCATGACTATCCCGTAATTTTTCCCTGACATCTCCCTTTCCCAGAACTCTAAGAGCGCCGAACCGTACCCCCTGCCTCTGTACTCTTCAAGAATAAAAAGCATATTCAAAAACGGCGTGTTGTCCCAAAACAAATTATACCGAAGCCATCCGATAAATCCGCCTTTTTCGCTTTTTATAATCACTCGATTTTTTTCAATTGAATCACTCAATTCCTTGACTTCTATGTGCCTGTCATACCTTCTTACAGCTTCAATATCTCCGCTTTCCGCAAACCTTATCATACCTACAAATCACCTCTCGGTTCTCTTGTAAACAATAATCTCAAACTCTGCCATTGTAGTCAGATTTTCCAAAGCCTCCACTCTGGCGTGTCCCTCCCGACCCGTTTTGTAATAATAAGGCGTCATTGCAAAAAGGCTGCGGATATCCTCTGAATTATCAAGATGTATTTCCCTTGAAACCCGAGTGACTTCCAACATATCAAAGCCCGACAGTTCGTAATCCCCGACAACATTTTCATAAGCCTCATCATAGATCTTTTCCTTGAAGCTCATTAAATGCCCCGCCCCGGGTATCGCCATAATAAGCGCACCGCCGGGTCTTATCACCCGCTCAAATTCCTCCCTGCACAAGGGCGCAAACATGGTCATAAGGAGCGAGACCGCCCCATCTTCCACAGGCAGATCAAACACGCTTGCCGCCGCAGTTTCGCAGGGTATATCCGCTTTTGAAAGCCGCCTTGCCGCCTTTGCGCAGGCATTTTTTGAAATATCCACCCCGGCGAATGTGCATACGGGAAAATTTTTCCCCCTCAAAACTGCCCTGCAAACCCTCTCTGTGTAATATCCCTCTCCGCAGCCCGAATCCAGCAGCAAACCGCCCCCGTAATATTTCAGAACAGCCCCCTCTACCGCCTCTGCCAGATGAGAATAGTACCCCTTATTTAAAAAATCCGCACGGGCATTCACCATCATCTTGTTGTCCCCGGGGTCTGCGGAATGCTTAGCATTCGCCGGCAGCAGATTCACATAACCCTTTGCGGAAATGTCAAAGCAGTGCCCCTTTCCGCAGCGGTAAACACGCTCATTTCTCTCCATTTCACCCCCGCATACAGGGCAGATAAAAACACTCTTATTCATAAAATCCTCAGCCTTTTTTCAAATAAATTGATCTCTGATACAAAACAAAAATCTCTCCGAAAATTCCGGATCATTCCCCGAAGATCACTCATCGGATTTCTTATTTTTCCTTTTGCGAATCTCATCCGCACTTATTCCGAACTCCCTGAAAATATCCCCCGCAAGACCCGAATGCATAGGCTCGCCCGGCAATATCCTGTAAAGCCGCTTCCCCTCCTCTGCCCTCGCCGTAATGCTCACAGGAACGCTCCCGCAATCGGGATCGTCTGCTATCTCCCCGCACTTTTTCGCCACCTCCGTAATATGCGTCGCAAATATCCCCCTCACCCCTATAATGCAGAATATCCTCACCAGCTCCTCCGCAATTTCCGCACATTCTGTCGGCGTCGTGCTCTGTATGGATTCGTTCATCAAAAGCAAGCTCCGCTCCGTTGCCGTTTCGCTGATTATTTTCATATCCTTTATTTCCGTGGTGAACCTGCTTGCATTTATCCCCGTTTCCTCTTCTTTCGGGAAATGAGTAAAAATATAGTCGCACAGTGAAATTTCGCACCTCTCCGCCGTCACGTAAAACCCCGTCATTCCCATTAAAAAGCATAACCCAACACCCCTAACAAACGTGGTCTTTCCCCCGTTGTTCGGCCCCGTCAGAATGTAAAATCTCCCCTTATCATCAAAGGAAATATCATTCCTGACAATAAGCTCATCTCCCTTGTCATAAGGCTTTGCCGCCGCCGCTTTCAGGAAAAAGCAGGGGTCGAACAGCCCCTTTATCTCTCCCTCCCTGCCGCTTTCATTTAAAACAGGACGGCACATCTTCAGCCCCCTGCTCTCCGCCGACATAACGATTTTCGCCAGCCCGTCGTAAATTTCCAGCTGTTCCTCTATCCTTGAAATGCTCTCAAACGTCAGCCTCTCAAAGCTTGCCAAAGCTCCCCGCAGCCTCGCCACATATTCCCCCGTTATCTTTTCCAGCGCCGTAAACAGCGCCTTGTCCGCCTCTCTTATATACCCGTATCCCGCAAGCTCATCATCTCCCGACCGCCGCATTTTCCCCATAACATCCGTATCGAGGCGTGCCGCATTTTTGTAAAATATCCTGTCAAAAACACTTGGCTTTTCCCCCGCCGCCTTGTCGGAAACGCCCACTATCCCCGCCGCCGTGGGCTTCATTTCCTCGTTGAAATTTATCGCCACCGTCACCGACCGTATCCGCTTTGAAAGCACTTCACGAAGCTCCGCAATATTCCTCTTCATTTCACCGAAATCTTCCGAATTATACCGCTCCTCGATCTCCCCGAAAAATTTCCCGAACGCCCTTGACCTTAGCTTTCCCGAAATCTCACCGTAAAGTCTGTGCAGCTCCTCCATACTGCCGATATAGCAGTCAAGCGCCTCCGTCACACTGCTAAGCGCACCGAAAGAATCCGGCGAACCGCCCCCCGCACACTTGTGCTCGCTTTCCAGAAGTTCTCTCGCCGCCTTGTGTACCGCAGGCGAAAGCCTCGGGCAATTCATCACATCTTCTAGCGCGTCCAGCCTGTACTCCGCCGTTTCCACATCATTGCAGACCTCCCGAAACAGCTTCATCACCGCATTCGGATTTCTCGGCATTATCGCCCTCGCCGCATTTTCCGCCATAAGATCACCCAAAAACGCCCCCGAATATTTTTCCGCAAGCATGATCCTGCGCCTGTTCAGAGCGTCTCTTTTTTCTGCGCTCGGGTACAGCAGATCGGGATTTTCCCGCCCCGCGTTCATTGGTTTGCCGCTCGGTTCCAATATAATTGTATTTTTCA
>CAMWIR010000183.1 GCA_947174365.1 uncultured Ruminococcus sp. | reverse complement strand
CGCCAGCTTCCCGAATCGTAGTAAGCCTGTGTGCGGTACCAGTTTGTGATTATCCAAACCAATCTTTTCGGCTTTCCGAGTGCGCCGCTCTGCACAATATCACGGGCTTTTTTGTAGATCGGATTTGTTCGCTGATTGAACATAATCCCGAATTTTACTCCCGCTTTTTCGGCAGCCTCGTTCATCTCCCGAACCTGACCTGCGTAAACTCCCGCAGGCTTTTCCGTCATTACATGAATACCCCGCTTAAAGCATTCTATAGCATATTTCGGGTGATCGTAATGGGGTACTGCAATAAGCGCAGCGTCAATAAGACCGCTGTCCAGCATTTTCTCCGCACTGTCAAAGCAAGTGAGTGTCGGCAGCTTTTTCTTTGCATTTTCAAGCTTTTTAGGGTTAGTGTCCGCCACGGCAGTAACCTCAACTCTGGGACACTTACCGTCTATGACATTCTGCAAATGTCCGCTTCCCATATTTCCAACACCGATTATTCCAAGACGAATTTTTTCCATAATAAACGCTCCTTATCCAATCAATTCTTTTAATGCTGAAACTGCTGCGTCAAAGGCTTCTCCCGACGAAGGGTAACAATATTTGCCGTGCAGTTCACCGTTTTGTTCAAGCTTATCAAATCCCGGAAATACCGACAAATGCGGTTCAACAGTCAGTACCTCTCCACGGTAATTTTCAAGTATGTAGGGTATATTTCCCAAGCCCTTTCCCGCAGGAACGACCGAGCCGTCGGCAAGTGCGTCCTTGATGTGAAGATACTCCACATAAGGCGAAAGTATATCCCAAGCTGCCTTTGTGTCCTGTCCGCATTGAACAAAGTTTGCAGGGTCGAAAACTGCTTTTATTTCGGGGAAATTTTTATGTATCACAGCGCACCGATCTACAATGTCGCCGAAAATTCCCTTTTCATTTTCGTGACACAAAATAACGCCGCTGCCCTTTGCCGCTGACTGAAATTTTTCCAGCCGTGACATTACCTCCTCCGAGTAATTTCCCGCATTTTCCTGCGGTACATAAAAGCTGAATATCCGCATATGCTCTGCGCCGAGAATTTTTGCAAGCTCTATGCCATGCTTGAATTTTTCAAGATGAGCAGCGAAATCATCTCCTATCCCGATTTTCCCGAAGGGTGAGCCTACAGACCATACAGCGAGACCCGAAGCCTCCAGCTTTTTGCGTATTTCACGGGCTTTCTCCACGGAAATATCCGAGACATTTTCACCGTCCACACCTCGTATTTCAAGGTATTCCACGCCGTTTCTCACCATTGCGGAAATCTGATTTTCCAGCTTGCTGTCCGCTTCATCGGCAAATGCCGCAAGTTTAAATCTCATAGCAAATCCTCCCGTTTTTTCTTGTTGTAACCAGTATACCCCAAAATAATTTGCATTGCAATTGTAAATTTAAGCATAATATATTGCAATTTCACGCATTATGTAGTATAATAAAATAAACTGCAAGGGAGGACTTTTATGAATATTTTACGGGAATACAGTTCCGAAGATTTATACACACGCTATGCTGTTGACGACAACCCCGATGACAGGGAATTTATTATGCACGTCCATGAAAAATGTGAGATATTTTATTTTGTTAATGGAAATGCAGAGTATCTTGTAGAGGGTGCAAGATATCCACTTGAATCGGGAAGCATTCTCATTATGCGCCCGTCGGAATCTCACAGGGCAAAAATTCTCGGGGGAGGGAAATATGAGCGATATGCAGTAAATTTTTCTGCTTCGGTCATTGATAATATTGACCCCGAACACAGCCTTCTGAAAGCGTTTTTTGATCGTCCTCTCGGGAGGGGAAATATGTTCCTGCCAACTGAATTCGGTGAAGAAAATATACAAAAAATTTTTGCTGAAATGTGCAAAAAAAGCAATCGTTACGAAACACAGGTAAATATAAAAACCCATCTTTTCTGGCTGCTTGACAGAATAAACAGAGCGTGGCTCAAACGTGGTTCAGAGGAATATTCTCCTCCGCAGAATATTTCGGAGCGCATAGTTTTGTATGTGAATTTCCACCTGTTTGAGGAGCTTTCCGTGCCCATGCTTGCGGAGCAATTTTTTCTCAGTCCGTCCCAGTTCGGCAGAATATTCAAACAAGCCACAGGTGCAGCACCGTGGGAGTACATAACCATAAAACGGCTTACTGCGGCAAGGGAAAAGATACGAAACGGAAAACATTCCGGACGTGTCGCCGAAAGCTGCGGGTTTAAAGATTACTCTGCTTTTTACCGAGCCTATGTAAAATATTTCGGCTGTTCACCGAAATATGATGATAAATAAATGCGGCGACACAAGTTTACTTCCGAAGAGAAGAAGTGGGACAAAATTCAACGGATCTTATCCCACTTCAAAAAGCCATTTCGGTTGCAAGTCCTTTGACAAGCGCTTTAATTTTACCGTAATATATTAAAAAAAGTCAAGCCATTTTAAGCATTTTATAATATTTATTATGAACGTCTGATCTCTCTTAAATGCTCCAAAATATTCATTACAAAAAAATTTTCTAATATAAAAATGCTTATAGCAGCACTTCAAAAATAGATTTTTACAACTTTTCCGAATAAATATTATAGTATATCAAAAAATAAAATGGTATACTGAATTGTAAGTTTAATCGGGAATCTACTGTATATGCAGCCATAGTTAATTATGTATAGCTTCATAATTTCTGAAAAAGAATTTTACAAATATGAGGATACTGATAATCGGTGCGAATATAAACGATGAAAAAGTCGTATCCGAAAGCCTCGTCGAAATGAAATTTGACATACTTAAAAATGTAAAAAAGGAGATTTTATAATGGTACAGGTAAAAGGAAAATGGGCGTTTATTACAGGCGCCGCAAGAGGAATAGGATATCTTACAGCAAAATTCATGGCAGAGCAGGGCTGCAATCTTATACTTCACAGCAGAAAAAAGGAGCACTGCGAAAAGCTACTGGAAGAGGTAAAGTCAATGGGTATCGAGGCCTACACCGTTGAAGCGGAGCTTTCCGACTTGGACAGCGTGCAGGCTATGCTTGACGAGATCGACCGCATTGGCATGACGGTGGATATTGTCCTGAACAATGCAGGTATGCAGATAGCATATCGTACAGATTATTACAAAACTCCCGTTTCGGATTACACCGAAAGCTTTAAAATAAACACAATTGCCCCTGCAATAATATGCTATCATTTTATGCCGAAAATGGTTGAGCGGGGGTTTGGAAGAATTGTGAACACCACCAGCGGAATACGTCTTGAACCCGAACAAGCGGGGTATTCCGCAAGCAAGGCGGCTCTTGATAAAATCACTATCGACCTGGGTTCAAAGGTGGAGGGTACAGACGTTATGATAAATCTCACCGACCCGGGCTGGTGCAGGACCGATCTTGGCGGACCCAATGCTCCAAACGCTCCCGAAAGTGCGATCCCGGGAATTGCCGTGGGCGCATTTGTAGACGATAAAAAGTCGGGACGTTATCTCAATGCGCCCTATTTTACGGGACTTACTCTTGAAGAAGCGGTCGCAAAGGCAGAAAGGGAATTTGACAGTCCCTATGGGAAATAATGTATGTAAAATGCTACTTGTAAAACTTATTTTAGCGGGAATGAAAACGGTCATTTAGTTGAGTGATTTATCTTTAATTCATTCGCTCATTTTAAATTTCAAAACCTTCAAAAATTAAAAGTCGGTATCGCAAAAGATACCGACTTTACTGCGTTTTGATGTTTTGTGATATGCCGCAAGCTGTGTTATTTCTCGGCTTGCAGCGCATTATTCTTAATGCTTTCGATAGTCTGAATAATAGCCCCTCTTGTTCCCGGGTCAAACATCTTGATGAAACTGTAGGGTTTGTCAAAGGGCGGTTTCATCAGTATTTTTACATCTTCAACATATCCGTTATTCTCAATATGAGTGATAATTTTATGTATAAATGCGATCTGATTCTGATTAAGAGAGCTGTCGTTAATGAAATCGGAAAATGCAGCCATTGCGCTGTCGTGATTGAGCCTTGCTATCTTACGCACAAGCAGCCCAAAGGGCGTATCACCGTATTCACGCTTGTAATCCGAACTGTCGCCCAATTCCTTTGTCAATATCCTTTCAAGCTCATCATAGTCCGACCGAAAAAGCGGGATATTATGGTTAAGCTTGTAAATAACAGGCTCGTCTTTGTGCTCATAAATATAGCGGTTGACCTTTTGGCGGTAATCCTCAAAATCATACGCTGTGTCAAGAATGTTACCCTCATTTTGAGCTGTTACGGTGTCGGAAAGATCGGTAAAAATTTTATGAACGCTGTTCCCGTCATTAAGGAACTGCATCAGATCACGAAGTTCACATCTCACTTTTTCAAGAGTAAGTATGCTGATGTCCTTCCAAAAATCATCTGTCTGAATATCCTTGATAAGCTGCATTTTCTGCTGCACCTGCGGGATATTCGCTTTCTTTTCAAGGAGCGAAGCAGTCCTCAAAAGCTGCTTTTTCATATGGTTCATTGTCCGCAGCTGTAGGGTATTTGCAAGCATAATACCGTACATAAAGTTATCAAACCGCTTTGCGAATTCGTCTGTATCATCCGATGTTATGATAGGGGCAATATTCTTTGTCAGCTCATATTTATACATTTCGGA
>CAMWIR010000182.1 GCA_947174365.1 uncultured Ruminococcus sp. | reverse complement strand
GTGTATAATATTAATTGACATTTGAATTTATGGGAATATTTACCGATAATATTTTCTGTTTTACGTTTGGATTTTTCATAAAAATGTCAAGATAAAAAAACACAGCAGAAAAATAACAGGATATATGTGTCGAAATAATGGGAATTTTCTGATATTATTGAAATTCCCCGTTTAAAAGAAAGGAACAGAAAAAATGGATAACGCTATAAAGGCAATCATTGCGGAGTCGGGTGATAATTTCGGAAAACTGCTTGCTGCGGGGCTGAGTGCCGAGGGTATCGGTGTGAGCGTTTGCAGCAAGGGCGGAAGCGAGCTTGCGGAGGTTATTGCAAGGGAAGAGGCGGACGCTGTTATTATAGTAGACAAGGGGAACGGGTCGGAAATTTCCGAGTTCATTTCGGCTTGTCATGAGAGGGTACATAAGACATTTTTTATTGTTATAAGCGAGGGCTGCAATGAGTTTCGGGAAATGCTTGGCGGCTGCAGCTGCGTGATTACGCACCCTGTTGACGCAAAGCAGATAAGCCGTATTATAGTTTCGGCATATATAAGGCGCTGCGGAGATACGGGCAGGGATGATGTCGAAAAATATGCGGCAGCAATGCTCTGTGAATCGGGAGTTATAGCTAATTTGCGGGGCACTTGCTATTTGGCTCGTGCGTTGTCTGCAGCTGTAAATGACAGCGGTCAGTCTTGTGATATATGCGGCGTTTACGAGGCTGTTGCAAGGGAATTCGGCAAAACGGCGGCAAGTGTTGAGCGGGCTGTCCGCATTGCAGTGAGGCTGGCTTGGGACAGGGGAGACCGTGAGCTTATGTCGAAGGCTTTCGGCGATATTCCCGCAAACAGCAGATTTATTGAGTATTTTTCCGATAAGCTTTGTGCTCGGATAATAAGAGACGGTATTCCGTCGGTTGTGGACAGTGAGCAGTAATTACGGTTTTACAAAGCTTACAGGCTGCCCGGTCGGTCATTCGGGCTTTGGGGCAGTATGAGATTTTAATGGGATATATAGCGATTCTCCGGTATATCGTTTGATATATCGGAGAATTTTTTGTTACTGTAATTGCATAGAGCATTATGTATAAATTTAAATTAAACGAAAATTTTGTACAATTAGGAGAAATAAGGCAACTGCAAATATATTTTGCAAAATGCTATTGATGAAAGTGGGATTTTGTGTTAAAATGGTATTAAAAAGGAGGGAATGAGGATATTTGGGGATCTGCGATTGATTTTGTTTAAGGGGATTTATACAATAAAATTTATTGGACTGTCGAGGCGGAAAGCTGACTGCCGTGAGTGGAAACAATTTAGGAAAATTTGCCGTTAATATTGAAAAAAATTATGAAATGCTGTTTACAAATTAAGGAGTATATGTTATAATATTTATAATAATTTTTGTTGGGAGGAACATGAGATGAATAATCAACAGGTTTTTGATTTGTGGAAAGAACTTACTGCCAATGACAGGCAGACAAATGTGAATATGTACAAAAAAATAGATGACTTTGTAAGTGGCAGAGTAGACGTTTTGGAAATTGAGGAACGATTGGGCGGAATAAGATATTTCGGTTGGGAAAATTACCCGAAAAGGCTTATAGCTGAGCTGGAGGGAGACGGTGCGGAGGTTGCAAAGCGGGCATTGATCGCTTATTCGCAGGTTTCCCCCTATGGGGTGGCTGACAGTGCGGCGGCTATTCCCATAGCGATGCAGGTCGGTTATTCACTAAGCGACTGCTTGTTCGGCAAGAAAAACTATCTTTCAGATTATCAGGGATATGCTCAAATGCTGCTCAAATGTTACCCAAAGCAGGCGGCGGAGCTTATAACGGTGGAAAATATCAAGAAAATAGCGGAGTGCAAACCTGTGTATGTTAAGGGCAGCCTTACAAATTTGGAAAAAATAGGTCTTGAAGAAAAAAGTAAGTCCTCAACCGAGGCACGGTATATATCGCTGCTCATTGCAAGAGAGATGATAGTAAACGGTGCTGTAAATTCGGAAGAGATGAAGGACGCGATTTGCGATGCAGCGGAGAAGCTGTTTCCAAATGAAAGCACAGCTATCATATGCGGCATTTTTGAGGGACATAAGGGGCTGACGGAGATGTTAAAAAAGAATCTTAAATCCGCAAGGTGTGCTGAAATTTATATGAACTATTACGGCAAGCTGCCCCGCAAGGAAATTTTTGATAAGCTGGGAATTTGTGATGATTATATGTATTTGACACTTTGCGGCAAGCTGGACAGGAAAAATTACAGCAGCATACTGGCAGAGGCTGCGGCGGATGAGGCGCTTGCCATGCGGATGATAGAACGGGCGGAAAAAGAATCGGACAGCAGAGCTTTGTGCATGATGGCATATCTTGCGGCTAAGGCAAAGGAACTGGGGGGCGGCAAAAAGGAAACGGAGCGGCTGGAAATGCACTTCGGGGAAATGCTGGGCGATCTCAAGGCATTTGATCTTATTGTAGGGGATTTTAAAATGAGAACTTCCTACAAGGCCGATCTGTTTATCCCTGCGGTGTATGACGACCCTGTAAAGGCTTCGGAAATGATAGAGTATCACAGCGGGCATCTTACAAGCAATACCTGGAATAAAAATGCGATAATAAAGGCATTTGCGGCACTGTACGACTGCAGTGCAAAGGCAAAGGCTATCTATACGGCGCTGCTTCTGGCGGCAAATGAGGATATTGAAAGGGCTTGTTTGATCTCCTGCTTTATCAAGGGACGCTTTGATGTGCTTAAATTAAGTTATTATGACAGTTTTGAAAGACTGTTTGCGGACGGGATAAATATAGATATTATTTTCGGAGGCATGGCGGGATGTCATGAAAGCTGGTTCTATGATAAGCAGATCGAATCGGCTGAGTTTGTAACGGCGCATTCCGAGGAAGCTATGGCTTATTTCAAGAAGATAAGCAGCAATGCCAAGCGTGCGGCGTGGTTTGCAGAGCTGCTGGTGAAAAAGGGCGGCTTTTTTGAGCCTGAATTTGCGATCACTCTGTTTACTCACAAGTCAAAGGTCATTCAGAAGATAATTGGGGATATTATGGCAAGCAAGGAAGATGAACTGCGCCCCGAATTTGAAAAGGCACTGCCCAAGATGAAGGGGGACGCAAAGTCTCGGTCGGAGGCGCTGCTCAAACGCTGGGAGAATGCAAGGAAATACGGGAAGAATTTTGATTTTCCGAGCAGCGAGGTTGCGGAGATGTTTGTGGAGGAGAACTTCACGAACGCTCATGAAAAGGCAGTGGGATTTATTCCCGAGGAGCTTATGACGGATGTGCGTTTTGCAGATCTAAAGGGGACGGCGAGTGCCAATTACATCAAATACATAATAGGGGAATACATGGTTCTGGACGCTCCTGCCAATCTGCCTGTATGCGGAAAGCTGGCGGCTATGCTTCATGCTCCCGATCTGCAGGACTGTCTGGAAAACATTGTGCAGAACTGGATAGACGAGGGGGCTGATACCAAGAAAAAGATGGTTCTTGTGCCTTACTGCGTGCACGGCTCGGACGGTCAGGTAATGGGAATGAAAAAGCAGCTGACCGTATGGGCGGGGGCTTCAAGGGGGGCTTTGGCTGCCTTTGCGGTGACGGCTATGGCGGTAAACGGTAAAAGCCCTGCACTGATGACGGTGAGCGATATTTCAAACAAGTTCCCCAGCAATATGGTGAAGAAGGCGGCGAGGGCGGCATTCAGCTATGCGGCGAAGTCCTTTGGAGTGACGGAGGATATACTGGCGGACAGGATAGTTCCTGCGCTTGGGTTTGACAAAAACGGCGAGCGTGTTATTGATTATGGCACGAGGCAGTTTACGGTAAGTCTTATGCCAGATTTTTCACTGAAGATATTTGACAATGAAAAGGGCAAGGAGGTAAAGAGCCTGCCAAAGCCGGGGGCGAATGATGATGCGGCTAAGGCGGAGGCTGCAAAGAAAGAATTCTCGGAGATTAAAAAGCAGATAAAGGCTGTTATAACTTCGCAGAAATCACGTATGGAGATAGTGTTCAGAAACGGAAGAACGTGGGACAAGACTGCGTGGGATGAGCTTTTCGGGGAAAATCCGCTGATGAATATTATTGCAAGGTCGCTGATATGGGGCGTTTATGACGAGGATAAGAAGCTGCTGAAAAGTTTCAGATATTCCGACGACGGCACGCTGTGCGATGAAAATGATGATATTTACGAATTGCCCGAGGAGGCGCATATCTCACTTGTTCATCCGATCGAACTGTCGGAGGAGAGCATAGAAGCTTGGAGCGAGCAGCTTTCGGATTATGAGATCGTTCAGCCTTTCCCGCAGATCTCTGCAAGCATTATCAAATTGGAAGATGATGAGATAGGCGAGGATAACAAAATAGTGAAATACAGCGGCAAGACGTTTACTGTGGGCAGCATTGGCGGGGCAGCGAAAAAGTACAACATGGAGAGAAGCTCGGTAGAGGACGGGGGAGGCTTTTCGGGTTATCACATAAGAGACAAGGAGCTCGGCGTCGGCTTTGCGGTGCACGGCGAAGAGATGTATATGGGGCAGAGCTTTGACGAGAGTGTTAAAGTGTCGGAGGTATTTTTCTATGAGCTGCCCGAGGAGGAAGAGGACAAGCCCTCCAGCTACACGCAGTACAAGGCGGTAAATCCCGCAAATATAAGTTCAAGATTTGTGAGCTGCTGCCTTAACATTGCGGAGAGCTTTATTGACTAGAGGCAAGAGTTTATTGACCGGCGTTATTCGTTTCGGTTGGGGGATTCTTTTAGTACGGCGGGAGATGAGGTTTGCAATTGCAGGTGTAAAAA
>CAMWIR010000181.1 GCA_947174365.1 uncultured Ruminococcus sp. | reverse complement strand
CCGAAACGATTATTGCCGCAACGCCGATAAAATATGCCGTAAAGCCTACCCAGCCTGCGTTTCCGAAAAGTGCGCCTGCGATAAGTCCTATAATTGGAAGCTTGGCGCTGCACGGAATAAAGGTGGTGGTGATGATAGTCATACGCCTGTCACGCTCATTTTCAATGGTACGGCTTGCCATAATGCCCGGTACGCCGCAGCCTGTGCCGATAAGCATTGGTATAAAGGATTTTCCCGAAAGACCGAATTTGCGGAAAATTCTGTCCATAACAAAGGCGATACGAGCCATGTAGCCGCAGGATTCCAAAAATGCAAGGAATATAAACAGCACCAGCATTTGAGGTACAAAGCCGAGAACAGACCCAACACCGCCGATAATGCCGTCAACGATAAGCCCTTGCAGCCATGCCGCACAGCCTATACTTTCAAGGAACGAATTTGCGCCGTTTGTTATCCAGTCGGCAAAAAGCGTTTCGTTCGTCCAGTCGGTCGCCCAGCCGCCCACGGTGGTTATTGAAACATAATAAACGATAAACATTATCGCCGCAAAGATAGGCAGTGCAAGAATACGGTTCGTAACAATTTTGTCTATCTTATCCGAAACCGTCATGCCGCCTCTGTTCTTCTTTTTAAGGCAGCCCTTGATTACCGAGGCGATGTAAATATACCGCTCATTGGTGATAATGCTCTCGCTGTCGTCGTCCATTTCTTTCTCGGCGGCGGCAATATCGTGCTCAATATGAGCCTCAATGTGAGCTTGCTTATCGGCGGGAATGTTCAGCATTTCAAGCACCTTTTCGTCCCGCTCAAATATTTTTATAGCGTACCAACGCTGCTGCTCCTCGGGAACATCATGCAGAACAGCCTCCTCAATATGAGCAATGGCGTGCTCAACGCAGCCGCAAAATTCATGTTTCGGTACAGACTTTTCACCAGACCTTGCAGCCTCTATCGCTGCTGTGGAGGCTTCCAGAATGCCTGTTCCTTTAAGTGCGGAAATTTCCACGACCTTACAGCCAAGCACGGAAGCAAGCTGTTCTGTATTTATATTATCGCCGTTTTTGCGGACAACGTCCATCATGTTCACAGCGCACACAACAGGGATTCCCAGTTCAACAAGCTGTGTGGTAAGGTACAGATTTCTTTCAAGATTTGTACCGTCAATGATGTTCAGAATAGCGTCGGGACGTTCACCGATAAGATAATTTCTCGCAACGACCTCCTCCAGAGTGTAAGGAGAGAGGGAGTAAATTCCCGGAAGGTCGGTGATTATTACGTCCTTGTGACCTTTAAGTCTGCCCTCTTTTTTCTCGACTGTAACGCCCGGCCAGTTTCCCACAAACTGATTTGAACCGGTCAGCGCATTAAAAAGCGTGGTTTTGCCTGCGTTGGGATTTCCCGCAAGCGCAATTCTGATATCCATATATGCATTTATCCTTTCTATAAGTTAGATTTATCTAACTCTATTAGTTATTGCTAACTTATGTTCAAAAAAATTTATCCGACTTCTATCATTTCGGCGTCGGCTTTTCTGAGGGAAAGCTCATACCCCCGAACGGTAATTTCAATCGGATCTCCCAGCGGTGCGACCTTGCGGACATATATTTCCGTACCCTTTGTGATACCCATATCCATAATTCTCCGCTTTACTGCACCCTCGCCGCAAAGCTTCTTCACAGTGACCGTCTGACCTATCGCCGCATTCTTTAATGTAGCCATAAAATCAACTCCTTAAACCATAATTTTCTGCGCCATTTCCTTTGAAACAGCAACTCTCGAATCCTTAACATTCACAATAACGTTACCCCTGATTTCGCTTATGACCGTTACCGCTGAACCTGCCACAAAGCCTAAATTTTCAAGAAATTTCCTTGTGTCGGGATTTCCGCCGACTTTTTTGATTATGTTTTCCTCACCTGTATTTGCAAGTGTAAGCGGCATCATAGATACACTCCTTTTGAAAGTTAGACGAAGCTAATATTTTGACAATTATTTTGGTTAGCTCTCACTAACCATATATTATATTACACCATTTCCCGATAAATGTCAAGGGGTTTTTGTAACCTTTTCCATTTTCGTTGAATATGTACAGAATTGCAAGTTAGCTTTGGTTAACTTGCCGGTAATATTGTACAAACATATTCTCATATGCAGTACTGTTCCGGAACGCTTTTAAGATTTATTTAAATATAATATATAATTTACATTTACAAAAGCAAAAACCCGGCGCTCGACCGGGCTTTGCGATATTGCAATTTTCCGCTTTCTTTGTTTATGTCACCACTGTTTGCTTTTTCTGTTTCATCATCTTTTTATAATATTCTTCGGGGCGTACATGATTTGCTTTCATTTCCTTTTTATTTTCGTACATCTTCATATCTGCACGCTGATACACATCCATAAGCTTTTTAAGTCCGCAATTTTTATCATATGCACAGAATCCGTGTGCAATGCTTATCCTGAATTCCTTATCGGGGAGATCATTATGATCCCCGACATTTTTCACAAATTTTTCTATCCCCGCTTTATAACGATCTTCTACCTTATCGCCGCTCAGAAGTACAGCAAACTCATCGCCGCCTATCCTGAAACATTCGCATTCAAGATTTTCAAAGGCAGATCGTATTATTTCGGCGCTTTTGATAAGCATACTGTCGCCGTAGTGGTGTCCGAGATTGTCGTTTACGTATTTAAGGTCATTTACGTCAAACATAATTATACCCACTGCGGGAACATTGTCCTTTATTTTTTCAAGCTCCACAAGGTGCTCTTCAAATGCAGTACGGTTGCCTATTCCCGTAAGACCGTCATGGTAAGCAAGGTGACTTACAAATTCCGTCTTGATACCGAGCTTTACCGCATTTATGGTATTTTCAAGGCTGGAGCTGCCGTAGCAGAGTATGAATATCAGCAGTCCTATACGCACAAACATCGCACTGTCGCTGCCTGCTCCGGTATAGTATCTGATTATGTCGATAAATGCAGCCACAGCTATACTGCACAGACCAACGCCTCTTAAAATCCGGTAGATATTTTTTGTCTGATTTGCGCTTACAACAATAGAGCTGCGTATTATCGTATATGCAAGAAGCACCGCAGATATTGCAAGAATTATATGCGATAAAGTAAGAGTTTCATGGATATCCGCCAGCCCCAGTAAATGCAGACCCCAGCAGATAACAAACTCTGCCGCCGACATAATGCACACCGCAGGACGCACTGTTTTATGTATAAATCCGAATGCTGCGTCAAGGTACAATACCAGCGGTATCGGTATGAGCATAAGAGAGCCGCAGGATATTATCTGCATAGTACGGCTGTCTTCAAAATAAAGCTGCATAAGGTTTGTTTCCGCCAGACACCATACCGCAACGCTTATTGAGAACAGTCCCAGATACAAAAGCTCGTGATTCTTCCTTGACTGCATATTTATAGGTATATCGGCTATGATAAGCAGCAATCCCACAAAAAGTATCAGCACACAGGTAATAAATGCTACCAGTCTTTCGCCAATGATGTTAAGCACCGCTCCGCCCGAGCTGCCTATGTAGATATTGTCGATACCGCCCCTCGCGCTTTTATACACGGTATAAGCGCGTATTTCTATTTCCTTGCCTGCGTCCTCGCTTGAAAAGTCTATGCAGCTCCAGTGAGTACCCATTGATCTGTTGTAAAAAATACTTTCGTTTACCTGCGGTTCATAGACAAGCTCGCCGTCCATATATACCGAAAAGAAAATGTTCTTGCTTCTGAAAAACAAAGTCGACCCGCCGCTCAGATCCTCCGGAAGAGTATTGAATATACTGAACTGTTCATAGGGAACAGCGCACTCCAACTTTTGCAGTTTTTCTATATTTATTTCCTCCGAACTGCCTGCGGTATGCCAGCCCGTATCAAAAGCAGTTTCATATGAAAATTCCGTATCGCTGATCGACGGATAATCGAAATCCAGCACCAGATATATAACAATACATACCGATAATGCCAGCATAACGCCATATATAATATGATACACAGCATTTTTTGTTTTCATCGCATTTACTCCTTTTACCGTTCATTTTTTACAGGAACCTGTTCCCGAAGCGTTTTCCTGAAAAGCGCAGCAAAATCACTTGAATTTACTTTGGTGCGGCAAGATCATTTTCACATGTTCCGTTGTATATGTAAGAATATGTTTTTGCCTTTTGGAAAATTATAATATGATTATACCATATACTGCGAAAAAAGTCAACCGAAAACGCGCAAAGTTCACAGCAATCGATTTTCAAAGATATTTTAACAAATTGTACAAACTTCTGCTTTTGATTCTCCAAAACAAGCAGCTTATCAGCGTCAAAAGCTCCATACAAAATATACTTGAATTTGTAATAAATTACCAAAAAAGATTTTGCATATTTAACTATAAATATACATAAAAACACTTGAAATTCTCGGTCAATTATGTTAAAATATACACAAAGGACATATTTAATAAATATCGGACAGCAAGCGGGATTTGCGTAAATGTTTACTGTGATATTTTCTCACGAATGTAAACCTTTGCACAAATTCCTTATGAATTTTTTTGTTCAGATGTTATAGTAAACGACATTGAAATTGCAGCATTCAGCTCTTGCAAAAACCATAAAGCCAAGTTTTTGCAAGGCTTCATTGTCCAATTTCCAATGTCGTTTAATATAATAAAGCTTGTACGGGAAAGAGGGATATTTTATGGAAGCAAACAGTAAAAGGCTTACTATCGGTTTTATGATACATCATCTGGATAACGATTATTCAAAGGCATTGCTCAAGGGCGCTGCCGCCGCTGCAAGAGAACTTGATGTAAATCTGGCAATTTTCCCCGGCCGTTCCCTTAACAGTCAGTTGGACGACCGAAAATACACAGCCTATGAG
>CAMWIR010000180.1 GCA_947174365.1 uncultured Ruminococcus sp. | reverse complement strand
AATACCGCCACCCATAGCCGCTTTAAAATTCAAGGAAATCTTAAAAGCGATTTAATCAGCGTTTCCTTAATAATATAAAATATAACATTCACAACGTAAATGGAACAATTGAATTGTGTGTTTTAATGTTTTGTTGTAATAAGTGCTTTCCCGAAGTTTTGAAGAAAGGTGATAATATGAATAAAACGGAGCTTAAAAGAAAAGCCATTGAAGAGATTGACAAACGACGGTTTAATGCAGAACAGGAGGCAAAGACAAGAGCAGAAAAGATAGAAAATGAGATTCCCGAAATAGTTGAGATACGCCGTATGCTTACTCAAACTGCAGCACAGCTTTCTATGGATATTGTAAGGCGAAACAAGGGTTATGAAAGCAATTTTGAAAAGATAAAAAAGAACAGCCTGGAGGGACAGCAGATGATAAAAAATCTGCTGAGAGGCAAAGGTTATCCCGAAGATTATTTGGACGTACAGTACAGATGCAAAATCTGCAATGACACAGGGTATGTGGACGGCAAGCCCTGCGAATGCCTGAACAGGCTTACTTTGAGATATGCGGCAGAGGAACTGAACCGCTCGGCGAATATGCCGCTGGCGGATTTTAATCACTTTAATCTGGAATATTACCGCGGGATAACATTTGAAGGAACGGATAGCTTCATAAAGATGAAAGAAAATTACAGTTATTGCTTAAATTATGCGGCAGAGTTTTCGAGAGAGAGCGGCAACATTCTTATGTACGGTCCGACAGGGGTGGGCAAAACTCATTTATCAATGGCTATTGCAAAGGAACTGACAGCTAAGGGATTCAATGTAATTTACGGCTCGGTTATAAATATTTTGCAGGCGGTGGAAAATGAACATTTTGGCAGAGCGGTAAAAGGCACAGACACACTTTCAACTTTGTTTGAAAGCGATTTGCTGATACTGGACGATCTTGGAGCGGAACATGATACTCCATTTAATGAAATGACTTTGTACAACATTATCAACACCAGAATAAATACCGGCAGCCCTTTTGTTATAAGCACAAATATTATGCCTGACACATTTGCGGAGCGTTATAATGAGAGGATCATTTCGAGACTTATGTGCAGCAGCAAGCGTTTGTTGTTTGTGGGTAATGACATTCGACAGCTGAAAAGAATGGGACAATAAGCAAGAAGCAGAATCATAGAGTGCAGATATTTACAGAAATTCGAGAAATTTTTTAAATGATTTTAGGAAAATAATTTTTAAAATTTACATAGATTTGGAGGCGGCGTTTGTATGAAAAAAAATAAAATATCAAGGCTGCTTAAAAAAATCTCGGCGGCACTGCTGGCGGGCTGCTTGCTTATGGGCGGCTCGGGCGCTTCGGAAAATTACGGCAGCAGTGTTTCCGCCGAAAGTGGGGCACAGTATGTGGAGATACTGCCTGAGGATACCCCTTACAGGGAGCAGGAGGACGAGACCTTGCCTGTGTTCACGCCCCCTGAGTATGTGCCTATGTTTACGTTTCCCGAGTCGGTTAGAGGTGTTTACATATGCCCCGAAAGGGATTTCAGTGTATATGACGGGCAGGGAGAAATGCTGCCCGAGGAAGAAATTGAAGCGCAGATCGCCGATGTGCTGGACAGGGCGCAGGGAAAAAGGCTTAATGCGGTCATTCTTTCCACAAGCTTTGAGGGGGAGAAGTTTTTTGAAGACGGGGTGAACAGGACGGTGCGCCGCTCCCCTGTCAGAATATGCGCAGATGAGGCGCTGTCAAGGGGGATGTATCTTTATCTCACGTTTGACATAAACACGGTACTGGCGGGGATAGATGAAGATACTGCCAAGAACCGCATTGACAGGCTGGCGCTGACGGCTCATGAATTTACGGTGCAGTACCCTGTGGACGGGATAATCCTCAGCGGCTATTACTCATACAAAAACGGCGAGAGCTTTAAAAATTACATGGAAAACGGAGCGGGGATAGGCTACGGAAACTGGCTGACGGACAATGGAGAATATGTATTCACGCAGGTGGCGCAGGCGGTAAGGAGGACGTCAAACGCTGTGCCTGTGGGGATTTCCATTGACGATGTATGGGCAAACAGCAGCACAAATTCTGCGGGAAGTCCCACGGAGGTCTCCTTTGAGGCTTTGACGGACGGATATGCGGACACTCTCGATTACATAAAAAAGGGACAGGCGGATTTTATTTTCGTTAAGGCGGACGGCGCTTTTGACAGCGCTGTTATGCCCTTTGAGGAGACTATGAAATGGTGGGACGAGGTTGCAAAGGAAGCGCAGATCCCTATGATGATCGACCACATCAATGAAAAGGTCTGCTCGGAATACACGGGGTGGCAGTCCCCTGATGAGCTGGTAAAGCAGGTAATTAAGGCGGGAGAATATGAAAGCTGCATTGGCAGCGCATTCAACTCCCTTGCCGATCTGGAGGAAAACAGAGAGGAATCCACCGACGTTTTAATGAAGCATTTTGAGGACACTATTGATCTGGAGGGTCTTAACAATGAGCTGGAGATGACTCTGCCGCTGGAGGAGACCTTTAAGACGGAAGAGCCGTCTGTAATATTTGCAGGTTCATTTGACCCGAATTTCACGATATACTTTCAAGGCGAGCCTATACAGCTTAATGAGGCGGGGCGGTTTTACTTCAATGAAGAGCTTGATGTGGGGCTTAACACTTTCACGTTCAAAAACAAGGGAAAGACTGTTACATACAGGATAACAAGGACTGTGAATGTGCTGAAAAGCGTTGAGCCTTCACAGGGGGAAATGAAGATAGAGGAAAAGTCGGCGGTGACCCTTTCGGCGATCGCTTACAGGGGGTCTGTTGTTTCGGCGGAGATCAATGGAAAGCTTATTGAGCTTATGCCTGTGGAGGGGCAGCTGGACGAGCTTGACCCTAACTCAAATTACACGAAATATGTGGCGACATATGTTGCTCCCGGTGGAAAAAAAGGCGAGGACATTGACCTGGGGACGGTGCGGTTTTACGGGACGTACAAGACGAAAACCGGGGATTTTAACGAGACGAGGACGGGCAGCAGGATAATTGTGAATGCCCTTGCGGAGATACTCAACGACTACAGCGGGAGTCTGCTGGAGGTAAAGCGGGACAATACCATGGTTTACGACGCAAAGACCACGGGGACTGCGCCCACGCCAGACATGGTGCGCTTGCCGGGAGGAACTCTTGATTATCAGATAAGAACGGTAAGCTATTCGGGGACGGACTATTATCTGACGAATTCCGGAAAGAGGATAAGGTGCAGCGACGTGAATGTGCTGGAGAATGCGCCCCTGGGCAGCAATGTTATGACGGTAGTGAGCGCTGCAAAGGACGGCACAGACACGGTTTTAAAGCTGCACACAAATGTGAAGATACCATTTGCGGCGGCATTCTCGGGAGTGAACTACAATGGGGGAGACAATGGGAATTATTATATTTCGAGCTTTAATGCGGATTCGTTTATAATTACATTTGACTATGTTACAAGTGTGGGGTCAGGAAATATAACGTTCCCCGAAAGTGCGGTATTTACAGAGGGGGTATGGGACAGCTACACAAGCGGTGAGCTGACTAAAACGAGGCTGACCTTAAAGCTGCGACAGAATGGTGTGTTCGGGGGGATAACATCTTCCTATGACAATGACGGGAATTTAGTGCTGCGGTTCAACGGGTGCAGAAATTCCCTGTCGGGGGCGACTATTGTTATTGATCCGGGGCATGGGTACACGGGGGCGAGTCAGTTTGACCCGGGGGCTATAGGGCACATTAAAGAACAGGAGGCCAATCTTGCGATTGCAAAATATGCGGAGGAAAAATTCACGGCAAGAGGAGCGAATGTTATAAGGCTGAAAACCGAGTCGGAGACCTATGTTACGGCGGAAAGGGCTTCCATTGCGAGGCAGTACAGTCCGGACGTGTTTATTGCGGTGCACTGCAACTCGGCGGGGGGTGAGAGTGCAAAGGGGTCGGAGGCTTATTATTTCACGCCCTATTCCCAGCCTTTAGCAAAGGCGGTAACGTCGAGGATAGGTGCGTATCTTGGGGGGAGCGTTCACGGTGAGAGCGGTCTGGACAGGGGGGCAAAGTATAATTATTTCTTTGTGACGCAACAGCAGGATTTCCCGTCGATACTGGTGGAGTGCGGGTTTGTGACCAATTACACGGAGGCTATGGCTTTGATGAATCCCACTCATCAGGCAGGCATTGCGGAGGCTATTGTTCAGGGGACGGAGGACTTTCTGGCAAGGACGAATTATTCCTGTTACGGCGACGGAGCGGGAAGCTTTGAGGGGGGGTATACGCCTGTTGCGGCGCCTGCGCCCGAGGCTGTTGTTACGTCTGCGGAGGCTGTGACGGAGGAAAATGAAATGCCGCCTGTTATGGAGACGGCTGTTCTGCCGGGGAATGATTTTTATGACCCGTATTTCGATTTGATTGCAGAATGATAGTATAATCTCCCGAGGAATGACATTTATAAAAAGTCCATGAAAATATTACAAATATTCTATAATATTCCCCTGTCTTAATTTGTTATTTATATAGGAAAACGCCTTATAAGGACGAGCCTTAATTTAACAAAAAGGAATGGGTAATATGAAAAAAAATGCTTTCGCAATAACAGCAGCAACGGCTTTTGCTGCTGTTCTGCTTTCATCATGTAACAGTATGACCGATAATAACATTACCGATGAACAAGGACGGGAAATTATTGTTCTTGCACGAAACGAGGCAGATGAGTTTTCAAGTAAATCAATCAATCTGCTTATTAAGGAATATAATAACTCCGACAGAAAATTTTATATTGAAGAGAAAAAATATTTGTCAAGCGATAATTTACTGGTAGATATAATCGGCGGCGAAAATATTGATGTGCTCTTTGTAAATGGCTGGATAGATACAACTCCTTTATATGCAAAAGGCGTTATATGCGATCTTTATGAATTTATAGATAATGACGGCGGCGTTTCCCGTGATACTTATGTTGATTCTGTACTGAAAGCATTGGAAAAGGACGGAAAGCTTTACGAAATTCCCTATGATTTTTACGTTGAGTCTGCAATAGTGAAAACAGACCTGTGGGGAGATGATAATGACACTTCATTTGAACATATAACGGAAAAATCAAAATCGCTGGGCTGTAATATCCCGTATGATCTGTCGTTTGATTCCTATGCTTTTATTTCTTACATTATTTCCGAATATGTTGACCTCACAAACAGCTCCTGTTCTTTTGATGACGGAAAATTTGAGGAATATATCAAGTTTATGAAACAATACTATAACTCAATAC
>CAMWIR010000179.1 GCA_947174365.1 uncultured Ruminococcus sp. | reverse complement strand
TCCACAACAGCAATCAGAAAAAAATCAAAAGGGCAAATTCACCCTGAAAAAACACCAGCACCGCAAATCAAAACTCACCGCATTATTAGCCGCAGCCGCAATGTCGCTGTCCGTACTTTCGGGCTGCTCCGAATCCGCTCCCGAGGACGCACCCGCCGAAGCAGTCTCCTCCGTGGAAAATTCTTCGGTGAGCGATGAGATCACCACGATCACCGCCGTAAACGGCAATACCGACGAACCCGAGGCAACCGAACCCCCTCCCCCCGTCGAGCTGCCCGAGGGCGCTGTCACCGACGTTACAGCCGACGAATCAAAGGGCGGCTATATCTCCGCCACAACTTCGTTCACTCTCACATCAAAGGAGGACTTGTCCGCCGAGGAACTGTCAGCTCTCATAAAGCTTTCCCCCGACATCCCCTTTGAGCTGGAAAAAACCAAAGAGCGCACCTATGTACTGCACCTTTCCGACACGCTCCCCAATAATAAGATCCTGAAGTTGTCTTTGTCAAACGGCAGAAGCTGGGCTTTCCAGACAGCGGATATTTTCCGTATCACGGGAGTTTTCCCCGCAAACGAGGCAGACTATGTCCCCATGAACAGCGGCATTGAGATGACATTCACCTCTCCAGTTGATATAAATACCGCAAATGATAATTTTGCGATCACTCCCGAAGTCCCGGGCAGATTTGAGCTGCACAACAACGGCAAAACTCTTGTTTTCGCCCCCGAGGAAAAGCTTTCGGCAAAAACCGTCTATTCCGTAAACATATCCAAAAATATTTTCTCCGCAAGCGGCGACGCACTCACCGAGGACTATTCCTTTGAATTCCGTACAAAATCAAGCGATTCCGCCGACTATTGCTACGCCTCCCAAGGTCTTTCCGAGACCTTCATTCCCGGAGATGTTGTATTAACGGAAATTTACGCCTCCGAAAACGTTAAAAAGGGCAGCTTTGAAGTCAAGCTGTATCAGTACCCCTCAGCCGCAGATTACCTTGCCCAAATGCAGCAGGTGGCAGCGGAAACGAAGTCAACTTTTTTTGAAGAGGACAGCATTGTTATCCCACCCTCCGATAATATGACTCTTGTTTATTCGGAGACTGTGAAGCTAAAAGAAAACGACAGATCAAACTGGTATCCCTCTTATTTAATGCTTCCCGAGGAACTTGACGAGGGTTATTATCTTGTTAATATCCGCTCCAAAGTAGGCGATTTCGTTATCGACAGATTTATTCAGATAAGCGATATTTCCGTCTATTCCGCAATTCTCCCGGGCAGCGCAGCATTTTTCGTAAACGATGCCTCAAACGGAAACCCCGCAAACGGCGCAAAAATAAATATCATAGACGGCGGCAAATCCTACTCCTGCACCATAGATAAAAACGGCACAGGCAAAGCGGAGATCGACAACTCCGAACACGGCAAGTCCGTCATCACCATAGACTATAACGGCAAGACCTACATAGATTTCTTCCCCCTCAGGAGCGGCTGGGAAAAGGAACTCCGTGACAATTACCTTATCTATCTTTACACCGACCGTGAGGTTTACCGCACCACCGATACAATAAACGTCTGGGGCACTATCTACCCCCGCTATCAGGGCATTTCCCTACCCAAAGACCTCACCCTTAATATGAACTATTACAGCACCGACGGCGAACCCGTGCCCGTTTCGGTAAATCCCGACGGCACATTCACCGCCAAAGTTCCCGTAAACAGCGCCAAGGACGGCTGGTATGACCTTTCCCTTAAATCGGGAAATGAAGAGCTTTACGAAAAATATTTCCGTGTTGAGGATTATGTCACACCCTCCTACCTCCTTGAAACCGACGGCGAAGATGTGGTATTCATGGCAGCGGATAACCCCTTTGAAGTCACTCTTGACGCCTCCTATTATGACGGCACACCCGCCGCTGCCCTCTCGTTTGACGTGAGAAACGCTAATGTTTCCACTGCCTCCACTGATATAAACGGACATATTTCCGTAACAGCAGCCCCCGCAAAGGAAACGGAAAAAGGCCCCCGCCCCTCATGGGAAAGTGTAGACTTCACAATGTCGGGAATCGAGGACGAGTATCAGAACGTCTACTTCTCCTACATAAACGTTGACAGAGACGTTTACGCCGAAATAGAGCAGGACGGTGCAAAGGTAAGCGTTGTCGCCAATCTTATCGACCCCGAAAAAGTGACCAAAAACAACTATTACCACCCCGAGGAATATCTGAGCGCTCCCACAGATACCGAGGTAACTCTCACCCTTGAAAAATCCTGGAGCGAGAAAATAGAAAAAGGCACTTACTATGATTATCTTCAGAAGAAAACCTTCAAAAAATACGAATACAAATACCATGATGAAAAAGTAGGCACATTTACGGTAAAAACCGTAAACGGCAAGGGCGTATTCGAGGGCATAGAATTTGACAATAAAAGCTCCTACAGCGGCACTCTCAAATGGACAGACACCTACGGCAACAAATGCACTGACTATGTATGGCTGAAAAATCCCAATATCCCCGACCGCTACGACCGCAGCGAAAGCACCTATAATTACTTCTCCCTTTTAGCCTCCAAAAACTCCTTTAAGGAAAACGAATCCATTCACTTTGACCTGCGCAATAATTACAGCAATGCCGACAGCACCGAATTTGACAAAATTTTTTATACCGTAAGTCAGTTTGATTTTATCTCACTGAACGTGGTAAAGGGCATTTCCTTTGACTGCAAAATGACCGCCGACTGCATACCCAATGTTCAGATAAACGGCGCATACTTTGACGGCAGACATATCTACCCCCTCCATTCCCTTGACTATTCCGATTATGATTGGGGCAATGAAAATTATTATTACTATTACGGAGGGCTTTCCTTTGACTCCTCCGAAAGAAACCTTGACATCACTATCTCCGCCGACAAGGAAACCTACTCACCCGGAGACGAGGTAAAAATAACCGTCAAAGCAGCCGACATAAACGGCAAGCCCGCCGCAAACGCCTCCGTATCCCTCAGCGTGGTGGACGAGGCAGTATTTGCCATAGCCCCCCAAAATCCCAACCCACGCTATAACCTTTACCGCAGCCTTAGTATCCCATGGGTGACCGATTATTACTCCTATATCCAGTATTCCCTTAATATGAACGGCGGCGGCGAAAAGGGCGGCGGCGGTGATGATTACAGCGTTCGCCGTGATTTCAGGGACACAGCCGCATTCCTGACCGGAACAACAAACAGCTCCGGCGTTGCGGAATTCAACTTCAAATCCCCCGATAATATTACTTCATGGCGAGCCACTGCCCACGCTGTTTCCGAGCGTGCAAACGGCGTGTATGCAGGCGTTTCCAAAGAGCCTGTTATCGTTACCCTGCCATTCTTCATAACTCCCGTTGTAAACGATACTTTCACCCAAGGGGACGACATTGCTTTTGCAGCAAAGACCACAGCGGGCAATGCAGAAATAACAGTCCACGTTGAAGGCAATGACATAAACGAAACTGTGACCGTTCCCGAAATATCCTCCGCAAAATTCGGCAAGCTTAAAACGGGAGATTATACAGTTACCCTATCCGCAAAAAGCGGAAATGATTCCGACGCTGTGGAGCTGCCCTTCTCCGTAGTGGATACGCTCCTTGAAACGGAAGTGGTGCGGGAATTTGACCTTACCAAGGATACCTTTGAAATATCCCCCCTGCGCTATCCCGTCAAGCTCCTTTTCTACGATACCGAATACACCCTCTATGCAAATGCCCTTTCAAAGCTTTCCTGCCTCTGGGGCGACAGAGTGGATTATAAACTTGCCCGTGCCTTTGCCGCCAAGGAATTCGGGTGGCTTACCGAAGAGGAATATCAAGACCGATTTACTTCCTTTAAATCCGGCGGACTCATAAGCCTCTGGAGCTATTCCGAAGACGATCCGAGGCTTACCGCCCTTATTGCGGCAGGCGAACCCGATCTTACCGCAGGAGAAGCCACAAAAACGACATTCCGTGAAATTCTTGATAACGAGAACAGCATTCCAGAAAATGTCTCCTCCGCATACCTGGGTCTTGCCGCCCTTGGCGAACCCGTGCTTGCAGACCTCAAGAGAACGCTCGCCAAAACCGAGGGCTTTTCCGATACCGATATGCTTCGCTTTGCCGCAGCCTTCGGAATCATGGGCGACACCCAAAGCGGCGCGGAAATTTTCGAGGATGTGTGCAGCCGCATAATGATAGGCTATACCACCAAGAACAACACCCCCGCCCTTAAAACCGACAGTGAGTACAACGACCTTGCCGCCCTCATGGCAGCATCTGCCCTGAATCTCGACCATGCCGAGCTTTTGGCGGAACACGCCGTAGTCCACGAGCAGATCGAAGAAAGCTGCGCCCCCTATCTCATCTTCTACCTTAAAAATTACACCCCCGATTCCCGTGAAATTTCCGACCCCGCCGCAGTGGAGATCACCGCAAACGGCAAGACCGAGACCGTCACCGTAAACAGCCTTGGCAGGACATTCCGTTCCCTTAATAAAACACAAATCGAAGCCGAGGACTTCTCTGTCACCCTCAAAAACGGCAGCGTAAAATGCCTTGCCTATTACGAGGGACGTATCACCGATAACCTTACCCCTAAAAATCTCACTGTCACCAAATCCATTGAATCGGTGAGCGGCGGATATGCCCCCGGAGCGCTGCTTAAAGTGACCGTAAACGTCAGCGGCTTCCCCGACCCCGAAAACCGCTATGCCGCCGTTGATGATGTTATCCCCTCGGGTGCAAGGTTCGTGAAATCGGGCGAAGGCTCCTATGTCAGCCGAAGCGATATGCGTGTTTCCGGCTCTGTGTCCTATAACAACGGCAGCCGCCCTATGGTCTACTACATTCGCCTTGTCACGCCCGGCGAATATGTGGTGGAAAGCGCCGCAGCCCGCCAATGCAATGAGCTTTGGGGCCATTCCGAGCGCAGCACCCTCACTGTCGAGGAGTACAGCACCAATGCGTAGGGCATTTCACAAGCTTGCAGCTATGGCGGTCATGTTGACCATACTCACCGTGACCGCCTCGGGCTGCGGCATAAACACAGCCGATAATTCCGAAAATCTCCCCCAAAATGGAGCTGTCAATAAGGAAATCCTCTCCGAAAACATTCACGTTCCCTACACTTCCGACATCTTTTCGGAAAGCTTATCGGAAACATCTCCCTCACTCCCCATTCTCCGCAACGGTGACTACCTCACCTGTAATTTCTACGACCCCACCGCATTCCGAATGTTTGACGAAACAGCCTCAGCCTACGAGCTGACCGGCACACTCCGTGCAGGCGTGGTAACAC
>CAMWIR010000178.1 GCA_947174365.1 uncultured Ruminococcus sp. | reverse complement strand
GCTGGGGCTCCGCCCCCGTCCCCGCCAAAGGGGTCCCCCTTTGGAAACCCAAGTGAAGTGTGTGCGCTTGTTTGCTTTTGGGTGCTCGTTCCCGCAAAAAAATCTGCACCGTGATCGTCACCACGGTGCAGAAAATTCAAATATTCAAAATTATCGAATTACTTCAAAGCAGCCTGTGCAGCAGCCAGTCTTGCGATAGGCACTCTGAAAGGCGAGCAGGACACGTATGTCATGCCGAGGCTGTGACAGAACTCAACGGACGTAGGATCGCCGCCGTGCTCGCCGCAAATGCCGATGTGCATATCAGGGCGAACGCTCTTGCCAAGCTCGATAGCCATCTTCATCAGCTTGCCGACGCCTGTCTGATCCAGCTTTGCAAAGGGATCGTTCTCGAATATCTTAGTGTCATAATAAGCATTCAGGAACTTGCCTGCGTCGTCTCTGGAGAAGCCATAGGTCATCTGTGTGAGGTCGTTTGTACCGAAGCAGAAGAACTCAGCCTCCTTGGCAATGTCGTCAGCTGTAAGAGCAGCTCTGGGTATCTCGATCATTGTACCTACCTCGTACTTCAGATCAACTCCCGAAGCCTTGATCTCCTCGTCTGCAACTGCCACAACGATATCCTTAACGAACTTCAGCTCCTTGTTGTCGCCGATAAGGGGGATCATGATCTCGGGAACAATGCTCCAGTCTGCATGAGCCTTCTTAACATTGATAGCCGCACGGATAACAGCTCTTGTCTGCATCTTTGCAATCTCGGGATAGGTTACTGCAAGACGGCAGCCTCTGTGACCCATCATGGGGTTGAACTCGTGGAGAGAAGTGATGATATTCTTGATAGTCTCAACGCTCTTGCCTTGAGCCTTGGCGAGAGCTTCAATGTCAGCCTCCTCGGTGGGTACGAACTCATGGAGAGGAGGATCGAGGAATCTGATAGTTACAGGGTTGCCCTCGAGAGCCTCATAAAGCTTCTCAAAGTCGCTCTGCTGCATGGGCAGGATCTTTGCAAGAGCTGCCTCACGCTCTTCAACTGTATCGGAGCAGATCATCTCTCTGAATGCTGCGATTCTGTCAGCCTCAAAGAACATATGCTCTGTACGGCAAAGACCGATACCCTCTGCGCCCAGCTCTCTTGCTTTCTTGGCGTCTGCGGGAGTATCTGCGTTGGTTCTTACCTTGAGCTTTCTGTACTTGTCGGCCCAGCCCATGATCCTGCCGAATTCACCTGCGATCTCAGCGTCAACGGTGGGGATGATCTCGCCGTAAATGTTACCTGTGGAGCCGTCGATGGAAATGTAGTCGCCTTCGTTGAATACCTTTCCGCCCAGCTCAAACTTCTTGTTCTCTTCATCCATCTTGATCTCCGAGCAGCCGGATACGCAGCAAGTACCCATACCTCTTGCTACAACCGCAGCGTGGGAGGTCATACCGCCTCTTACGGTGAGAATACCCTGAGCGGCTTTCATACCTGTGATATCCTCGGGAGAGGTCTCCAGACGAACGAGAATTACCTTTTCGCCCTTGTTGTTCCAAACCTCTGCGTCGTCTGCGGTGAATACTACCTTGCCGCAGGCAGCGCCGGGAGATGCGCCCAGACCCTTGCCGAGAGGTGTTGCAGCCTTAAGAGCCTTAGCGTCGAACTGGGGATGAAGCAGGGTGTCGAGGTTTCTGGGGTCGATCATAAGAACTGCTTCCTGCTCGGTCTTCATGCCCTCGTCAACCAGGTCGCAGGCGATCTTCAGAGCAGCATGAGCGGTTCTCTTGCCGTTGCGGCACTGGAGCATATAAAGCTTGCCGTTCTCAACGGTGAACTCCATATCCTGCATATCGTGATAATGGTTCTCCAGCTTGTCGCAGATCTCCAGGAACTGTGCATATGCCTCGGGGAATTTCTCCTCCATCTGAGCGATAGGCATAGGAGTACGAACGCCTGCTACAACGTCCTCGCCCTGTGCATTGGTGAGGAACTCACCCATAAGCTTCTTCTCGCCTGTTGCGGGATCTCTTGTAAATGCAACGCCTGTACCGGAGTTGTCGTTAAGGTTACCGAATACCATGGGCATTACGTTAACCGCAGTACCCCAGGAATAGGGGATATCGTTGTCTCTTCTGTAAACGTTTGCTCTGGGGTTGTCCCATGAACGGAATACAGCCTTGATAGCTTCATTGAGCTGCTCCTTGGGGTCGGAGGGGAAATCCTTGCCGATCTTGGACTTGTACTCTGCCTTGAACTGACCTGCCAACTCCTTGAGGTCGTCAGCGGTAAGCTCAACATCGAATGTAACGCCTCTCTCGGCTTTCATCTTGTCGATAAGCTCCTCGAAGTATTTCTTGCCCACTTCCATAACAACGTCGGAGAACATCTGGATAAATCTTCTGTAGGAGTCGTAAACGAATCTTCTGAACTCGGGGGTGTTGTTGCCTGCGATCATAGCTTCAACTACCTCGTCGTTAAGACCAAGGTTCAGGATAGTGTCCATCATACCGGGCATGGAAGCTCTTGCGCCCGAACGAACGGAAACGAGAAGAGGATTTTTGAGATCGCCGAACTTCTTGCCGTTGATCTCCTCCATCTTAGCTACATATTCCATGATCTCGGCCATAATGTCGTCATTGATCTTGCGGCCGTCCTCATAATACTGAGTGCAGGCCTCGGTAGTAATTGTAAAGCCCTGGGGTACAGGAAGACCTACATTGGTCATTTCGGCAAGGTTTGCGCCCTTACCGCCCAGCAGTTCTCTCATGGTTGCGTTACCCTCGGAGAACAGATAGCAGAATTTTTTTGCCATTGGATTTTACCTCCATAAAATTAATTTGCCGCACAGTCCTTTCTTTCCGCAATTTTTTCCTTTTTCTCTCCGCCGCCCGATGTAAGTGTTTACCCATTGTCTGCGGGAAATAAACACTCCCGAAAATGGTTTTAAAAGCTGTTTTTTAGACGGGATAATTTCGGGAAAATGTTTCCCATAATCTTTTAGAAAAAATTGCCATATCGTTGCTGTGCCCATAAGTATATTATAACAGAAATTTTACAACATTTCTACTGTACAAAAAGCAAAAATTATTTCCAGAATTTTTGGCTATTTTAACCAAAACCGCTCGTGTTAGCGGGATATTCGACAAAATGACATAAAATGTACTTGAAAAATCTCCGAATATGTGGCATAATATTTATAGACGTGAACCTTGATGTTGATTAAATTTTGCAAGCGGTACAAACATTTTATATTATACATTCTGTATAATATTTGGCGTTTTGTTACAAAAAGTTGTTATTATGAAAAAATATACAAAATGTATTTTAATCAAGCAAATCGAAATACGATTCGTATAATCGAGTTTGATTATACTATATGTATTTATCCTTATGTATATTTTAGATAAATTATACATATTGTAATTATTTGGGGGCAATTAATTAACTAAGTGTATATTACAAATAATAATATACATTTAATATATATAAAAAGGGATAGAAAATATGGACATGAACGAAATTTACATTGAAAAATACATAGGCGAAAAGGAATACAGCAAATTTGAGGACAGGTGGAAATTTTGCTGCAAAGCCCATGGCTTCGGGTTTAACCCCTTTGCATTCCTGTTCGGGCCGCTGTACCTTTTCTATAAAAAGATGTACCGTGAGGGAGCGGCGTTTTTGGCTGTTATGGTGGTTGTTTCGGCTGTTGCGGGGACGGCTGCGGGAATTTTTGCCATGGGACTTGACGCGGACACTTTCCGTGGGACTTCCTTCAAGAAGAATTTTTCCTATTTGGAGCTTACGCCCGGAGAGATCATCGGGGAGCTGACTGCCGACCCTGTCTATGTGGGAGGGGAGCAGGTTATGTGTACTTGGCCTTATGGGCGAAGAGACAGTTATCTTCCTTCTATGTCGGTAATGGAATACTTTACTCTTCCCTTGACAAGTCATCGTTTTCACTATGGCATAGACAGCTTTTCCGCCTTTGTCTGCTGGGCGGCAAGGATAATCACAAATGTTATCCTGTGTCTTTTGCTGGCGGTAAGGTTTGATATGCTTTATTATAAAAAAGTAAGCGATCTTGCGGCAAGGCAGCTGTCGGGGATAAAGGAGGGCGCGTCTGACGGTGCGAGGAAGAATATCCTGAAAAGAGCCTATGGCGAAAGACCCTGTCACCCTCTGTATATTTTTATGGGGCTGGCATTTTTCGGGATATTATATCCGCTGCCATTACCTTTTTTTGAGACGGCTTGCGTGAGTGCTTTCGGGCTGATGATGTTCCCGGTCATATCTGCTGCCGATTATATTTTCGGTGAAAAGGTGTGAACGGTGACGATTTGTATAATATTTATTTTATATACTTTTAGTATATAAGAAGAGGGGTAAAATATATGGATATGAATGAGATCTACCTTGAAAAATATGTGGGCAAAAAGGAATACCGCAAATTTAAGGACAGGTGGAAATTCTGCCGGAAAACCCATGGCTTCGGGTTTAACCCCTTTGCATTCCTGTTCGGGCCGCTGTACCTTTTCTATAAAAAGATGTACCGTGAGGGAGCGGCGTTTTTAGCTGTTATGGCGATAGCTTCTGCGGTTGTGGGAACGGCTGCGGGGATATTTGCCATGGGGCTTGACACGGATGCTTACAACGGGCGCAAGGATACGAACGGCAATAAAGTTTACGGAACGGCTTTCAAGGAAGATTTTTCCTATTTTGAGCTTACTCCGTGGGAGGTCGCCGAAGCCCTTGCCGAGCCCCCTGTTTCTGTTAGTCAGCGGGAACAAATATGCGTTTATGGGCGCGGCAGTGTTGATATTTCTCAGATGACGGTGTTTGAATGGTGTATGATGCCTTTGTTTGACAGTGATTTTTTCTATGACATAGATAGTTTTCCCGCCTTTGTATTCTGGGCGGCACGAATTATCACCAATATTTTTCTGTGCCTTTTGCTGGCTTTGCGGTTTGATTTCATTTACTATAAAAGGATAACAAGGCTTGCGGCAAAGCAGCTGGCAGGGATAAAGGAAAGCGCAGCCGAGGGGGTCAGGCAGTCAATTCTGGAAAGGTCGAGGGTGGAAGCACCCTGTCACCCGCTGTATATTTTTATGGGACTGACGGTTTTCGGGGTTTTATATCCGCTGCCGCTGCCGTTTTTGTTGGCGGCTTGTGCGGGCGCTTTCGGGCTGCTGATGTTCCCGGTCATATCTGCAGCCGATTATATTTTCGGCGATAAGAGGAATGCAGTTTGAGATATGCGGCAGATTTTACGTTCCCGGAAATGTCGCAGAGATAATATACAAATTGTATAATATTATCTTTATTAAATTACAAACAGTATACTACA
>CAMWIR010000177.1 GCA_947174365.1 uncultured Ruminococcus sp. | reverse complement strand
GGCTTGCGGGGGCGGCGGGGCTGCCCTTTGTGCAGGAGGTACACAGTGCGTTTATTGCGGTGGGAAAGGATTATCCCGACGCTGACTGCGTTATTGAGCTGGGGGGCGAGGACGCTAAGATAATCTTTTTAACGGGCGGCACGGAGCAGAGAATGAACGGTTCATGTGCGGGAGGCACGGGGGCGTTTATAGATCAGATGGCAACGCTTCTGGGTATTTCCGTTGATGAGATGGACAGGCTCGCTTTAAAGGCCGAGAAGCTTTATCCCATTGCTTCGCGGTGCGGCGTTTTTGCTAAATCGGATATTCAGCCTCTTTTAAATCAGGGAGCTAAGAGGGAGGATATTTCCGCTTCGATTTTCCAGGCGGTTGTGGATCAGACCGTTTCGGGATTGGCGCAGGGACGGCAGATAAAGGGTAAGGTGCTGTTTCTGGGCGGCCCTCTGACGTTTATAAAGGGTCTGAGAAAGGCGTTTACGGACACGCTGAAGCTGGACGATGAACACGCAATATTCCCCGAAAATGCTCAGTGCTTTATGGCATACGGAAGCGCTTTGTATGCGGCGGATAATGAGGAGGAAACCTTTACTCCCGCTGAGATCGTAAACAAGATACGGACGGCGGCGGTAAGCGATGACATTATTACGGGAAAGCGGCTTTTTGAAAATCAGGTTCAGTATGATGAATTTGTAAAGCGGCACTCCAGTCACAGTCTGCCGGAGGAGGATATTTCCACATATGAGGGTGAGGCGTATCTGGGTATTGACGCGGGAAGCACGACAACGAAGCTTGTACTTATTACTCCGCAGAAAAAGCTTTTATACAGCCACTACTGCTCCAACAAGGGGCAGCCGCTGGACGTTATCACGGAGCAGCTGGAAAAAATTTACAAGCTTTCCGGAGACAGGATAGTTATCCGCTCGTCGGCGGTGACGGGGTACGGTGAGGATCTGATAAAATCGGGGCTGGGGATAGATTACGGTTTGGTTGAGACGGTAGCGCACTACAGGGCGGCGGCTCATTTCTGCCCCGATGTCGATTTTATCATTGACATAGGCGGGCAGGATATAAAATGCTTTAAGATAAAGAACAAGGCCATTGACAGCATTATGCTGAATGAAGCTTGCTCGTCGGGGTGCGGGTCGTTTATACAGACCTTTGCGCAGGCTTTGGGCTATGAGATAGCGGACTTTGCGGCGCTGGGACTTTTTGCGGAGAGACCTGTTGATCTGGGGTCACGGTGCACGGTATTTATGAACAGCTCGGTAAAGCAGGCGCAGAAGGACGGGGCTACGGTGGAGGATATTTCGGCGGGGCTTTCTTCCTCCATAATCAAAAATGCCATTTACAAGGTCATTCGTGCGAATTCGGCGGAGGAGCTGGGGAAAAATATTGTGGTACAGGGAGGAACGTTCCTGAATGACGCTGTGCTGCGGGCTTTTGAACAGGAACTGAATATGAACGTGGTACGGCCTGCGATCGCGGGGCTGATGGGGGCGTTCGGTGCGGCGCTGTATGCCATGGAAATGTGCAAAAAGGAAAAGAAGCTGGCTTCCTCGATAATCACTGCAAAGGGGCTGGACACTTTCAGCTACAAGTCAAGGCAGATGACCTGCAAGGGGTGCACGGCAAAATGCGCTCTTACCATGATAAGCTTTTCGGACGGCCACAAGCACATAAGCGGAAACCGCTGCGAAAAGGGTGCGGGTCTGAAGCGGACGGAGGATATCCCCTGTTTGTACGAATACAAGTACAGGAGGATACTGGAGGAAATGGACAGGGGGACACCGAAGAATCCGAAGGCGGTTATCGGGTTGCCTCTGGTGCTGGGATTTTATGAGCAGCTGCCTTTCTGGAAAGCCATGTTTGAACATCTGGGCTTCAAGGTGATAATTTCCTCGGAAAGCTCGAGGGATATGTATTTCAAGGGGCAGCACACCATTCCCTCGGACACGGTATGCTATCCTGCAAAGCTGGCACACGGGCACATTATTGATCTGCTGGAAAAGGGTGCGGACATTATCTTCTATCCCTGCGAGACCTACAACATTGACGAGGGTCACTCGGACAACAACTACAACTGCCCTGTTGTAGCGTATTACCCCGAAGTCCTCAAGGCGAACATACCGGGACTTAATAAGGATAATTTCCTTTATCCGTACATGGACATAAATCTGCCAAAGCACATTGCGAGAAGTATGTGCAAGGAATTTGCCCGCTTCAATTTAAAGCCGAAGGACGTTAAAGAGGGCTGGGAAAAGGGCATGAATGCTCTGGACAAATACCGCAGAGACATTATTGCGGAGGGGCAGAGGGTGATTAGTGCGGCGAGGGAAAAGAAGATGCCCATTATTGTAATAAGCGGGCGGCCGTATCACCTTGACCCGGAGATAAATCACGGCATTCACAAGCTGATAACCTCTCTGGGAATGGCAGTGATAACGGAGGACAGTGTTTGTCATCTGGCGGAAACTCCCGTACTGCACGTACTCAATCAATGGACTTACCATTCGAGGCTTTACAGGGCGGCGCAGTATGTTACCACGCAGCCCGATATGCAGCTTGTACAGCTGGTTTCTTTCGGCTGCGGCATTGACGCTGTTACCACCGATGAGGTGCGAAGCATTTTAGAGGGCGGCGGCAAGCTGTACACGCAGCTGAAAATTGATGAGATAAGCAATCTGGGTGCTGTGAAGATAAGGCTCAGGAGTTTGCAGGCGGCAATCAACGGATAATTAATAATTAAATAATGGGTGGTTGGATCTCCTTTATTGGTTGAAATATTATTTAATGTGAGATCCGACTGCCGCAAAATTACAAAATTTTAACGATAAAAAATAAATGAAGATGGGGAAAGAAAATCTAACCTCTTACATCTAACATCTAAAAAGGAGCAATTAAAATGAACAGGGAAAAAATCGAGTATAAAATCAGAAAATCAATCGGCAGAGAAAGGGCTGTGAATGTGACCCTCAGTGGGAGCAGTGACACGGTGAGCCTCATTCCTTTGTCGCTTTTTAACGGGATACTGCTGGCGGCAAGCGAGGTGAGCTTTAGGCTGGACGGGTACATGGTTATACCTCTTGACAGGATAGAGAGGGCGCAGGTCAACAAGGATACGGGGTACAATGAGATACTCAAAAAAGAACGTGTATTGGAGGACATTAATCCCCCGAAGCTGGATATGACCAGCATTTCCTCGGTTTGCGGGTATTTTTTGCGGAGCAGGGAATGCGTTTCGCTGGACGTTGACGGCGGCTTTATGGTTGGCAGAGTGACGGAGATAAAGAAAAAGGGGATAAAATTCAAGCCCTTTGAAGCTCCGGGAAAATGGGGAAAGTCCGTTAAGGTAAGATTTGAGGACATAAGGGATGTTACTTTCGGAGATATGTACACGAGAGTTTATGCAAAGTACACGGGGAAGTAAAATCTGCGAAAAGAGACTTCTTGCCTCTTGCTTCTTAATTTCTTGCCTCTGAAAGGGGGAATGTAAAAAAATATGAAGTGTAATCGGAAAATGTTTACTGCTGTATTGGCAATTGCGTCGGCAACGGTGCTTATGTTATCCGCTTGTGATGAGGCGGAAAGGGAAGAGTCGGGCGGTACAGGTGAGGACGGCTCTCTTGCGGCGCAGGGGGATATTGCGGAAAATGATGAGAGCACGAATGATTGGGAAAGTGAGCCTTATTATTACGGGACGGACGAGATAGTTCACGACTTTGACCCGGAGGCTATGCTGCATGCAGGAGAGGGGGCAAGCTATTTCTTTTCTTCGGAGCTTGAGGATATAACGTTTTATCCGGAAGAAGCGGCGGTCAAAAGAATGGGAAGGTTTATTGAATACAAGGACACGTATTACCTTTCCTACACCTGTTCGGGGGTGAGCTTTCTGATGACGGGTGACAAGGCGGAGGCGGTTATGGTCTCCAACGGGGGGGCGTATGCGGACAATCAGCAGGGCTGGGTAGGCGTACTTATAAACGGCGAGCTTACAAAGCGCATTCAGTTGTCCCCCGGAGAGGAAACATACACGCTGTATGAGGGGGATGAACTGAAAAATGCGGAGATCGCCATTGTCAAGCTTTCGGAAAATCAGATGGCTTGTACGGGGATAAAAAGCATAAGCTGCCATGCCTCAAGAATAGCGCCCAAATTCAGAAAAGAACGGCAGATCGAATTTATAGGAGACTCGATCACCTGCGGCTACGGCAATGAAGCGGAGTCCCCTGCCGACGGATTTGACAGCGCCGAAGAAAACGGGCTGCTGACCTACGGTTACATGACAGCGGAGAATTTAGGAATGGAGCCTATGATTACTGCCATAAGCGGTATCGGACTTATTTCCGACTACACGGGGACAGTGGGCGTAAAGGAGGATTATCTTTTAATGCCCCAGGTTTACGACAACAGCGACACTAATTTTGAAATGCGGCGGGGCTTTGATGAGCTGACCCCTTGGGGCTTTAGGAAGCAGAGCGACATAATTGTAATAAATCTGGGAACGAACGACTACAGCTACACGGGACGGAACGAGGACTTGCAGCTGGAATTTGAGAATGCATATTACAAATTTTTGGGGCAGGTAAGAAGTAAAAATCCCGATGCAAGGATAATCTGCACCATGGGAATAATGGGGGCAGAGCTTTTTGATGAGATCGAAAATGCGGCGATACGGTACAGAGAAGATTTCGATGATGAGAATATTTTTGTGATGAAATTTGACTATCAGAGCGAGGAGGACGGCTACGGCGGGGATTATCATCCCACTGCGGCTACCCACAGAAAAGCAGCTCAGAAGCTGACGGAATTTATCAGAGAATTGGAAAATCAGGGAGACACGGAATAGAGATTTTTTAAGAAACAAATTCGGATAATTTACCGAGTATTTCCTTAATTTACAGGAGAAAATAATATGAACAAAACCGGATCAACCGCTAAAAACGAAACTCGGAAAAAGGAAAACGGCTGCCATGTGTACAAAAAATGCAGCGGATGTTCACTGCGGAATATGAGCTATGAGGAACAGCTGAAATTCAAATATGTTAAGGTTGACAGACTTATGGGCAAGCTGTGCAGACCTGACAGGGTAATTGGCATGACGAACACGGAGGGCTACCGCAGCAAGGTTCAGATTGCTTACGATTTTGTAAACGGCAGGGCGGTAAGCGGGATATACCGCTCGGCAAACGGAGGCGTTACCGCAGTTAATAACTGCCCTGTAAATGATCCGAGGGCAAACAGGATAGGCAGTGCTGTGCTTGAAGCGGCAAGAGAACTGAAGATACCCGTATATTGCAGCGGGGGCGGCAGGGGGTTTTTACGGCACGCACTGATACGGACGGCGGGAAATACCGATGATATAATGTGTGTTATTGTAGGTGCGGCGAGGGAATTTCCCGAAAAGAAGGAATTCGTGAGGCGGCTTACAAAAAGATGTCCGGAGATAACATCGC
>CAMWIR010000176.1 GCA_947174365.1 uncultured Ruminococcus sp. | reverse complement strand
CCCCCCCCCCACATTTTTATACACCCCTACCCGGGATTCGTCCAGGTCGCGAGGCCGGTTGGGGGCGGAGTGTTGTTTAAGTGAGCAAGGTGAGGCGGCAGCGTGCAGATAACTCCCGGAATATCCCCCTTTTCCCCGTGCACGGTCACCCTCTGCGCAGGAAATATCCTCCTGTCCAGCCCCCCTATGCAGTCCGCCTTTGCAAAGCCCTTTTCCGAATGAGTAACTATCATTCCCACCCTGTCAATGTGAGCGTCGATCAGCACATGGGGTTTTCCCTCGCAGCGTTTCCCGAAATGTGCAAACACATTTCCGCCTTTTATTTCCACATTATCCGTGTAATTTTTAAGTACCGCCGCACATTCCCCCGCCGCATAAGCCTCGTCTCCCGAAACGCCTCTCAGATCGGATATTTCTTTTATAAGCGACCCTAATTTTTCTCTGTTCATTTAAAAAATTCTCCTTGATTTTTCGTCTTATATTTTCATGATCTTAATTTATTTTCAAACCCTTTAAACGCATATTTTTGAAAAATTTTCCGTAGCTCCAATTAAACATTTTACATCTCACTTTCCGGAAATTCCGAAAGCAGAAAACTACTCCAGCCCATTCACCAGTGCCTTAAAATGATTGCCCCTATCCTCAAACATCCTGTACATATCAAAGCTTGCGCAAGCGGGAGAAAGGGAAACAATATCTCCGGGCACCGCCTTTTCACGGGCAGTTTTCACCGCCTCCGCCATATCCGCCACAGTGATTATTTGAAGCCCGCTGCCCTCAAATCCGGGAGCGCCAATGACTGCCATGCGTATCTTTTCCTTAGTCTCACCCATAAGTATCAGCAGCTTTACCTTTTGGCAGACAAGTTCCGCCATAGGCTCAAAGGAAATCCCCTTATCCGAGCCTCCCATTATCATGATCTGCTTCTGAGCGAATGTGTTAAGGCAGGCGATAACTCTCGTGGGACTCGAGGCAATGGAATTGTTGTAATATTTCACTCCGTCAAGCTCCCGCACAAATTCGATCCTGTGCTCCACACCGCCGAATTCTCCCGCCACCTTTTTCATGATCTCCACAGGCACTATCCCCCACAAAAGAGCGATCGCCGTCAGATAATTTTCCACATTGTGAAGCCCCGGAATCTTAATTTCTTCCATGTGAAAAACACGTGTCACATTACCGTGATCGTTATAGCAAAGCGTTCCGTCATCGCTTAAATAAGTCCCATTTTCAACCTCATTCTTCCTGCTGAACCAGCATAAATTTCCACGCACTAAAGGCGCAAGCTTTTTCACCTCTTCGCTGTCCAGGCTCAGCACCGCCCGTGAAAATCCGTTCTGATGAAGCAAAATGTTGGCTTTCGCGTCAATATATTCCTGCATATCCTTGTGCACGTTCAGATGATTGGGCGTAATATTCGTGATCGCCGCAAACTGCGGCGACTGCCGCATGGAAATGAGCTGAAAGCTGGAAAGCTCAACTACCGCAGCGTCGTCCTCGCTTATCTCTTCAATAACAGGCAGCAGCGCCCTGCCGATGTTTCCGCCCTTGTGCACCCGCTTGCCGCTTGCCGCCAGCATTTCGGCAACAATGGTGGTCGTAGTGGTTTTCCCGTCCGACCCTGTTACGGCAAAAATCGGACAGGGGCAAAGGTCAAAGAAAACCTCCATTTCCGAGGTAACAACCGACCCGCATTTTCTTGCCGCCGCCAAAGCTTCGTTTCCGAAGTACATACCGGGAGTCCTGAAAATAACATCATACTCTCCAGAGCTGATTTTTTCAAGATAATTTTCCCCCAGATCAAACCTTGCACCCAAGGCTTTCAGCTCTTCATATTCTTTCATCTCATCTGCATTTTTTTTATCGCACACCGTAACATTTATCCCTTTTTTCAAAAAAAGCTTTATAAGCTCCGTGTGGCTCACACCCACCCCAATAAAAGCCAGACTTTTATTTTTCATATCCTCAAAAAAAACCGTTATCCTGCTCACAGTAGAGCCTCTCCTTTCCGAACTTTGCAAGTATATATCTATTATACTACACTTTTCCAAAATTAGCAATACCCACGGGTAAAATTTAAGTTAACAGTGTGTATCGCACTTTGTTGTAATTTATGAACACCCATAAAATCCTCCAAAAAAGTCTCTTGCAAATCCAAATTTTTCGGCGCATTTTTCGGACGGCTTTTTCATTGAAATATTCTCTTACATTTGTCAAACAAAAGCTTCAAAAGTCCCGATAATGTTTTCCGTATTTACCGGAAATAACCGGAAAAACTTTTCCTTACAAAGTTTAAATCACCAAAATATTCTAAAACCTTTTCTATACAAAAAATTGATTATCTTAACCAAATTCTATTACACTTTTTTAATAAATTTTCCGAAGATCACTACCTAAAATAATTATGATTTTCCGAGATTTTCAAGCCATCCTTTATAAGTGCACACTTTTTCTTTTCGAATGTCATTTGCACGATCCTACAATTTTATTACGTAAAAACAATGCGTCCATTCCCATAAGTATCATTGTAACATAAAACCTTTCATTTGTCAATAGCATTTTGCAATTTTTTAATATCATACAGCAATTTCCTCTGTTTTGTATAAACCGTAAATACATATTTATGCAATATTCATAGCCAAAACGCAAATGCTTCTTATTTTACCCTTACACCTCAACGCATAATTTACGAGCGGCTCAAATATAAATATCTAAAAGCGCAAACAAATCAATTACTTGAACGGTGAATACTTATGGATCTGCGAAAAATCTCCGAAAAGAAAATCGCTGCGGACGCAGTAAAAATGACCCTTCTGAGCCTTGCCATGCAGACTGCGGGAATGCTCTTCAACTCCGCCCTTGCAGGCAGTGCAGGCACAGCCGCAGTCGGGCTGATGTCCCTTACATTCTCCGTTTTCGGCTTCATAATGGTGCTGGCAAACGGCAATATCCTACTGTCCACAAGCCGCTTTATCTCCGAGGAAAGAGGAGCGGGGCGGGAAAATCATTCACGTCTTATGCGCCGCTGTCTCGGCTTTTCCCTGACTCTCTCCTGCCTTTTCACAGTCCTTTCCGTAGCCCTTTCGGACGTTATCGGGGAAAATATCCTTAAAAATGAAGTAATGTCCAAGGCTGTCCGCCTTATTGCTTTGAGCCTCCCCTTTGCCTCGGCGGGGTCGTGTATCAAGGGATATTTTCACGGCATACGTCGGGTGGAAGTGCCCATGCGGGGCGATCTTATCGAGTTTGCCGCCAAGTGGACAGCCCTTTTTCTGGGACTTATGACACTGGGCGGAAGCGATAATTTTTATATAGCCGTCGCAGGCGGTATCCTCTTCGGCGAAGTTGTCAGCTTTTTCTATTACGCCAATACCTACATCGCTTGCAGCAGATGTTTTTGCCATAAAAACAATGCGGAAATGCCCCTGCCCACTGATACCCTCCCGGGGTATCTCAAATGCTCCCTGCCCATACTTGCAGGGGGATATGTGCAAAACCTGCTCTCCACCGCCAATGAGCTGCTTGTGCCCGCCGCCCTGCTTAAATTTTCGGGAAACGCTTCCGCCGCATTAGCAGGCTACGGCTGCTTTGAAGCCATGATAATGCCCGCCATGTTTTTTCCCTCGGCAGTGCTTACCAGCCTTTCGGGAATAATCGTTCCCGAAGCGGCGCTTGCCAACCGTGCCGTCTGCAAAAACGTCCGCACAGAGCGGCTGCGCAGCCTTACCAAAAGCGCATTTGAAAAATGCTTTTCCTATTCCTTTTTCATTTCACTGCTTTTTTTCGTAACAGGTCGGCAGCTGGGGCAGCTTCTTTGCCCCTCCGACCCCACCGTGGGAAACTCCCTTGTGATCCTCGCCCCCGTCATTCCCTTTATCTATCTGGAAATTATTCTGGAGGGACTGCTGAAGGGCATGGGACGGCAGAATTTTTCCACCGTCACATCTCTTTGGGAATATGCCGTCCGTATAGCCTGCGTAATAATTTTTGTGGGGAGGATAGGCTTTCCCGGGGTTCTCATCAGCTATTATGCAAGCAATATTTTAAGCAATCTCGCCCGGATTTATGCCGTCTGCAAAGAGGCAAGCCTTACCTTTGACCCCTTTGAATTTGTGATAACTCCGCTGCTAAAAGGCGCTGTCTGCTGTATCTGCGGACTTGCCGCCGCAAAGCTCACTCATGCCGATATTTCGGGAAATTTCCCCTATCTTGCAGTAGTAATACTTACCTCGGTAACAGCGTTTGCATTGATGTTTTCCGATATTTTTAAAAAGAATAAATTCGGAGTTCAATTGGATTAATGCGTAAAACCTTCCCCCGTTAGTTCGATACTCATAAAGAAATTTAAGCCACGAAGCAATTATTGATAACTGCTTCATGGCTTATTTGATTACTCGCATAAATCAAAATTTATCTCAATAATGAATTTACAAAATTTATTATTTCTTTACACATCTCATCACTCTTATAGTGGTGAATATAATGACCACAATCGTAAATAATCAATTTAGCATTAAGTAATGTTGCAAATTCCTTCTGACATTTTATCCAATGTTCTGATAAGGATTTTCCATTTGAGCAAAACAATAATGCTGAACATTTTGGATATCCGGTTTTGCGTACTAATTCTACATTGTTTAATACTTCCTTAGCTTCATTTATATAACAGATATTAAATGCATTTCTTTTTCTTAGTAATTTATGTTGTCTTATTTCAGCTTTAGTTAAGCTACGATTGTTCAACAAACATAACAAACTATTTAATTTATATTTTGTTGCAAATCTCATCAAACTTATTTTTTTCTCAACTTTTTCTTCTGTCCACATACTATAAGTCAATGGAGTAGCCATATCATTTCCAATTATTGCACTTACATCATCAGGATAAATTTGTTTCCATCTTAGTGCCTCTAATCCAGACATTGAGTGTGGCATTAAAATAAACGGACCATTTTCTCCAATAAAATCTAATGTTTGTTTCTGTATTGAAACAAGTGTATCAATATCACTTGGATAATCACAAATATCCGAATATCCATAACCAAATTTTTCTATTATAATAATTCTAAAATAATTCAATAATTTTTCGTAGATAACTTTAAAATCATAAATGGGAGCAACCGTTGCTGAACCAGCCATAAGTACAATCTTCGGTTTATTTATATCTCCAAGTCTATATATATGAATTTTATGACCGTTTATATCTACAAGTTCTCCTCTACACTTCAGTATTTCCTTCATTATAATCTCTCCTACAAATTCCGATTTATCTTAGTAATAATTATACATCAAAGCCATTGCTTTGTCAATAGAAAAAACGCCATAGCACTTTTGACTGACTGTAGTGCTACAATAGATATTGGACAAAAAAGATAAAAAGGGTTGAAGGATAGAGCAAAAAATGATAAAATAAAGTCACCACAACAAAATTTATCGAAAGGAAGCTCTATCCCTCAT
>CAMWIR010000175.1 GCA_947174365.1 uncultured Ruminococcus sp. | reverse complement strand
ATTTGATTAGCAGTCCATTAATACCCTCCCAATTTCACATTCAAAATAACAAACAAAATATACACTGCCAAATAAATCAGGCAACTTTTCTTAAACCTTATCCGAGGTCTGCCGTTATCATTTTCCGAGGCAAACTCCTCCTCATAATTATTTTGCGGAGCATGATTAACAGGCGCAGCTTCGTGCCCGGGTGCATTCTCATTCATTTTCCCATAATAATTCACAGCGTCATTTCCCACATAAACAAGCTTGCCGTTTTCAATTACAAACCCAATATTATCGCCCCATTCGGCCTCTCCCTCAACACAAAAGGAGATCTCCTTTTCATCTTTCGGAACAGATACGTAAGCCTCCGCAAACCAACAGTATTTCAGCACATCTATGGGATTTTCAAGCTCGGGCATTTTAAAATCCTTGTAAGTATTGTCCTTATCCGTTTTTTCAAATGCGACAATTTTTTCGCAGATCAGATTAACTGTTTCCTGCGGCATTTCATTTAAAAATGCAGCACACCTTGCCGCATGGCTTGCCGCAGACGGATTTTCAATATAAACAATTAAGTTGTCGTCATCTTCACCGTGAAAAATCCTGCTTTTAAATTCGCCCTCCCATGCTTCATCTTCTTTATTTGTCCAGGTTACCATGAAAACATCTCCCAATAACAGCTGCTTAAAAAGCAATCTTCACTTTGCATTTTTCACCGTTTCCAGCGCCCTTGTTATCTCCCCTATAACATCCCCGTCAACGCACGCCTTAGCCTGCCTTATCGCATTGAAGAACGCCTTTCCGTCCGAGCTTCCGTGCGCCTTGATAACGGGCTTTGCAATGCCCATGAGCACCGCACCGCCCACCTCCTTGTAATCCAGCTTTTTCTTGAACGCCTTCACCTTTTTCATAATAAGCAGCGCAGCCAATTTCCCCGACAGCCCCCCCGTCAGCATACCTTTAAGTTCACCCGCCAGAAACGATCCCATGCCCTCGTAAAGCTTCAGCGCAATATTCCCCGTAAACCCGTCGGAGACTGCCACCTGACAAACTCCCTTAGGCATTTCCCTCGCCTCTAAATTTCCGTAAAATTTCACAGGCGCATTTTTCAGAAGCGCATACGCTTCCTTGTCAATATCTCTCCCCTTCGTATCCTCTGCCCCAACATTCAGAAGCCCGACAGCAGGGGACTTTATCCCCATTACCTTTTCCATATAGCAGCTCCCCATTATACCGAACTGCATAAGCATTTCCGGACGGCAGTCCACATTTGCCCCCCCGTCCATCAGTATCAGATGTCCAGCCGCCGTGGGCAGAATAGGCGCTAAGGCCGGCCTCTTTACACCCTTTATCCGCTTAGCGATAAAGGTCGCCCCGACCACCAGTGCACCGGTGCTCCCCGCACTCACAAAAGCGTCCCCTTCCCCTTCGGACAAAGCTTTAAGTCCCACCGCCATAGAGCAGTCGGAGCGGCTCTTGACGATCTCCGTGGGATCCTCATGAATGTCTATCACAGATTCGGTATGTATTATCCCGATCTTATCAAGACTTATACCGTTTTTCTCCGCCTCTTCCTTAATGATATTTTCATTTCCCGTAAGGATCACTTCCACACCCAGCTCACTTACAGCCTGTGCAGCGCCTTTTATAACCTCAAGGGGAGCATTGTCCCCGCCGAATGCGTCAACAATTATTTTCATTTTTATAAAACTTCCTTTCAATTTTCAAAATTATTCAATGATTTATTATGTAAATTAATTTCTTTGATTTATCGGTATAATTCCGATCGGAAAATTATCTGTGAACCTTAAATCTGTTCTCCAGCTTTTCCGAAAGCAAATTCCTCATTCCCTCGGGAAACCCCGATACAAAGCAGCTCTTGGGAATAACAAACGCCCTGCCGGAGCTGATATACAAAAAGAAATATTCCTGCGTTTCGTGAGCCTCCGTAAGAATTCCGTAGGGAATTACCGAAAGGGAAAAGTAATCCCTGTTTACAAAATAATCCCCGTAAAATCGGAAAATATCCGAATGCCCCATGTGATATGCATTTTTCATCGAATCGGAGGCGGATTTGTTAATAACAATATATGTAAAAGCAATGCACACAACGCCGAATATCACCGAAAAAAAGCTTCTTGCAGTAATGCCTGTAAGTATGAGGAGTATTCCGATTATAACATTAGCTATAAACATACCGTTTTTGTTTTTGGTGTGGTGAAATACGCCGAAATCATAGTAAAATTTTTTGTTCATAGGCGCATTCACTTCAAACATCGCAGGCTCGTCCGAGCTTAGTGCAAGCCCTATGTAATCTGTATTGAAATAATTCTCATTCATAAAATATTTCTCCTTTTGCCGCATATCCGTCTGCATATCCGCTAAGCCTTATTATACCACATTTTCTCCCCGTGTATGTTACAATTCGGTTAACTTTTCGGGCAGGAAAGCCCCTCTTGTTCACTCTTCAAAAAGATATTCGGGCGGTACAAATTCCGTCAGCCAAACCCCGTTTTCCGAAAGGAAAAATTCAAACCCGTCCCTGTGCATTTCCCCCGATCTTATTGTAAAAATATACGGCTTTCCATGGCGTGCCCCTACCTTTTCCGCAGTCTGTATATCAGCCGAAAGATGAACCATATGCCTTGACATTTTCTTTATTCCCTCATTTTTTATCGCCGCCGCACTCGCCTCCGACGTGCCGTGATAAAGCAGTTCGGGAGGAATACTTGCCGTCAGACCCAAATCTATCCCCGGGGTGGAATGCCCCTGTCTCGCCCTTATTTTAGTCTTGTCCTCATTAAAAGCATACCTTTGCTTGTTGTTGTTTTCCACTATCCTCTCCAAGTCCTCCATGGAAAATCCCGGATATTTTTTTGACACACCCCTGATAAGCCCCGCAACATCACCGTAACCGTTCCTGTCCAGTTTTATCCCCGCCGCACTCGGGTCATGCCGCAGTACAAGGCTAATAAATCGCCCTGTTTTTACATCGTCAATTTTTTTCATCTCTATTAATTTTCCTTTCGCTTATAAATATATTTCCATTTCATTTTTATTTTCACCGAATCCCTTTTCCGCATATAATTTTTTACCCTTTTCGCTGCTGTTCAGCCAAAGTCTTTTTATCCCATTTTCACGTGAAAAATTAATTATATCATCTAAAATTTCACCCGCAAATCCGCAGCCTCTGTATTCGGTACAGGTGTAAATATTTAATATATACCCCTCCTTACCCTCGGGATTTTCCTTATAAGGAAGCCTTTCAAACAGGCAAAGAGAACCTGCGGCAGCAAGCCTGTTTTCCGCAAAGATACCCCAACAGAACAGATCACTGTTAATGTGCGACAGAAAATATTTTTCGGTGGCATTTTCAAATTCGGCAATATCTTTTTCGTCCGTTATTTCGCCGAGTTCTTTCATAAGCTCCGTCCTCAGTCTTATAAAATCAATTACCGAATCATCATTCAGTCTTACAGCCATTTAATGAAGATCCTTTCAAATTTTTCCCTTAAAAATTCACGGAAATTATCCGTATCATTTCCGAAATCGGTTTTCTTTCGGTTATTTACCGGTTGTTTCTTGTCTCTTGCTTCTCCGCTCTTTTTAAACCGATTATAAAATAGAATCAGTATCACTGCTCCGGGTTCTCTTTACCGGTAAATTATATTCTTCCCCGTTTTTCTTATGAGAAAGCTCTCAAACGCGGCGGGGTCGGTAAGCTCGCTGCCGCCTGCCAGTAAAGCCAGTCTTTTGCTAAAATACAAAATATAAATGCCGTTTTGCCTGCTTATACGCTCCACCTGTGAGTAATCTGCGGAGAAATTTGCCGCATATTTTTTCGGCGCCCTGCCCTCCGACTCAAAATGATCCTCGTAAAACCGGAGATGTGTGTCCACACCCGAAAACCACAGCCCGATGCCGAACACCGCAATTATCAGGGGAATAACTATCCCGACGATTATAATGAGCGGCACAATGAAAGAATCATCCAAAGCGGCGTCAGGCGGCGCACTGAATGTAAGTTCTATGTACAAAACAAATACCCCGGCTAAGGCTCTCGGTATGCATAAAAGCCCCAGAATGAAAAATACGGTGTAAGACATCGGGGAAACCCTGCGCATTTTAATTTTCATATTAAAATCGAAAACAGGCTCATTCATTTCTTAAACCTCCCGCAATATTACGGACAGCTGAAAAATCATCAAATGCTGCAAGCGCCCTGTCCGCAATGACCTGATACCGCTCCTGCTTTCCCTTGACCCGCTCGGACAGCTCTGGAAGTATCCCCATATTCGCCCCCATGGGCTGAAAATTTTCCACCGTTTCATCGGAAATATATCTCGCCAGCGCCCCTATCATGCACTCCCTCGGCAAAATAAGCGTGTCCTTATTCCGCAAACGTCTTGCCGCATTTATCCCTGCAAGAATCCCCGAGGCAGCCGATTCCATATACCCTTCAACCCCAGTTATCTGTCCCGCAAAAAACAGCTCGGGACGGCTTTTCAGAGAAAAATCCCCCGATAGAATTTTCGGCGAATTTATAAACGAATTCCTGTGCATGACCCCGTACCGCACAAATTCCGCATTCGCAAGACCCGGTATCATGGAAAAAACCCGCTTCTGCTCACCGAATTTCAAGTTTGTCTGAAATCCCACAATGTTATATAAACTGCCCTCATTGTTTTCCCGCCGCAGCTGCACCGCCGCATAAGGCCACCGCCCCGTCCTCGGGTCGCAGAGTCCCACAGGCTTCATAGCCCCGTATCTTGCAGCGTCCTCCCCGCGCTTTGCAAGCACCTCAATGGGCATACACCCCTCATAAACCGTAAAATCATCCCTTCCGGAATGCCTCGGGTCGGGTCTGTCAAACTCGTGCAGCGGCGCAGACTCGGCATTTATCAGTTCCCTGTGAAACGCCTGATATTCCTCTTTGGTAAACGGGCAGTTAATGTAATCATCTCCGCCCTTGCCGTATCTTGCCGCCGCAAAGGCAACGGACATATCCACCGAATCCGCCGTAACAATAGGCGCAGCCGCATCGTAAAAGCTCAGATACCCCCCGCATATCTTTGAAATGCTCTCGGCCATTTTCCCCGCCGTCAACGGCCCCGTCGCAATCACCGTGACCCCATCGGGGATATTTTCCGCCTCACATTCTTCCACCGTAATATTTGGGTGCGATCTTATCTTTTCTGTAACCAAAGCGGAAAACTTCTTCCTGTCCACCGCCAGCGCACCCCCCGCAGGAACAGCGGTCTTTTCCGCACAAGGCACAGTCAGCGAACCCAGTCTGCGCATTTCCTCTTTGAGAAGTCCCGCTGCCGAATTTATCCGAGCCGCCTTAAATGAGTTGGAGCACACGGGCTCGCAGAAAAAATCCAGCTTATGCGCAGGAGAAAATTTTTTCGGCTTCATCTCCTTCAGCGTTACCCTTATGCCACTCTGAGCCGCCGACCACGCAGCCTCACAC
>CAMWIR010000174.1 GCA_947174365.1 uncultured Ruminococcus sp. | reverse complement strand
AAATTGCCGCCCTCCGTTTGGAGAGCGGCAACATTATTTATGCAGCTTTTAAGCGGCTTTCGGTTCTTCGGAAATTAGCCGAGGAGCTGGAGAACGCCCTGAGGAAGCTGATTTGCCTGAGCCAGCATAGCCTGAGAAGCCTGGGAGAGAATCTGATTCTTTGTGAAGTTGGTCATTTCCTCTGCCATGTTGGTATCTCTGATTCTGGACTCTGCGGAGGTGATGTTCTCCTTGGTAACGTTCATGTTGTCGATCTTGTGTTCCAGTCTGTTCTGTACAGCACCGAAGGTTGCACGAACCATGGAAACCTTATTGATAGCGTTATCGATTCTGTCGATAGCGTAGTTAGCAGATTTCTGAGTCTTGAGGGACAGACCGTCAGTGCCGAGGCCGTCAGCTCTTGCGGAGCAGTTCATGTTAGCCTTGAGGTCGCCGAGGCCGCCTGTGCTGTACTGGAATGTGAAGTTTACAGAATCCTTGGTTCTTGCGCCTGCCTGCAGAGTGAGGTTATCGGTGTAGGTCAGAGGTGCAGTTGCATAGTTGTTGGAGTTGGACATGGAAACCTTCTGGGGTTCAACGAGTTTAACTTCGCCCTTGGATTCAGGTTCATACTTAGCCGTAGTAACGCCTACCTTAGTGGTAATAGTTCCTGCTGCCGAGCCTTTTTTAGTACCTGCCCATTTTGTAATTTCAGCAACCTGTGTAACTGTACCGTTTTTGGAAACATGGCTGATTTTACCTGTATTATCAATAACGAGCTTGGTGCCGTCATCAAGTTTCATAAGGTCAGCAGTGTTATCGTCAGCAATCTCATTCAGATTAACGCCGTTTACGCTTGAAGTCTTGCCGTCATCAGTAGTAACAGCATCTGCTCCGCCATTAACTGTAGTCTTAATAGTAAGACCATTCAAAGCATTAACAGCCTTTGCAAGGGACTCATTAACTATTTTCGTATCGGATAACGATATTTTTAATGCAGCTTTACTATCGGAAATAACGCCTTCGGTAACTTCTTCGTTGTAACCAATAACCTCAGATGTCTGAGCAGTAGAATCTTTCTTTGCTTTAAGTTCGAGAGTAATTGTATCACCGGCAACAACTCTTGATGTGTCTACATTAACAGTAACACCTGCATATGTGAAACCACCGTTTTCATCGTTCGAATCTACGGTACCATTCTTGGCAGTATCGGGTGCTGTCCATGTAATGGTTCCGTCAGCATTAACTGCAGCTGTAAATGTGATAACCTCGTCTTTTTCCACTTCCATATCTCTTGTAGCAAGCTTAACCATTCCGCCTACAGTACCGAGCTCCATTGACTCTCTCTTGCCTGTTGCATAGTCAAATCTGCCGTATCCGTCAGCAGTTGTGCCGTCAGCCATCTGGCCGCCGTTCAGAACTACAACGCCGTTGAAATCGGTATCAGCGATCTGGTTCAGCTCATCATTCAGCTGATCGAACTCGAGCTGGATAGCGTCACGGTCAACATCGTCCTGATATGTACCGTTAGCAGCCTGGTCAGCGAGAGTCTTCATTCTCTGGAGAATGGAATCGGTCTCGGTGAGAGCACCCTCGTAAGTCTGGATCATGGAAATGCCGTCCTGAGCATTCTTAATGCGTTGGACGATTTTTTGCCGCACGGCTGTAAATTTACATTTCCGAACCGTCAAATAAAAAAATGTGTGCTGTTAGAGTCGGGAAAATAGGAAGCAGGAGACAGAAAACGCCTGTAAATCGGGATTTTTACCTTTAAAAATGTGTGCATACAAATAATAAAATTGTGTGCCGTAAAAAATCGCAAAAAAAGTCAGTGGGCAAACAGTGAAATATTGCATAAATCAAGGCGCTGCGCAATTTTTGCCCCTTACCGCCCGAAGAAAATATTCACCATAAGCACGCTCACAATAAACCCGGTAATATCCCCCAAAAGCGCCGCAGGCAAAGTATGACGTGTCTTTTTGATCTTCACCGCGCTAAAATATACCGCAATGGTGTAAAAAGTTGTCTCCGTAGCCCCAAGCATAACGCTTGCAACACGCCCAGCAAAGCTGTCGGGATTGCATTCTGCTAAAATTTCCTCGTAAACTGCCAGAGCACCGCTGCCCGAGATCGGACGTATAAGCGCCAAAGGCAAACACTCCGCAGGGAATCCGAGTTTGCCCAGCAGACCCGAAGCAAGCCCCGTCAGCATATCTATCGCCCCCGAAGCACGCAGCATTCCTATCGCAGTAATAATTGCAATAAGCGTAGGCAACAACCCTACGCACATTTTCAGATTTTCCTCCGCCCCCTCAAGAAAATCCGAAAAAACATCACACTTGTTCACAAGGGCATAAATGCAAATAAAAGCGGTTATTATCGGGATTATCCAAACGTTCAAAATTTCACCGGCTTTCGCTTTAAGAGGTTAGAGGTTAGATGTAAGAGGTTAGAAAAGTTGCTCATTTTTCGGCGGACTTTTTTGCACCCTTTCCCAAAATAAGTGCACCGGTAAGCGCCGCAGCAAGAGCGCAGGCAGAAGTTATCCATACCGCGGGGATTATTTCCGTGGGATCCTCCGAGCCATATTTTATCCGCAGGGAAAGCGCCGTTGAGGGAATAAGCGTTAGGGAGGCAGTGTTCAGAACAGTGAAAATTATCATGGACGGAGTCGCCTCGTTTTCGGCTTTTTCTTCTTCCTTCATGGCCTGCATAGCCTCTATCCCCAAGGGCGTGGCAGCGTTTCCCAGCCCCAGAAGATTGGCGGTAACATTCATGCATATCGCCTTGAATGCACGTCCGTTTTTATCAAGCTCTTTGAAAAGGCCTCCTAAAATTTTAGCAAAAAATCCCGCAATAATATCCGTTAGCCCCGATCGTTCCGCCACACGCATAAGTCCTCCCCAGAAGCACATCCCGCCGCACAGGTAAATGCATAAATTGACCGCGTCCACCGGGGAATTGAGTACCGCCTCCGTCAGCGCCTCGCCCCTTCCCATGGCAGCAGCCGCAATAAATGACAGCAGTATCATTATCGTAAAAAAGTATTTCATCATGGCAGAAGTTCACCTTTTTATTTGAATGGATTTGGTAATTCTATGATATTTTCCCGCCCAATATGCTATTTTACGAATGATATGAATATACATTTTAACAAAAAATTTACAAGTCCCCGCATAAAAAATTCCCCAATCCCTTGAAAAAAAACTGTAAATATAGTATAATTATAGTGCATTAATATGCATTCGCAAAAAAATATTAAGGAATGAATTATAAATGGCTGTTAAAGTTGGAATGGTTTCACTTGGCTGCTCCAAAAACCAGGTGGACGCCGAAAGAATGCTCTATAAAATACGTGAAGCGGGCTACCAGCTTGTCTGGGACGCCGCTTTGTCGGATATAGTTATTGTCAATACCTGCGGATTTATTGAAAGCGCCAAGCAGGAGGCAATTGACACAATACTGGAATTTGCGGAGCTGAAAAAAGAGGGACGGATAAAAAAGATCATTATCACAGGCTGCCTTGCCGAGCGCTACAAAGAGGAGATTCTGACTGAGCTGCCCGAGGCGGACGCCGTTGTGGGACTTGGGTGCAACGGCGATATCTGCGGCGTTCTTGACCATGTGCTGGCAGGGGAACAGTTCACACGTTTTGATGATAAATCAAAGCTGCCCATGACCGGTGGCAGAGTGCAGACCACACTGTCGTTTTTTTCCTATCTTAAAATTGCCGAGGGCTGCTCCAACTGCTGCTCCTACTGCGCTATCCCGCAAATTCGGGGCAAATTCCGCAGCGTGCCCATGGAGGAGCTTTGCAGCGAGGCAGCCGAAATGGCAGAGGCGGGAGTGCGGGAGCTTATTGTAATAGCTCAGGATTCCACACGCTACGGCGAGGACTTATACGGCGAATTAAGGCTCCCAGAACTTTTGCGCAGACTTTGCAGGATATCTCAGCTAAAGTGGATAAGGGTGCTCTATTGCTATCCCGAGCGCATTACCGATGAGTTTATCGAGGTAATGGCAAGCGAAGAAAAGATCGTCAAATACATTGATATGCCCATTCAGCACTGCGACGGCGAGCTGCTCCGCAAAATGAACCGTCCGGGAGACAGGGAGAGCCTTGTAAAGCTGATCGGCAAGCTCCGTGAAAAGATACCCGGAGTTATCCTGCGTACAACTCTTATTACCGGCTTTCCGGGAGAAACTCCCGAGCAGTTTGAAAACCTCTGCGATTTTGTGAATGAGGTTCGGTTTGACCGTCTGGGCTGCTTTGCCTATTCCCCCGAGGAGGGAACTCCCGCAGCAGATATGCCGGGGCAGCTTGACGAGGAAACCAAGCAGCACCGTGCGGACATAATAATGGAGCAGCAGTCTTACATTATGAGCGAGAAGAACGAGACCCTGAAAAATACCGATATAGAAGTGCTTGTAGAGGGCTTTGACCGTTACGGGGAATGCTATTTCGGCAGAAGCGCCGCCGACGCACCCGATATCGACGGGAAAATTTTCTTTACCTCCCCCGACCGCAGACTTGTGCCGGGAATGTTTGTAAAGGTGCATATTACCGAGGTCATGGACTACGACCTGATAGGAGTTGTTATAAATGAACTTGCCAAATAAGCTGACTGTTGCAAGGGTAGTGCTTGTGCCATTTTTCATATTTTTTCTTTTGACGGATATCCTGCCCGGCAGCGGAGTCTGGGCGCTGATAGTTTTTGCGGCAGCTTCGATCACCGACGCATTGGACGGCAAGATCGCCCGCAAATACAATCTGGTAACGGCTTTCGGAAAATTTCTCGACCCCCTTGCGGATAAGGTGCTTGTAATATCTGCATTGGTCTGCTTCGTGGATCTGGGGCTTTGCGGGGCTGTGCCCGTGCTCATAATAATCGCCCGTGAATTTATGGTGTCGGGACTGCGGCTGGTAACAGCAGGGGAGGGCGTTGTCGTCCCCGCCAACATCTGGGGCAAGCTCAAAACCGCCTTTACCATGGGCACAATCGTTATAATGCTTTTCATTGCGGCAATCTTCGGGAAAGACCCCGCCAATTACGGCGCATTTGCTGTTATCCTTGAACAGCTTCTTATATGGGCGTCCGCTGTGCTTACGGTAATTTCCGGCTGGACTTATCTGCAAGCCTACAAGGGATATATCAATACGGACAAATGAGTATCAGCATTGAATATTTATTAATTAAAAAATATCTCCGCATTATGTCGGTATTGATATAGAAATTTTTAAAAATATCGTTATAAAAACAAATACAGCGAATTATGCAAATAGCTGTTGTACCAATTTATTCGGTCAAAATATGTTTTGAATTGTAAGATTTAGAAATTATGGGATTTTATTAAATGTAAAATGTACAAGTGTTTAAATTTATAATGCTTTGTGGAGAGGAAAGAAAATGAATTGAATAGATGTAGTTTTAAATACCATATACAGAAATTAAAAAACAAAGACGACAGGTTTTTTTATGGTTTGGCAATCTCTTGTATAACTGATGTTGTACTGGCAGCTTTTTATTTTCTTCAAACATTTAATTTTG
>CAMWIR010000173.1 GCA_947174365.1 uncultured Ruminococcus sp. | reverse complement strand
TTACTGGGCTGGGGGGCGCGGCTGCTTGGTTTAGAGAGGGATATGGGGGCTGCGGCTGCTATGATGACGGGCAGCGGTTCGGCGGTTTTCGGGATCTTTGAAGAGGAAGTCAAAGCGAATGAAACGGCGGAGAAGCTGCGAAGCATGGGATTTTGGAGCGGCGCTTACGAACTCCATGGGAGATTTTCGAAGGAATGAGATCATAAATTTGTAAATGAGGGTATTGCAGTTTAAAAAAGCTTACCGAATTTTAACAGTGCAATAAATTTGAGCAGTACATATGTGCTTTATATGATACAAGTGTATAGTGCAAAATGTATAATTGAAAGGTTAAGAGATTGTGTAATTGTATAAAATTGCGAAATAGATATAATATTTTGCTTAAAGCTATTGATAAGTGTGCAATTTTATGATATAATTTAGGAATAAAATGCGGTCCGGAATGGTGTAAAGTGTCTATAAAGCGAGGCGGGAGGCGAATAATTTCGATATGCGGGAAGAACTTTTGGAGCTTATTGAAAAATTTGATATGGTGAACAGGGCGTATGAAAAGTTTTGGGAAAATTATGACAGGTTTTTATCCGAAGAGAGGGAGATTGCCGGGAAAAACGGGCTTTATGACAGAAATTCAATTTAAATTCCATGGCTTATGGAGGTTAAATTTGAGCTTAGCCGACCGAATGAACAGGGGGATTTTGAAACAGAGACAATAGGGGTTGATCTGTGTTTTTTTCATAAAGCAAAAAAATGCAGTCCTGCGGGGTATTACTACTGTTGGTTTTATTTGAATGGGGAGTTTTCGGATGATTGTTTTGAAGTTGATTAGCGCAGTGCATGGCACGGATTAACGATTTGCCGATTTGGTGCAAGTCGGAATTGCGTTAAACGATAATAGAATAGGGAACGTTAATAATGATGTGAACAGGGAGGTTTTATATGGGATGAGGGCGCAGCTGATGGGGTTGGTTGAAAAGTATGATCTGGTAAACAGGACATATGAAATTTTTTGGAAAAATTATGAATATTATTTGAAAGAGAATCCTGTGGAGGCTGCCGAAAACGGTTTTGTGAACAGGGAGTCGATAGAAAAGCCTGTTTTAACGAATATTAAGTTTATTCTAACGGGTGTGGACAGGAATGATACTTGCGTAATGCAGCTTATTGCTCTGGATCTGGAATGGAGGCACAAGGATAAAGAACAAAGCGCTATGTGGCGTTATCAATGCGTGTTTGATCTAAATGGGGAGGTCAATGATGATTATTTTCGGAAAGAGCGTTAGATGCGGTCGGTTTAAGTTTTTTAGTGGAAATGTACACAAGTTGGATAGTGCAGCACAGTAAACTGCGTTGTGCAAGGCGTTGCTGTATTGCCCGGGGAATAAAAAATTTCGGAAATGAATAAGATTTAAAGGTGAAAAATATGACCGGTGAAAAGGAAAAAAATGTTCATGAAGCGGAAGAAATGACCCTTGACAGGCTTGAAATAGGAAGGTCAGGGATCATCACCCGTGTGGGCGGCGAGGGGGCGCTGCGGGTGAGGCTGCTGGATATGGGTCTTATCCCGCGGACGAGGGTAACGGTGCGAAAGGCTGCGCCGCTGGGGGATCCCATTGAAATTTATTTGCGTGGGTATGAGCTGACGATCAGGCTGGAGGAGGCAAAGAATATTGCGGTGAGGGTGGAATGAATGGGGGCTTCGCTTAATTGGTGGGCGAAGGGAAACATTTGTAAAAAGGCAGAGGAATTGGTATGATATTTGCGTTAGCGGGAAATCAGAACTGCGGTAAGACCACACTTTTTAATGTGCTTACAGGCTCTCATTGTCATGTGGGGAATTTCCCCGGGGTGACGGTTGAGGGCAAAAGCGGCGATATAAGAGGCAGAGATGACTGCGTGGTAGTTGATCTGCCGGGAATATACTCAATTCGTCCCTATTCGGCGGAGGAGACGGTCACGAGAGATTATCTTTTGCATAATGCACCCGATGGCATTATCAATATTGCGGACGCTTCAAATATTGAACGGAATTTATATTTGACGCTTCAGCTGGCGGAGCTTAACATTCCCATGGTGCTGGCGCTGAATATGATGGACGAGGTGGAGGGAAACGGCGGGAGCATTGATATAAAGCGGCTCAGTATGCGGCTGGGGATACCTGTTGTGCCGATTTCGGCGGCGAAAAACGAGGGGATAGACGAGCTTATCGAAACGGCTGTAAGGACAGCAGGCGAAAAAAAGCTGCCTGCGAGGATAAATTACGGTGGGAAAATGCAGGATTGCATTAAGCGAATACGAAGCATTATCGGTGAGCGGGGAGGCAAGGCGAGAACCTTTGCTGCGGTGAGCTACATAGAAAAGGGGGAGACGTCAGAGTTTGCGCTGAGCGATAAGGAGAAGGCGGACATTGAGGCTGCAATTACGGCGGCTGAAAAAGGGTGCGGGCTGGATCGCTGGGCGGCGATCGCTGATATGCGCTATGCGTTTATTGAAAAAATATGCTCGGAGTCGGTTATCAAGGGGGGCGAGAGCAGGGAGCATAAGCGGAGCCTTAAAATTGACCGTGTGTTGACGGATAAGTTTCTGGGGCTGCCTATGTTTGCGGCGATAATGGCGGCGGTGTTTTATCTGACCTTTGGGCTGGTGGGGGCGTTTCTGAGCGATTTGCTGTCCTCGGGGATAACCTATGTTACGGGACTTGCTGCGGAAGGTCTGGATATGCTGGGGGTCGGCGAGATCGTTCACAGCCTTATTATTGATGGGATATTTGCCGGAGTGGGGAGTGTGTTGAGCTTTTTGCCCACGATAGTTACGCTGTTTTTTCTGCTGTCGGTGCTGGAGGACAGCGGATATATGGCGAGGGCGGCTTTTATTATGGATAGGCTTATGCGGAAGATAGGGCTTTCGGGGCGTTCATTTGTGCCGATGATAATAGGGTTCGGGTGTTCCGTGCCTGCGATAATGGCGACGCGCACGCTGTCGAGCGAGAGGGACAGGAAGATGACGATACTGCTTATCCCGTTTATGTCATGCAGCGCGAAGCTGCCTATTTACTCGGTTTTCGCTATGGCGTTCTTTCCGGGGAAAAGCGCTCTTGTTATGTGCTTGCTGTATTTCGGGGGAATTGTTTGCGGCACGCTTTACGCGGGTGTACTCAGCAGAACGAAATTCAAGGGGGAGGCGATTCCTTTTGTAATGGAGCTGCCGAATTACCGCTTTCCGTCGCTGAAAAGTGTGGGGCTGCTGGTATGGGAAAAGGCAAAGGACTTTATAACAAAGGCATTTACGATAATTTTTGCTGCTTCGGTGGTGATATGGTTTTTGCAGACATTTGACGGCTCGCTGCACATTGCGGCGGACAGCTCCCGGAGTATGCTGGCGTGGCTGGGGAGGTTTATATCTCCAGTGTTTGCGCCGCTTGGATTCGGGGACTGGAGGGTCTCCACATCGCTGTTGGCGGGTTTTACGGCGAAAGAGGCTGTGGTGTCCACCATGTCGGTGCTGACGGGGGCTTCTTCCGAACTGCTGCCGGGGCTTTTGCAGGGTATGTTCACGCCTGTTTCGGCGGCAAGCTTTCTCACATTTTCTTTGCTGTACACGCCCTGTGCGGCGGCGGTTTCCACCGTCAAAAGGGAAATGGGCGGAATGGCCGCGGTGGGGTTTGTGATAGTGCAATGCGTTATTGCGTGGATTGCGGCACTGCTTGTTTTTCTGATCGGAACGGCTTTGGTCGGTTAAGAGTCAGTTCGGGTTGATGATTGCACATTTTAATTGATATGGGAGTGTTATTTTGGGCGCTGCGGATGTTATTGCGGTTATTGTTATTATTGCGCTGCTTGTTTGCGCTGTGAGATATTGGGTTTTGAGGAAAAAGGGGTGCGGCTGCGGAAGCTGCAATGGCTGTGGGGTTGACTGCGAAAAGAATGGGGAGAATTGCAAAAGGCAATAAAAAATCTCCCGTGAAATGGGAGATTTTTTATTGCAGGGATAAAATGGCGGGTATTTCCCGGGAAATGCTTATTCCCTTTTCTCAATCTCGACGCCTTTTTCCTTTAAGGTTGCTATTTCGTCTGAGAATTTTTCGGCGGTCTCATTGGATATTATAAGTGTTTTAAGGCTGTTCATTTGCAGCAGGGGAGTGAGGTCATCGGCGGGCGTACCGTAGATGATGAGCTTTTCGAGTTTGGGAAAGGCTGTCAGAGGGGACAGGTCGGTTATCTCGGTGCAGCCGATATTCAGGGAGACAAGCTCCTGCATTTGGGAAATGAAATCTAAGTTATTGATATGGCAATAGCTGACGTCCAGCTTTTCAAGTCCCGTAAGGTTTGATAAGATGGACAGGTCGGTAAGCTCTGTGCAGTTTTCATATTCGGACAGAATGGCGGCTCTTACTGCGGGGTCGCTGCCTGCGGCATTGCCTACGGTGAGACTGTCTGTGGCAGTATTGCCTGCATTATTATTGCCAAGGGCTGCATTTGCTGCGGCTTCTTTAAATGGGGTTATCTTCAGGGAGGTAAGGCGGGGGAGTTTTGCAAGATTATCCAGCCCGTCCTCGGTCATGAGGGTGAGAGAAAGCTCGGAAACGCCTATGTTGTAGAAATCTCCGTCAATTTTAACGGTGTTTTCGCTGACGTTCTTTGCAATAAGATTCACCGCTGCAAACAACGCTATCAATGCGGCAAGCACCGCAAAAGCCTCGACAGCTCTTTTTTTCAAGCGTTTCTACTTCCTTTCCCCATTAAAAATATGTATATCAAGATGTTGCAAAACGAAAAATCAATAGCTAAACAATTGGCACTTTATCATACCGTTATAGAGCTTGCGACGTTTTCTTGCCTGCTTGCCGAAAAACTGCTCGAAATCCTCGTGGGGGGAGATTATGGCGCAGGGGTGCTCCTTATCGGCAAGAAATACCCTGCCCATTGCACGGTAAAGCTCCTCTGCTTCCTTCAGTTCCAGCATTCGCTCGCCGTAGGGCGGATTGCAGACGGTAAGGGTGTTCGGTTTGTTTTCATAACTGCGTATGTCCGCCTGCTCTATGCAGATCCGATTTTTGACCCCTGCGGCGGTGCAGTTTTTTATGGCAAGAGCAACGCTGTCGGGGTCGATATCATAGCCGTAGGCGTAAAAATCGCTGTCACGGATAATGCTGTCCATGGCACGGGTACGCTCCTGCTGCCATATTTCCTTGGGTATCTGTTTCCATTTTTCGGCGGCAAAGGTGCGCTTTAAACCCGGGGCTATATTCAGCGCTTTATAGGCGGCTTCAATCAGAAATGTGCCGCTGCCGCAGAAAGGGTCGCAGAAGGTAGTATCACGCTTTACCATGGCAATGTCGACAATTCCTGCGGCGAGGGTCTCCTTAATGGGGGCGGCATTGGAGGTCTTGCGGTAGCCCCTTTTATGCAGCCCTGCCCCAGAGGTGTCGAGATATAGGGAAACCTCGTCCTTTAATATGTTGAACTGGAGCTGGTGAACTGCGCCTGTTTCCTCCATAAAGCCCACGTTATAGGCGTTTCCCAGGCGGTCGGCGGCGGCTTTTTTGATGATTGACTGGCAGGCGGGAACGCTGGAAAGTTTGGAGGACAGCGAATGCCCTTTTACGGGAAATGCGTCCTGCTTGCCGATGAAATTTTCCAGGGGGATTGCTTTTACGCCTTCGAAAAGGTCGTCAAAGGTATATGCTTTGAACCTTGCCAGCTGTATCTGCACC
>CAMWIR010000172.1 GCA_947174365.1 uncultured Ruminococcus sp. | reverse complement strand
CCTTATATATAAATCATTTTTAACGCCAAAAAAGTCCCCTTTGAGTAAAAAGTTTGTAGAAACAGCCAAATTTCTCTATAAAATATTGTTAAAAAACACTTTTAAATATGAAAAAAACTCCGCCACGATTTTATGACGGAGTTTTTAATTTCTGATTGTTATCCCTCAAAGGAAATTACTTTCTCTTGCGAGAAAGCAGCGCTGCTGTGCCTGCGCCGATCATTACAACAGCAATAGCAGCCGTTGTTGTATTGCCGGTTTTAGCGGGTGCTGTTGCAGTAGCTGCGTCACCCTGGGGAGCTGCCTCGGTCTCAGCTGCTGCCTCAGTCTCGGCTGCTGCCTCTGTTACAGCAGGAGTCTCCTCCTCAACGGTCTCTGCCTGGGCATCCTCATCTGCGGAAGTATCATCGGAAGCCGCTGCGCCGCCGCCAAGCTCTTCAAAGGTCTTTCTGCCGAAGCAGTAGTCCTTGCCGTCAGCGTCAGAAACTCTGGGGAATTCAGCCTGGGGAGAACCTGCCTCAAGCTCTGCCGACTTAATGGTAACATTCTGTACCTGGAAGCTGAGTCCTGAATCGCCCATGCCTGCAACTGCGCTGCCGTTCAAGACAAACTCAACAGTAGTAGCCTCCTCGGGAATGCAGAACATTCCGTCAACTTTAGCTATAACAGTGTCACTGGTGCACTCGGGGGTCATATCAGCCCAACCGTTATCATAGTCCATAGGACGGATAAGGAACTGGTCAGCAGTATTTGCAAGGTTTCTGGTCTCAACGGTAAGTGTTATCTTAACATCGCCGCCGATAGCCTCAAGCTCGGTCTTGGGAATGCACTTACTTGCAGCCCAGGAGCCGGGATATTCGCTGTCCATCTCAACGGTTGCGGCAAATGCGCTTACAGCGCACATGGACATTGCCATTGCTCCGGCAACTGCGCCGGAAACAAGCTTCTTCATATTCATAATTAATCCTCCAATCAGCGTGTCGCTGAACTTGTTTCGGTACACTGCCGAAACACTCGCTATGTAGATAGAGAGGTTCGGAAAGTCGGAGGCACGGTGACTTTATAAATTCAAAGCTCATGCCAAAAGGACTTTTCAAATGCCTTCAATATTCATAGAGAACATTTTATTAAGCGAGTCGGCAGCCCCAAAGGGATACCGACTCTGCAATCATATAATCATATTCCGAAATAACGGTTATGTATGATTACTTTCTCTTGGAAACAACTGCTGCTGCGCCTGCTGCAACCATTACAAATGCGATGGAAACAGCTGCAACGTTGCCGGTCTTAACGGGAGCAGTTGCGGTAGTGTCAGCTGCGGGAGCAGTCTCAACAACAGCGGCTGCGGTCTCAGCAACAGGCTGAACTTCCGGGGCGGGCTCTGCAGCCTCAACAACCTCGGGCTCTGCAGCCTCAACAACGTCGTCGAAGTCAACATCAACGTCAGCGTCATCTTCAACAAGCTCATCATCCTCAGCCTCGGTTGCCTCGGCCTCGGTTACTTCAGCCTCAGTTTCCTCGGGCTCAGCCTCTGTCTCCTCAGGCTCAGCGGGAGCTGCGAACGGATCAAATCTGCCTGCGCAGTAATCGGGAGTATCTGCATCGGATACATAAGTCCACTCATTCTCTGCAGAACCGTCGGAAAGAGTAGCAGACTTAACGGTTACATTGCTGCACTGGAATGCAAGACCGGTGTTCCACAGATCGTTCTTAACGGAAGCGGGAACTACAAACTCAACCTCTGTCTGATCAGCCTTTACCTGGATAAAGCCGTCGGGCTTGCAAACACCCTTCTCGGTAGTAAGGGAAGCTGTGATAGCATCCCAGCTCTTGTCTATATCCATGGGCTTAAGGATATAAGAGTTGCCGTCCTTTACATTCTCGGGCTTAACGGTAAGAACAACCTTAACGTCGCCCTCGAACTTGTCAAATTCCTCTCTTGCGATACCGGAACTTGCCTTCCAGTCGCCGAGATAATTCTCATCAAGAGTTACTGTAACAGGGTCAGCAGCAAATGCGCTGAACGCCATAGCGGAAGCTGCAACAGCTGCTGCTGCAAGGCTTGCTATAATTTTAGAAAACTTCATTGTTTTTATTCCTCCAAAATATCGTTTTGACTTACTTCTTCTTGGAAACCAGTGCAGCAGCGCCTGCAACAGCCATTACAGCAGCGATAGCAGCAGCGCTTGTGTTACCGGTCTTAACGGGAGCTGTAGCAGTGGTGTCAGCATCGGGAGTTGCAACAGCAGCCTCGGTTGCAGCCTCAGTCTCAGCAGGAGCAGCTGCAGTCTCATCGGAAGTATCCTCAACTGTCTCAGCGTCATCGGAGGTATCCTCAACCGCTGCGGGAGCAGAAGCCTCTCCGCCGTATGCCTTCTGAGCGATCTCGTTGCCGTCCTTGTCAAACAGCTTCAAATTGGAAATGGAAACGGTAATGCCGTTGGACACCAGAGGCTGACCCGACCAATCCATAAATACGAACTCTGCCTCAGCAGCGTCGGTGGGAACCTGAGAAGGAAGCAGCCACTTAAAGCTGTCCTCTACGCTCTGGGAATCTTCCCAGATAGCAGTGCCGTCCTCGCCCCAGTCGTTAGGAGAAAGGCCGTAGCCTGCGGAGTTGCAGGTAGCAGCATATGTACCGCCGCCCATCCAGCCGATCTCGGTGCCGGAAATTGAGGACAGGCCGTCATAGGTAACAGTCCAGGAACCGGAATAAACCTTGGAAACATCAGCGGGATCTGCCAGGATCTCCGAAAGAGTGATACGTGCCTTGCAGGCAGAATCATCGGAAGAAGCGGTAAATGTGATGCCGTCAGCGGAAGTGGAAATAATGTTTACTGTAGATGGATCATCATCTGCATAGCCTGTCTGAGACCAGTCAGCAGCGCTGGTGGAAACGGAAAGTGCAGAGATTGCGGCGAAAGCTGTAACACCCGCCAGAAGTTTTTTAATTTTCATGGTATATCTCCTCCATTTTTATTGTGCTTGTGCTTTATTGCGTATATGTTTATTCACAGCACGCAAGTTTACACATTTATTATATCATTATATCGCAAAACTTACAATCGTAAAACTAAACAATCTTATTATAAATTTTTTAGTTGTTTTTCACACCTGTTACAATCGTTTGCCAAATGTTCATTTTTTGCCGTTTAATTATACACATTTTCTTTAACACATTAAAGTTTTTAGCCGTAATATTCTTTATTTTTTTACAAAATTATCCATGCATATTTTTTTGGAAATAATAATTATTAATGTAAAATTTTTCCGATTTTTAAACCTTAAATTCTTGTCCGTATTATCCGAAAACGACTTAAATCCTGTTCTTTATGGGCTTCCCCGGTTTTTACATTTTATAAAAATTTCGGGAAAATGCACCCCCGCATTCTTAAATTTTTAAATTTCCGACCTCCTCCGACAAGTTTCCTATACATCTTTGACAAATTTTTTATATTAATTTTTGTTTATTCCTACAGCACGTCAGCCCGCAGGTCAATATATACAATTTCTTTAGGATTTTTTGTACTCTGTAACCAAATTGTAACCATATTATCGGCATTATAGGAGAAAATTCTCTTGAAAAATCAACTTTAAAGTGGTATAATTGAAATATATATATTTTCGGAAACAATTGGAATTTTATAAAGCAAAAACATTTTGCATTTAAACAACGAGGTTAATAATTATATGGAACTTATAAACGAAGTGCGGAGTGTGCTCAACACCATACTGCCGCTGAGCTTTTGGGACGTGCTGGACATTGCCATGCTGAGCGTGCTTATTTACAAGGGCTGCCAGCTGCTGCTGGAAACAAGGGCTGTGGGGCTTGTAAAAGGCATACTGGCGCTGGTGGCTGCCTATGTGGTGGCAAGGATATTTCAGATGAAAACACTGATATTTGTGCTGGAGAATGCATTCAGCGTGGGGGTGCTTGCCATAATCATCCTGTTTCAGCCGGAAATACGGCGAACGCTGGAGCGGGTGGGGCATATGGAATTTCTGGAGCGTTCGGTCGGCAATCAGGAGGTTTTGGCAAAACGGAACAGCCACTCCATAAACGTTATCTGCGACGCCTGCCGCAAGCTTTCCGACGAACGGACGGGAGCTTTGATAGTTATCGAGAGGCGGACGAAGCTGGGAGAGCATATCAACGGCACTGTGCTGAACGCCGTTCCGAGCGAGAAATTTTTTGACACAATTTTTTACAACGGCACGCCCCTGCACGACGGGGCTGTGATAATGCGGGGCGGGCTTATTTACGCCGCCGCCTGCTTTCTGCCCACTGCCTCCAAGGAGGAAACCGTGGATAAAGCGCTGGGCGCAAGGCACAGGGCGGCAATTGGCATGAGCGAGAACTCGGACGCTGTTATTATAGTAGTATCCGAGGAAACGGGGAAGATCTCCGTGGCGGAAAACGGTCTGCTTAAAGAGGACTTTTCCATATTTGACCTGAGGCCGTATCTTACCTCAAAGCAGGGGACTTTTTCCGGTTTTTCCGAGGGGTACAGAGCGGAAAATTTCAATGCGGCTAGCGCTGTTTGCGACGCCTGCGAGAATTTTTCCGATAACTCAACGGGAGCTATAATCATTATTGAACGGGGACAGGTGCTTGACCAGTTCCTGACCGATGTTACCGTGATCGACGCACTGCCTACAAAGGAGGCATTGGGGACGATCTTTTATAAGGGCACAGCTATGAGCAGCCAGGCGGTCATTATAAGGGATAACCTTATACATTCGGCAGCGACTATAAACGTGCCTCTGCCGGAGACCCTGGAGAATAAGACTCTGGGTGCACGGCATAAAGCGGCTATTGGGCTGTCCCGTTGTTCGGACGCTATAATTATAGTGGTTTCCGAGGAAACGGGGACGATATCGGTTGCGGATAATGTAAAGGGCGACGACTTTACACGTCGCGGATTTGACCGTGACGAGCTACGGCAATATCTGGCGGACAGAATGAGTCCGAAGAATGAAGAAGAGGTGCAAGCGGAGAAAGAGGAATCGCCCATAGCAGTGCTTAGAAAGAAGCTCAAGAAGAACTAACGCATTCCAAGCGCACACACTTCACTCGGGTTCCAAGGGCGGAGCCTTTGGCGGGGTCTGGGGCAGCGCCCCCGCGGGGGACGGGGGGCGGCGCCCCCTCTGACAGCCGCTGCAAAGAAAAGCACTTCAAGAGCACCCCCAAAAGCGCCGCCCGATCGGTAAAATAAAAAAACGAAGTCACGCATATCATGGTATCTCACAACTGTCGAAAGAGTAAAAATCGGGCGGCGCTTGCAGCATAGAAATGTGTGACGAATGTCACACGTTTCATGCTGCCGCCCGTAAGGGCGCACCAAGCGAGGCAGAGCCGAGGCGTCACCCTTAGCTGCTCGTATGATAAGGCATTGCTTGTTTGGCGTGTCGCTTTACTTTATCCTAAATATGTTAATGATAATCACGGCTCGGCTGTAGCCTCGGCGTGTGCGCCCTTACGGGCGGCAGCATGAAACGTGTGACATTCGTCACACATTTCTATGCTGCACCGCCGCCCGACGTGATTGCCGGGTTGTTGTAACTTTGCTATGTATGACGTTCATTCACTATAACCCTTTTCTTGCCGTCGGGCGGCGGTTTTCGAGGGTGCTCCTTGAAATGCGTTTATTTGCAGCGGCTGTCAGAGGGGGCTCCGCCCCCCGTCCCCCGCAAGGGCTCCGCCCTTGACCCGCCAAAG
>CAMWIR010000171.1 GCA_947174365.1 uncultured Ruminococcus sp. | reverse complement strand
CCGTCTCTTAAAATTTTTGTATCATTTGGACAAATGTCAAATGTAAGCAATATGATCTATAAAAATAAAAACTTTAACTTTTTTGAATCAACCGTTGGGGTCTTTTAAAAAAACAAAACCGCCTTTTTGTTTGACAAAGACGGTTTTAATTTTTACCTGCTTTTATTCACTTTTAATGGCAGTTTTACGCCACTCTAAAACATTTTTTAGGTTTTCCGAGATTTTCATTTTTTTGTTTTGCGCGGCAAGCCGCAATAATTATAATCACAAAATTATATAATTTCCGCCCTCATAAACCTCAAAAACAATATTCCCGTCTGCGTCAAGCTCCAAAGGAGCGTAAAACTCGGCAATTCCTGTACGGCGATTTACCTGATATACAGCCGCATATGCAAGGTCAACTCCTGCCTGGGTATAGATCTTTGCAGGAATAGAGTATTTCACCGTGCAGCCGTATTCACCCTTCTGGCGGGTTTTTAAGATCAGCGCCCTGCGGTCGGTGTTCTTAGTTATGGCAAGTCCGATGTCAATGTTCTTGGCGTCAATTACCGAGGAGCTTTCGATCTCAGCGGTGAACCGATTAGCTGTGAACTTCAGTACACCCTCTCCCTTTTTGGCAAGCTGAGCCAAGGCGTTGGATTTTACCGCAGCTACAGCCGAGGATATCTTTATGGGCACACCCTTTTCCAAAGCAACTGTTACAGCTCTGTTTGTAACGGTTTTGGTAACAGTATCATTTGCAACGGTAACGCTGCTGTTATCGGTACTGTCCTGGCGAACAACAGCCGCCGCGGCAGGGTCAATAGGTCTGCCCACGCTTGAGGGAACTATAGGCGCTGTATAACCCGGATCGGTCCCGTAATCCGCAGCACTTGCCGCTGCCGCCATGCCGGTGATCATAATTGCCGCCATTAAGGCGCTCAGTACCTTTGATTTTTTCATTTCTAACATCAGATCCTTTCATCTGTTAAGTATTGCCTTGTTCGTGTATAAGTAACCTGCCCCGAACAGAAGGAGGCATATTATAAAAGCTGTCGACTGTATATACAGGATATTTACCGACAACTCTAATGACATAAGCAAATAAGGATAATCCGATAAAATATTTACGAGCTCCCTTAAAAAAATCCCTCCTGTGCTGAATTTCAGCACCCTTACGGAATTTATGATCATTCCCATTGCAGGTATTGCGCCCTGCCATAAAATGACAAACAAAAGAAATCTCTTTCTGTGCCTCAGCCCGTTCATCAAGGAAAAATACCACCAGCACAGAATCATCAGCAACCCTGCAAAAAGCTTAGCCGCTGTAAAAAGCTTTCCGGAAATGTAGCTGTCAGCATTAAAGCAGGCGACCGCATAACTAAGCCCTGCGCACAGCAGTATATCCTCCCAAAGCGACGAGGGGTAAAGCTTCACCTTGCTCAAACGCCCTCCACCTCCCGCTCAAATACCGTCCGGTATGGAACAACACCGTTGTAATTCTTATAAAGCAGTCCGCCGTAAAGCCCTGTCATAGCTATCATCAAAGCCGCCGCCGTAAACGCCGCAGCCTTTTTGCGCCTGCCCTTGTGCCCAGATGCCAGTCTGCAAGCCGCCGTGAATATTTTCGGCACAAGCAGGAAAACTATCGGCAGAAAGAAAAGCAGACCCAACCGTGAAAGTATGGCGTGCTTCATGCCCAGCGACTCGAAGAAAAACCCGCTGTAAGCGCACCAGAGGAGCTGATTTATTTCACGTTCATCCCCTCTGAGCTTATCCTTCAGGACAAACGCACCTATGAAGATAACACCGAACATCACCGTGTAAAGCGGAGAAAGCCCTGTAATTACCTCTTTATGTTCGACTGCACCGTAATTTTTGTAAACAAAGTCTGTAGCCGCATTAATGATATCCCCCGAAAAGGCAAACACCGCCCCGCTGCCGCATAGCAGCCCTATCAGCACGGGAATATTCATAGGGATAAGACAAATAAGACCGAAAGGCAGCAGCAAAAATGCCGAACGGTGAAACGCTCCCGCAATTATCGCAAACACAGCAAACCGAAAGTAATTCCCTTTCGCTGCATAGCGCAGAGCAAATGCTCCCACAGAAGCCGCCATTATCTGCCGCATAAAATTAAGGGAGTTAAAGAACACACCAAAGCAGAGAAATGCAAACACGCCCACCCAAGGATTATCCGAATATTTCGCCCCATATACCATTATAAGGGCGTAGATAATGGGCGAAAGCACCGCAAAGGCAGGGAAATAATCAAAGGTAAAGATCTCCGTCAGCACTACAGGAAAGAGCATTCCCTTTTCCCGCTGAATATTCCCGAGCTGCTCGGTATCCATAAAATTCATGTCATAAAACAGCTTTGCATACATATTGTAGTCAACGCCCACATCAAAGCGGACAGCCGCCAAAAGCGCAAAAGCTGCTCCCATAACAATACAGTAGACCGCAGCCCGCCTATCGGATCTTTTTTCGCAAAGCCCGCACAGTGGGATCCCCAAAGCGGCGGAAAAAACAAGCAGGATCCAATAAACAGTCATAGCCTGACTCCCCCTATTTCATATAAATTTATTATACAACTTTTTTTGGGGCTTGTCAAGGGTTTTTCGGATTTTTGGAAAAATTGGAAAAAATCCCGTAAATACAATATAATTTTGTTAAAGAAAAGTCAAATATTGTAAATTTCATAGATTTTTTGCAAATAATTTTGTTACATTTAACAAATTTAAACTTATAAAATCATTTACTTGAAAAATTTACAAAATTGGATTATAATATAAATTAGTGCCCACTTTTCTTAATGAAAGGAATGTGTCATAATTATGAATACGAAAACAAGAACCTTTACTGTTGCGGATATTTTACTGCCCAAAAGTGCGGATATGAGCAAATGGGCGGTAGTTGCCTGCGACCAGTTTACCTCTCAGCCCGAATACTGGCAGCAGGTTAAAGACCTGACGGGAGGCGCACCTTCGGCATTTGAGCTGATACTGCCCGAGGCATATCTTGAATCGGCGGACGTGGACGAACGTATCGGAAACATTCACAAAAATATGGAGGATTATCTGGCAAGGAGCATTTTTGAAGAGTACAAAAATTCCCTTGTGTATCTGGAGCGCACCGACAGCACAGGCAAGCTGCGGCAGGGGCTTGTGGGCGCTGTTGACCTTGAAATGTACGACTTTAGGGGGGGCAGCATTACCCCTGTGAGAGCCACCGAAGCCACTGTTGCCGAGCGTATCCCTCCCCGCCTGAAGGTGCGCAGAGGTGCGCCTCTGGAGCTGCCCCATATAATGATACTCATTGACGACCCCGATTTTTCGGTAATAGAGCCGATCTCGGAGAAAAAAGGCAGTCTTAGCAAGGTTTATGATTTTGAGCTTATGCAAAGAGGCGGCAGAGCGGCGGGATATATTCTTGACGGAGCTGCCGCAGAGGAGACCTTAACAGCCCTTGACAAGCTTTCCGAAAGACTTTCCGCCCAAAGCCCCCACCCCCTTATTTTTGCCATGGGTGACGGCAACCATTCCCTTGCAACGGCAAAGGAATATTACGAGGAACTGAAGCGGCAGAACCCCGGCAAGGATATGTCCGGTCACCCTGCCCGCTATGCTTTGGCTGAAATTGTGAACCTCCACAGCAGTGCGCTTGAGTTTGAGGCGATACACAGGATAGTTACCGAAATAAATCCCGACGAGCTTCTTAATGAAATGACCAAAGTGCTTTCGCTTTCGACCGATCCGCATCCCGATAAACAGGCGTTTGAATGGATATGCGGCGGCGTTTCACGGAAGTATTTCATTAATGCTCCCGACTCAAATCTTACCGTCGGCAGCGTTCAGAATTTCCTTGACAAGTATTTACGGGATAAGGGCGGAAAGATCGACTATATCCATGGGGAGGACGTGGTCAGGCGGCTTGCGGCAGGGGAAAATTCTGTCGGCATACTGCTGCCCGATATGGCAAAAGCCGAGCTTTTCCCCACCGTGACCAAGGACGGAGCACTCCCCCGCAAGACCTTTTCCATGGGGCATGCCGAGGATAAGCGTTATTATATCGAAGCCCGCAGGATAAAGTGAATAGCACGCTGCCGTGGGCGTTTGCTGCATTGACAGAACCGGTTTGCACAGAATACAAAGCGCCCCGACAGCATTTGAGCATGATAACAATGTCAAACATACTTTTTACGCCCTGTGCCCTGAAACGGCTGTATACAGGACATAAAGGAGGAATTTAAAATGATAAACTGCCGCAAGGCCAATCCTGCCGATATACCCGTAATTATAGAAATGCGGCTGGGATATATGCGGGAGACCCATGAGGACATAACCGAGGACACTCTGGGTTTCATTGCAAGCCAGTCCGCAGGCTATTTTCAGGAGCATTTGAACCGTGACTGCATTGTTTATCTTGCCGAGGAGGACGGCAGGATCGCAGGCTGCATTTTTTTCCTGCTGATAAACAAGCCCTCCAGTCCCCTGTTCATCACAGGAAAAACGGGCACGCTGATGAACGTCTACACGCTGCCCGAGTTCCGCCGCAGGGGCATTGCCGAAAAGCTGGTCTCCATGGCCATAGAGGACGGCAGGGCATGGGATCTGTCCTACATAGAGCTGCGTGCCACCGAGTGCGGCTATCCTCTTTACAAGAAGCTGAATTTCGTGGAGGACAAGTCCATTTATATGTCCATGAAGCTGAGCTTTTAAAGTCATTTAAATGATAACGCCCCCTTTCAGGCAGATTTTATGCTTGTTAGGGGGCTTTTTTATGCTTTAAAATCTTTCCGTCATTGAGGAAATATGATTTTTGTCCAGTGCCTCATGAATAACCCTTTCAAAGTTTGCCGGAAGATCTGCGATCTCTGCCCTGTCGCCCGTTATAGGATAAGGCGCATATTTATTATTATCGGGACGCTCAAAATCAAAGCTTCCCAAATATGTAAGCTTTTTTTCAAAAGCGGAAAAATTGAAACTGTACCACATAACACGGGCGTGCCTTCTGCGTTCATATTCCCTTACGGTTTTTCCGTTTTCTGTCTTGTCAATGGGAACATACTTTATAAAATGAAGAATAATAGGCGCACTATTTATTTCATCAACATTTTCGGGGATATTATCCGATAATTTAAGTATTGTAACAGGCAGGACATCTCCAAGCCCCCTTATACGTGCGTCATATCTTTCAAAATTTTCCACAAGTATAAGGATATATTTTCCCTCATAAGGAGTGTCCGCATACTCGCTGCCAAGCTTGTAATAAAACACGTCATTGACATTCCACTTGCATTTAAAAGGTCTGCTTACGGATATTTTCTTTCGGGGCGGCTGGGGCGAATTCAGCTTTTCCTTCAGTTCGAAAATTACCTGTTCTCTCTTTGGGCGTTCTTTTTTGCTCCACCGCTCCAGATCGTATCCGGGGTTCTCCGCAAGCTCCAAAGCCCTCTTTTTCACGTCCTCGGTAAGCCTGCCAAGGTCATGCATAAGCGAGGCAAGGGCAAGCCAGAAGTCGTATTTTTCATCATCGTCAAGATTTTCCGTGTCATTGACTTCAAGCACATATTCCAGCGCTTCCTCGTCGCTTTTGCCGAGTTTTAACTGAGATTTATAATCGTATTTCAGATCCTCCACCGTGTCATTCTGAAATAATCCGGGACCCCATGCTCCCATTATCTTCATCTCCTTTTTTATGTTTTGAAATGTTCTCAAAGTTTTTACTATAGTTTAAGTATATAGA
>CAMWIR010000170.1 GCA_947174365.1 uncultured Ruminococcus sp. | reverse complement strand
GATCTACACCACTCCCACGGGCGAAAGCGCTCACCGCACGGAGGAAAGAGAAGTCAAGATAATCGGCAACGGCATGGTGGACATAAAGGGCTATGTGGACTTTGACCCTGAGCAGTACGGCATTTGCGAGCTGGTTTCATTCAGCGTTCTCAAAGAGATCCTTGACTCTGCGGCAGACGCGGACGAGCTGGAGGAAATGGTCAAGAAGCGTGCAGACGAGCTTGTTCCGAAGCACATTATCCTTGAAGATATATATGCTACCATCAGCTACTTTATAAATCTTTGCGAAGGCGTGGGCACTGTTGACGACATTGACCATCTGGGCAACAGGCGTATACGCTCGGTGGGCGAGCTGCTGCAAAATCAGTTCAGGATAGGCTTTGCACGCATGGAGCGAGGCATTCGCGAAAAGATGAACACACAGGCTCAGGATATTGAGACCATAACCCCTCAGAGCCTTATCAATATACGCCCCATTACGGCGGCTATAAAAGAATTTTTCGGTTCGTCTCCCCTGTCCCAGTTCATGGATCAGAATAACCCTTTGGCGGAGCTTACTCACAAGAGAAGGCTTTCGGCGCTGGGTCCGGGCGGTCTGTCCCGTGACAGAGCGGGATTTGAGGTTCGTGACGTTCACTATTCCCACTACGGAAGAATGTGTCCCATTGAGACCCCCGAGGGTCCTAACATCGGACTTATTTCCTACCTTGCAAGCTTTGCGAGGATCAATGAATACGGCTTTATCGAAGCGCCTTACAGAAAGGTTGACAAGGAAACGGGCGTGGTAACGGACGAGGTCACCTATATGACTGCGGACGTGGAGGATAACTTTACCGTTGCACAGGCCAACGAGCCGCTGACGGCGGACGGAAAATTCGCAAGAGCCAAGGTCAATGCCCGTTATCGGGATCAGATACTTGAATGCGAGCGGGAAAGAGTCGACTATATGGACGTTTCCCCGAAAATGGTTGTGTCCATTGCGACGGCTATGATACCGTTCCTGGAAAACGACGACGCTAACCGTGCGCTCATGGGTGCGAACATGCAGCGTCAGGCTGTGCCTCTGCTTAAAACCGAGGCTCCCATTGTGGGCACGGGCATGGAGTACAAGGTCGCTGTTGACTCGGGTGTTTGCATAGTTTCAAAGCATGACGGCGTTGTGGACAGGGTATCGGCTGACGAGGTCGTTATCAAAGAGGGCACAGGCGCTTGCCACACCTACAAGCTTACCAAATTCAAGCGCTCCAATCAGGGCACTTGCATAAATCAGAGGCCTATTGTGGTAAGAGGCGAAGAGGTTCATAAGGGACAGGTACTGGCTGACGGTCCTGCCACCAGCAATGGCGAGCTTGCTATCGGCAAGAACGCTCTCATAGGCTTTATGACATGGGAAGGATACAACTACGAGGACGCTGTTCTGCTTAACGAGCGTGTTGTCCGTGAAGATATTTACACTTCCATTCACATTGAGGAATACGAGATAGAAGAACGCGACACCAAGCTGGGTGCGGAAACCATTACAAGGGATATTCCCAACGTGGGCGACGATGCACTCAAAGACCTGGACGACAGAGGTATTATCCGCATTGGCGCTGAGGTAAGAGCGGGCGATATTCTTGTTGGCAAGGTAACTCCCAAGGGCGAGACCGAGCTTACTGCCGAGGAGCGTTTGCTCCGTGCCATATTCGGCGAAAAGGCCAAGGAAGTAAGGGACAATTCCCTTAAAGTGCCTCATGGCGAATCGGGCGTGGTCGTTGACGTGCGGATATTTACCCGTGAAAACTGCGACGAGCTTTCTCCCGGGGTAAACAAGCTGGTTCGCTGCTATATTGCTCAAAAGAGAAAGATCTCCGTAGGCGATAAGATGGCGGGCAGACACGGAAACAAGGGCGTTGTTTCGAGAATACTGAAATCCGAGGATATGCCTTTCCTGCCCGACGGTACGCCTCTTGACATTGTGCTCAACCCCTTGGGCGTGCCCTCCCGAATGAATATCGGACAGGTACTGGAGGTTCATCTCGGCATGGCTGCAAAGAAGCTGGGCTGGAAGGTCATGACCCCTGTATTTGACGGCGCTCATGAGGAGGATATCAGAGCTTGCTTCAACGAGGCCGGTATGGACGAGGACGGCAAGATCGTTCTCCGCGACGGCAGAACCGGCGAGCCCTTTGACAACAGGGTAACGGTGGGTATCATGTACTATCTGAAGCTTCACCATTTGGTTGACGATAAGATACACGCCCGCTCGGTAGGTCCTTATGCACTGGTAACGCAGCAGCCCTTGGGCGGCAAGGCGCAGTTCGGCGGACAGAGATTCGGAGAGATGGAGGTATGGGCGCTGGAGGCTTACGGCGCTGCCTACACCTTGCAGGAGATCCTGACGGTTAAATCCGACGATACTGTGGGACGCGTCAAGACCTACGAATCTATTGTTAAGGGACAGAATGTTCCGAAGCCGGGCATACCAGAGGCATTCAAGGTAATTATCAAGGAATTCCAGTCACTGTGCCTTGACATAAGGGTTCTGGACAGCGATAACAATGAGATAGACCTTAAAGCGACATTTGATGATGAGGATGATGTTATTCCGCCTCCCGTTTCTGGGGCTGAGGACTTTGACGAGCTTACCGCTGAGGGCAGTCATTATGACGAAAGCGACCTTGAAAGCGGCGATCTTGACGAGGGCTTCTCCCTTGCGGATGAGGATGAGGACGACGACTTCGGGCTTTCCGATGAGGAAGATGACGAGGACGGCGAAGACTTCCTTCTTGATGTTGATGAGGACTCGGAGGACGATTTGATATAAATGCGTAACTAAAAACCTGCCGCAGCTGCCCGTTATGCAGAGCTCAAGGCTTATGAAACGGGCGGCAGGGCAGTTTAAAAAAGTGCGAAAGCCTTGTTATGGCAGATTTTTCAGCAGGGGCGGGAATGCCGCTGTTGTGTAAAACCTTTCAAAAATTTAATAAATTTCCGATATTTTTCGGAGTCGATGGTATCGACTATTCCTACCCTGTAATTTTAAGGAGTGTAAGCTTTTGGAACAAAACATTTTTGAATCAATAAAAATTGGTCTTGCTTCCCCCGAAAAAATCAAAAGCTGGTCTTACGGCAACGTAGAAAAGCCCGAGACTATCAACTACAGAACTCAGAAGCCCGAGCGCGACGGTCTTTACTGCGAAAGGATCTTCGGGCCTACCAAGGACTGGGAGTGCCACTGCGGAAAATACAAGAAGATCCGCTTTAAGGGCAAGGTCTGCGAGCGCTGCGGCGTTGAGGTGACCAGAGCCAAGGTCCGCCGTGAGCGCATGGGGCATATTGCTCTTGCCGCACCATGCTCCCATATATGGTATTTCAAGGGTACGCCCTCCCGTATAGGACAAGTGCTGGAGGTTTCCCAGAAGAGGCTGGAGGAGGTGCTGTATTTTACCCGCTATATCGTAGTGGACGGCGGCAGCACAGAGCTTGTTAAAAAGCAGCTTCTAACCGAAAAGGAATACTCGGATATGTGCGAAAAGTATGAGGATGACTTTTACGCAGCCATGGGCGCTGAGGCTATAAAAGAGCTTCTGGAGGACTATGACCCCGAGTGCTACAATCAGTACATCACAAAATATATAGATATGTTCTCGGGCGTTACCGGAATGAGCGAGGATGACATAAGGGACTGTCTTGCAAAGCGGTTCAGAATTGTGACAAATGATGTGGAGATAACTAATGAAAAGGGCGATGTAATCGCTTCCTACACCGCAGGACAGCGGGTAAGCCGCAGCGACTATAACACCCTTGTGGTAAAGTACAACTGGATCGAGGCTGAGAGAAAATCCGACAAGCATATTGACACCATATGCGGCTCGAAGTACATTGAGCAGCTGTTTGATGAAAGGATAGAGGAGGCAAACGCTGACGGAAAGTATGACGAGATCGCCGACAAATCAAAGTGGATCAACAGCCTTACCTGGCTCTGTGAGGAACTGGAAACAGAGCTTGCCGACCTGCCTGCGGGACAAAAGCGGATAAAGCTTTTAAAGCGTTTGGAAATAATCGAGTCCTTTAAAAATTCGGGAAACAAGCCCGAATGGATGGTGCTGGACGTAGTGCCCGTAATTCCCCCCGATCTGCGGCCTATGGTTCCCCTGGACGGCGGCAGATATGCGACCTCCGACCTTAACGACCTTTACAGACGAGTTATAAACAGAAACAACCGTTTGAAGAAAATGCTGGAGCTGGAAGCCCCCGACATTATCATAAGAAACGAGAAGAGAATGCTCCAGGAGGCTGTGGACGCTCTTATTGACAACGGCAGACACGGCAGACCCGTTACGGGACCCAACAACCGTGCGCTCAAGTCCCTTTCGGATATGCTGAAAGGAAAGCAGGGACGTTTCCGTCAGAATCTGCTGGGCAAGCGTGTTGACTACTCCGGCCGTTCGGTTATTGTGGTAGGCCCCGAGCTTAAAATGTATCAGTGCGGTCTGCCCAAGGAAATGGCGCTGGAGCTGTTTAAGCCCTTTGTTATGAAGCGTTTGGTGGACACGGGCAAATCCACAAACATAAAGTCCGCCCGCAAAAAGGTGGACAGGGCGGAAAACGACGTCTGGGACGCACTGGAGAATGTTATCAAGAATCACCCTGTGCTTTTAAACCGTGCGCCTACTCTCCACCGTCTGGGTATTCAGGCATTTGAGCCTATTCTCGTTGAGGGGCGTGCCATAAAGCTTCACCCGCTGGTTTGTACAGCGTTCAATGCGGACTTTGACGGCGACCAGATGGCTGTTCATCTTCCCCTTTCCGCCGAGGCGCAGACTGAGGCAAGATTCCTTATGCTGGCTGCAAACAATCTCCTGAAGCCCTCCGACGGGCGGCCTGTGGCTGTTCCCTCTCAGGATATGGTACTGGGTTCGTATTACCTTACCATGAAAAAAGAGGGCGAAAAGGGCGAGGGCAAGGTATTCAGAGACGTCAGCGAGGCGCTTATGGCATACCAGGAGGGAATCGTTACCCTCCATGCTGCGATCAAGGTAAGGATCACCAAGGAGATCGGCGGCAAGAAGGTTTCCAAGATAATCGACTGCACCGTTGGGCGGCTTATATTCAATGAAAATATCCCTCAGAATCTGGGTTATGTGGACAGAACAAACTCCGACAAGCAGTTTGATCTGGAAATAGACTTCCTTGTAAAGCGCGGGCAGCTTTCGGATATTATCGAGAGATGTATCCGCACTCACGGCACGACCACCACCTCCGAGGTGCTGGACAGAGTAAAGTCTTTGGGATTCAAATATTCAACCAAGGCGGCGATCACCGTTGCGGTATGCGATGCCGAGATACCCAAGGAGAAGCCTGCTATCCTGGCTGAAGCGGACAGTCAAGTCGACAAGATCAACAGGATGTACAAGAGAGGCTTTATTTCCGCAGCCGAGAAATCCAAGAGGTTCATTCAGATATGGAACGGTGCAACGGACGAGGTTACCACCGCTCTTAAAAACGACCTTGACAGATACAACCCTATCTTCATGATGTCCGATTCGGGAGCGAGAGGTTCGATAAATCAGATAAGACAGCTGGCAGGTATGCGCGGACTTATTGCCAACACCTCCGGTTCTACCATCGAGATGCCTATCAGAGCCAATTACCGTGAGGGTCTTAACATTCTGGAGTACTTTATTTCTTCCCGTGGTGCACGTAAGGGGTTGGCGGATACCGCTCTTCGTACTGCGGACTCGGGTTACCTGACAAGACGTCTGGTAGACGTTTCGCAGGAGGTCATTATCCGTGAAGAGGACTGCGGCACGGACGAGGGTATTGAAATTACCACCATCAGAAA
>CAMWIR010000169.1 GCA_947174365.1 uncultured Ruminococcus sp. | reverse complement strand
AAGTTTAATGACAGTAATTTTTAAAAATATATCGTCAAATTCAATAAAGCATTTGAATTTATTGAACAGTTAATTTGTTTAAAACATTGAATTTTTTTAAAGGTATTGACAAATTGGTTAGCATATGCTAAAATAAAATGTGACATAACAATGTTACGCAATGGAGGCGATATGTTGGGCGAGGACAAAAACACACGGGAACAGCTGCTTGAAAGCGCAAAGGCAGAGTTTGCCGAAAAGGGATACACAAAAGCCTCCCTGCGGAAAATATGCGCAGGAGCGGGAGTTACCACGGGTGCGCTGTATTTCTTTTTCAAGGACAAAGAGGACTTGTTTACCGCAATTGTGGGGCAGCCTTTTGATGAGTTAAAGAAAATCATGATACAGCACTTTGCCGATGAGCGGGACATTCTGAGATCTCCCGATATGTCCGAAATGAAAAAGCATATAGACGGCGGACACGATGAGATAGTAGATGTGCTTATACATCACCTCTACTCCAACTATGACGCATTTATGCTTCTGCTGACAAAATCCCAAGGGTCAAAATATGAGGGCTGCGTTGACGAAATGGTGGAAATGACCGACAGTATTTACAGCGAAATGGCGGAGAATATAGCCAAGCACATGCCGGGCAGCCGTGTAAATAAATATATCCGGCACTGGCTCACACATATGATAATAGATGCATTTATTCACCTTTTTACTCACGAACGTGACGAACAGAAAGCTCTTGCCAATATGCGGAAAATCCTTGATTTTCTTGTGAAGGGCTGGGTGGATATGATACTTATATCCGATGATGAAAAATAAAATTTGCCGTACAATTGTACGGCATATATTACAGGGGTAGCATAACAATGTTATGCTAATGTTATGTTGATGTTTAGTACAAACCCGCTTTAAGCGGCTAAAAATACAATAAGGTTAGTTAATGCTAACTTACAGGAGGTTTTATAATGTATCTTGAAGTAAAAAATCTGAAAAAAAGCTACGGAAATGACAGCAGCTATATTCAGGTGCTCAAAGGGATTTCCACGGGAGTGGAGCGTGGGCAGATGTGCGTTATACAGGGCACAAGCGGAAGCGGAAAGTCCACACTGCTCAACTGCATAGGCGGACTTGACGAAATGGATTCGGGTTCCGTAAAAGTGGACGGCAAGGAAATTTTCGGACTTAAACCGAACGCTCTTTCCGACTATCGCCGTGACAATCTGGGATTTATTTTCCAGTTCTACAACCTTGTGCCGAATTTAACGGTCAGGGAAAATATTCAGGTCTGCGAGTATCTTTCCGATAATCCTCTGAACATGGACGAATTGCTGGAAACTCTCGGCCTTACGGAACATCAGAACAAATTCCCCTCACAGCTTTCGGGCGGACAGCAGCAGCGGTGCGCCATTGCAAGGGCTTTGATAAAAAATCCAAAGCTGCTTTTGTGCGATGAGCCAACCGGTGCGCTGGACTCCAAAACCTCACGGGATATTCTCATTCTTTTGGAGCAGATAAATCAAAAATACGGCACAACAATGCTTATTGTCACCCATAATAATTCCATAAAAAATATGGTGCATAAGGTCATAATAGTCAAGGACGGTCTTATCAAAAAAGACTATCTGAATGAGACGAGAGTGCCTGCTGCGGAACTGGAGGACTTGTAATGAACAGAGTGCTTAACAAAAGAATCCTGCGTGATCTGAAAAGCAATTTCCTGCGGTATCTTGCACTGTTTTTGCTGATAGCAATGGGTATGTACATAATAGTTGCCATGATAGCCTCCGCAGAAACCATAATTCAGGGCACGGAGGAAAATGCGGAAAAAAATCATCTGGAGGACGGACAGTTTGCGGTTTTTGCAGAGCTTACCGCTTCGCAGGAACGGGAAATTTCCGATATGGGAATTACTCTTGAAAAAATGTTTTCCTTTGATGTTGATATGGAGGACGGCTCTGTTCTGCGTATTTTCAAGAACCGTGAAAATATAGATATTGTCTGCGTTGAACAAGGTGTGCTTGCCGAAAAAAGCGGTGAAATATGCCTTGAAAAACGGTACTGCGAGGAGAATAATATTTCTGTCGGGGATACAGTTAAAATCGGCGGAAATGATCTTATTGTAACAGGCATAGGAAGCGCACTTGATTACGACTCACCTACCAAAAATATTTCCGACGCTTCCGTTCAAAGTAAAATTTTCGGAATCGGATTTGTAACGGATGAGCAGTATGATATGCTGAAAAAAAGCGGCAAAACAGAAGATCTGCGGTATGCGTATCTGCTGAACGGAAAAGCTACCCATGACGAACTGAAGGACACAATAAAGGAATTTGAGCTTGATTTTAATGAGATCACCGATGAATATTTACTTGAAATGGTAAATGAAGTCCTTGACAAAAGAAAGGAAATACAAGAGGGAGTTTCCGAATTAAAGGACGGCGCAGAGGAGCTTTGCGACGGACTTTCGGAGCTTAATGAAAACGGTAAGGATTTCGCACAGGCAGTCTCCGATTACACGGACGGAGCTGCAGCCGCCTATGAGGGTTCAAAGGAGCTGACTGACGGACTTTCCGACCTTGATGAAAACGGCTCGGCAATAGCGCAAATTGCACCCGAATATGCAGCGGGAGTTACTGCCGCATACAACGGTTCCAATGCGCTTAGCGAGGGGCTTTCTCAGCTTGATGAAAATGGGAATACTCTTTCCCGTGCGGCTAAGGATTATACAGACGGCGTTTCTGCCGCATACGACGGTTCGGTCAAGCTTGCGGACGGAATCTCGGAACTGCAAAAGGAGACCGACAAGCTTCTTGATGAGATTTTCGAGATAGATATTGACAATCTCACCGAATTTATCGAGGCGGAAAACAATCCGAGGATAAAGGGCTGCGCAGGAGATGTGATAATGAACAAAAACATTGGAATGCTTGTGGGAATTATTCTTATCGCACTTCTGGCATATGTAATTTCGGTTTTTGTTATCCACCAGATACAGCGTGAATCCAGCGTTATCGGTGCGCTTTATGCACTGGGCGCAAAGAAGAACGATCTTATAAGATATTATGTTTTACTGCCTACACTGATAAGCCTTTTGGGTGGAGCTGCCGGCACCGCCATTGGCTTTACCGACTTTGCAATGAACAGCATAACCGGAGATTCCTACAGCTATTATTCCCTGCCTGTTTTTGAAACGGTCTATCCCGTTTACCTGCTGATTTACGGCATTGTAATGCCTCCCGTTATTTCGGCAATTGTAAATGCGCTTGTAATAAACAAAAGGCTTTCACAGACTGCTCTTTCACTTATAAAAAATGAGCAGAAAACTAACATGGTCAGGGAAATGGATTTGGGAAATACAGGCTTTATAAGACGTTTCCAGATACGCCAGCTCACCCGTGAGGCAAGGACAAGTCTTACGGTAATTGCGGGAATGCTCTTTTCTCTGTTTATTGTAATGATAGGCGTGGACTGCTATGTTATGTGTAATAATTATAAAACCGACAGTATGGCGGACACTGAATTTGAATATATGTACACTCTGAAATATCCCGAGGAAACTGTTCCCGAAAATGCCGAAGCCTGCTATATGGAATCACTTTCCAAGACAGACCGTGGGTATACTCTTGACGTAAATATTATCGGCATTGACAGCGATAACAAGTATTACAATGCCAAGCCCGAAAAGGGCAAAAACAAGGTAGTCATAGGCTCTGCGGCGGCACAGAAATACGGTCTTAAAAAGGGCGACAAACTCATTCTTACAGACAGCGCAAGCGACACCGATTATGCATTTACCGTTATGGACACGGCGGATTATGCGGTAAACTTAGCCGTGTTTATGGATATTGACAGTATGCGTGAGCTGTTTGGCGCAGATGACGATTATTACAATGTCCTGCTTTCGGATAAGGCGCTCGACATTGACAGCGGGCGTATTTACGCCGTGACAACACGGTCGGATATAGAGCGCTCCACAGGTGTTTTCACCGACCTTATGATGCCCATGGTGGTTATGATGACATCGGTTTCCGCAATTATTTTCTTTGTGGTTATCTTCCTGATGATGAACGTTATGATAGACCGTGCCGCATTCGGGATTTCTCTTGTGAAAATTTTCGGCTTCCGAACTAATGAGATACGCAGGCTTTATCTTAACGGAAACACAGCAATTGTGGCAATCGGCGCAGTAATTTGCATACCTGCTGCAAAGGTTCTTACGGATAAGCTTTATCCGAGTTTTATTGCAAATGTTGCCTGCGGAATGAATATTGCATTTCCATGGTATTTGTATACAGGACTGTTCTGTGCGGTCATGGCGGTGTACTTTATTGTGAACACTGTGCTTGTGAACAAGCTGAAAAAAATTTCCCCTGCCGAAGCGCTGAAAAACAGGGAATAAATTTTACCAAATCAGACCGGTTTTCCGACTGAAAATATTGTGTAAAATTGCCTTTGACAGTATAAAAAAATTATCGTATAATATTTTATAAGATGTGTAGCTTACCGCGTAATTCCAATCGGTAGGCTGCACATTTTTTATTTTTGGAGGTAATCTTATGGAAAGCAAAAATGAAAAAATGGCAAGTCTCCCTGTGAACAAGCTCATGCTTTCAATGGGTATACCAATGATAATTTCAATGGTTCTGCAAGCGGTATACAACATTGTAGACAGTGCGTTTGTATCAAACATGGCGCAGGGCGGAGAGGACGCTCTAAACGCTCTGACGCTGGCGTTCCCCTTGCAGATCTTAATGGTGGCAGCCGCCATAGGCACAGGCGTTGGAGCCAATGTGCTGATTGCAAAAAGCCTCGGTCAGCGGGACGAAAAAACTGCGGATAAAACTGCGGGAAATGCAGTTTTTCTTGGATTTATAATATATATTATTTTTCTTTTGTTCGGTTTTTTCGGAGCTAAACCCTATATTGATTCACAGACCGGCAACAGCGTTATTTCCGATATGGGAACAGAGTATCTTAGTATATGCTGTATATTTTCCGTCGGAATGTCAATGTTTGCAGTATTTGAAAAAATGCTCCAGGCGGCCGGACATTCCTTCTGCTCAACAATTGCACAGATCTTAGGCGCAGTCACAAATATAATTCTCGACCCTATCCTGATCTACGGACTGGCAAGCTTTCCAGAAATGGGTGTAAAAGGCGCAGCATATGCGACTGTTATCGGGCAGGTTGTATCCTTTGCTGCGGCGCTGATATTTCATCTGAAATTCAACAAACAAATACGCATAAGGCTGCGGGATATTATGCCGTCGCTTAAAATTATAGGCATGATATATTCGGTGGGACTTCCCGCTATTATTTCGCAGGCATTGATCTCGATAATGACCTACGGCATGAATCTGATACTCAAGGACGTCAGCGAAAATATGGTAACAGCTTACGGGCTTTACTATAAAATTCAGCAGTTTTTACTTTTTGCGGCATTCGGGATGAGGGACGCTATCACACCCATAACAGCGTTCAGCTGCGGTATGGGAGACGAAAAAAGAATTAATGAATGCGTGAAATTCGGACATTTATTTACAGCGATCATTATGCTGAGTGGCTGTGTATTATTGGAAATATTCGCAGTACCCTTTTCGGATATTTTCGGACTTTCGGGAGAAACACGCTCTCTTTGCGTAAGTGCAATACACATTATCTCGATAGGGTTGGTTTTTGCTGGGATAAACATAGCTTTTCAAGGAATTTTTCAAGCGGTGGGAAGCGGAAGCGGTTCTCTTGCGGTTTCCGTTTGCAGGCAGCTGCTGTTCATCTTCCCGACCGCATTGGTTTTTGCCCATATTGCAAAAAGCAATTACGAGCTTAACTGGCTTTTGTGGGCGGTTTTCCCCATTGCGGAAATTCTGCCAGCCGCTGTGGCAGCAGTAATTTTTATTAAAATTTTCAAGAAA
>CAMWIR010000168.1 GCA_947174365.1 uncultured Ruminococcus sp. | reverse complement strand
CCTTGATTCGGGAAACATCGGCATTTTCCGTCACCTGCTCAAAAATATTACAGCACTCCCCTGCCGCCCCCAAAACATTTCCTCCCCGACCGAAACTCTCCCGTATATCCTCCCTGAGCCTGCCCTTGACAACATCGCTTTTCCCCGAAACATCGCCCTTTCCCGACATATCCTGCCGGATACAGTCAACCCCCTCAAGAAGCACGTCAATTTTCCCGTAGGCCTCCGCCGTAGAGATTCCGCTGCTCCCTTTGGCAAGCACTATGCAACCGTTCATTACAGGCAGCGGCTCAATGATCTCCCCAAATCCCGTGCAGTGACCGCAGCCTCCCGCTGTACAAAAAGGAATGTCCGCCCCGACCCCCGCACCTATCCTGCACAGTTCTTCCACGGAAAGTCCGCAGCCGTAAAGAACATTCAGCCCCCGCAGCACCGCAGCACCGTCAGCGCTGCCGCCTCCCAGCCCCGCCTGCGTGGGAATGTGCTTTTCTATCTCAATAGCCGCCCCGCCTTTGAGCCCCGTTTCATGAAAAAAAGCCTCGGCGCACCTGTAGGCAATGTTGCTGCTGTCTTCGGGCGCAGCAAAATCGCCGTAACAGCGCAGTGCAATTTCATCTGCTGCCGCAACAGTAACCCTGTCGCAAAGAGAGACCGTGTGCATGACCGTCTGAAGCAAGTGCTTTCCCGACGGATGCCGCCCCACAACCTCCAGATAAAGATTGATCTTAGCATATCCGTTTATGCAAACCCGTTCGCAGCTCATTGCCCACACTCCTTAAATCACGATAAGCCGCACTCTCCGAATTCCCCTGTGCAATAAGCTTGGTTCACCGATCTAATTCATAAAGAATCCGCAAACAAACCTTTCTTTATTGCACAGCGCCTCAATGCTCTTTACCGCCATAGCCGTCTTGCGGTTTGAATATCTGTTGCATACCACATAACTGCCGTCACCCTTGTTTATCACCGCAACAAAATGAAGCATGGAGCGATAAGGCTTTGCCGTCCAGTAGCAAACAATACCCACCTTCACCGCCATCATCACATTCACAAAATCCTCAAAGCCTTTCGCCTTCATAGCAGGGATCTTGCAGCTTTCAAAAAACTTCTCCATTTTGCCGGGATTTGTCCCCAGCAAGCCGCCTAGCCTCAAAGCGTATTTTTCCAACCCCAGCACGATCAGAGGAAAGCTTTCGCCCCGCCCTGTGCAAAGCAATGCATTATATACCGCAATAGCTCCGCAGCCGCAGCCCGAAACCTTTCCCATACCTATCCTGCACTTCGAAACCGCACAGCTGCCCTGCCCGTTGATAAACCCCTCGGGCAGCTTGCAGCGGCGGTTAAAATCATAATTTTTCCTGCTTCTCCCCGAAGCACTCCCAAGCAATTCTTCTTCACTTATCATTATAACTTATCCTTTTATAAGTCGAATTTTACAAACGTTTTTCGACATATTATTGATTTAAGATTTAACTTTTTTATATCCGTTAACGCACCGGAGACCCGCCTAAAATTGCAAACATAAACCTTATGCCTTTCCGTTTCAATTCGGCAGCAAACGGCAAAAAGCTGCTATCGTCTGCACCTTGCCCCATGCCAAGTCATGCAAAACTGTTCCGTAAACGTTTCCGCAAATTTCTCCTTTCGGCCCCGTGGCAAGCTGCAATATCATGTAAAATTGTCAACTAAGACAATACAGATCAGCCCAAGAAATTTCCCGTGTAATCTATCTGTCCGCCAATACAGCTGCCTGCCACTATCCTCAAAGAAAAAGCACTCGGAGGATAATGGCAAAACATTCATATCAGCTTAACAGTTTCCGCTTCTGCATTCCTCCACAAACTCTCTCATTCGCTCCGCAGCCGTCATGAGATGCTTGAGGGAATAGGCATAGGAAATGCGTATAAAGCCCTCGCCGCAGTCCCCGAAAGCATTTCCGGGAACCACCGCCACATTGTGCTTGTCCAACAGCTTTTCGCAGAATTCCTCGCTGCTAAGCCCTGTGGAACGTATGCATGGGAACACATAAAATGCACCCTTGGGTTCAAAGCAGCAAAGCCCCATATCGTTAAGCTCTTTTACCAGCCAGCGCCTGCGCATATCGTACTCTTGGCGCATTTTCTCCACTTCGCCGTCGCAGTTTTCCAGCGCCTCAATGGCGGCAAACTGGGACATTGTAGGAGCACACATTATTGCATACTGGTGGATCTTCAGCATCTGTGCACACAGCGGCTCAGGCGCTGCTATGTAGCCCAAACGCCACCCCGTCATGGAAAAAGCCTTGGAGAAACCGTTTACAAGTACGGTGCGCTCCCACATTCCATCAATTTGCGTTATGGAAACGTGTTCGCCGCTGTAAGTAAGAGAGCTGTAGATCTCATCCGACAGCACCAGAATATCCGTCCCCCGCAGAACTTCGGCAATTTCCTCCAGATCGCGCCGCTCCATTATCCCTCCCGTGGGGTTGTTGGGGAAAGGCAGGATAAGCAGCTTTGTCCTGTCTGTTATCTTTTCCCGAAGCTGCGCCGCCGTCAGTCTGAATTCGTCCTCCGCCCTTGTTTCAATAGGCACAGGCACACCGTGACAAAGGTCGACTATAGGCGAATAGCACACAAAGCAAGGCTCAACGATAAGCACCTCGTCCCCCGGGTCAATAAGGGCGCGAATGGCTATATCAATGCCCTCCGAGCCTCCAACCGTCACCACCACCTCATGGTTTGGGTCATAGCTTACGCCCATTTTACGGTCAATATATTTTGAAATAGCACTGCGAAGTTCCCCCAGTCCGGAATTTGCAGTGTACTTCGTCTTTCCCTTTTCCAGAGCGGTAATAGCCGCCTCCCGAACATTCCAGGGAGTCTGGAAATCGGGCTCGCCCACTCCCAAAGAGATCACACCCTCCCTCTGAGCAGCCAGGTCAAAGAATTTCCTTATTCCCGAGGGTTTCATTTCAATGCATTTTTTTGCAATAAGCTTGTTGTAATCCATCACGGAGAAACAAATCCCCTTTCGTCCTCAGCCTCGTCAGCAATAAAGAAACCCTGCTCCTTATAGCGCTTTAAAACGAAATGAGTTGATGTGGAAATAACCCCCTCGATCGTGGAAAGCCTCCTTGCCACAAAAAGGGCGATCTCCTTATAATCCGTCCCCGACAAGGTCACCGCCAGGTCGAAAGACCCCGACATCAGCGTGACCGTGTCCACCTCATCATAAGCCATAATATTTCTTGCCAGCTCGTCGAATCCGCAGTCCGCCTTGGGAGTCACCTTTACCTCAATAAACGCCGTAACAGCGTTCTTATCTGCCTTTTCCCCGTCCACGATAACGCTGTAGCCCTTGATTATCCCCTGTCGCTCATACTCGGCGATCTTAGCATTTACCTCCTCCGCCGTACTGCCCAGCATAACCGCCAGCTCAGCCGCCGACAGGCGGGCGTTGGTTTTCAAAAGTTTTAAAAGCGAGTCCATAGCAACCGTCCTTTCACTAATTCCGCATAATGAGCTTCCGCCTTCTGCGGCTAAATAATAAATTTATTATACCACATTTTAGTGAATATGTCTATATGCAATTGTTAATTTTTTAACGGCAGTTTGTTTGATTTATTAATTTTTTATGAATCTTCCGCAAAAATAAAATCACGAAAACCTCTACCCATTTCGACAAAAAACATTTTTAAGACAGGCTATAATTAAATTAAAGCAGCAAAGCGAACAAAAATGATTCCGATCCGAATTTTTTAATCACGGAACATTGCCGGTCAATCGGTCATTAAAACTGCTGTGTTCAGCGGATCTCCGTTTGCACAAATCGTATCGCTTATAAAAAGGAGCTTATAAAATTGTATGTATATGTTGACATTTTAATTATCACAAATATATATGTGGACTTTTTGTTAATAAAATCCACATCAATCATTACTCACAGCCGACTGAAAACATTGCGGGGAATTGTCGCAGCCGTCCTCGGCAGTCTTTTTTCATTGGTAATTTTTCTGCCGAAAATACCGCCCTTGGGACTCACGGCAATAAAGCTTGTCTCTGCCGCTGCGGTGATCTTTTCGGCATTCGGCTATGAATCGAGAGAGGCATATTTTAAGCGGCTTTTCGTCTTTTTTATTACAAGCTTCATTTTCGCAGGTCTCGGCAGCGCAGCCTCATCCTTTGGGGGAGGCAGAGTCATAGTCAGCCGCAACGGTGTTATCTATGGGAATTTCTCCATGCCCGTGCTTATTGCGTCCACCATTGGCGCATATGCTGTCATACAGCTTTATAAACGGGTTGCAGACGTTTCCGAAAAGGGCGGGGTCTACACAGTAACAGCCCGTCAGGGCAGCAAAACCGTAAGCTTTCGGGCATTGGCGGACACAGGCAACAGCCTGCGGGATATGATAACCGGCAAACCTGTTATTATCGCAAACCGCAGCATTCTTTCGGAGCTTTTCGGATATATTCCCAATGAATCCGACCTTTGTAACATTCCCGAAAACCCGTCGCCCGGCTTCATTTCGGGAAATACCTCAACCGCCCTGAAATTTCGGCAGCGGCAGCAATGGCAGCAATGTCCGAAACGGCGGCGCCAAATGTGGCGCATTATCCCCTGCAAAACAGTTTCGGGCACAGCCCTTATCCCCATTTGCCGTCCGGATGAGGTCGCAGTAAAAAATGAGGAAACAGGTCAGCTCCGCACCGCCGATGTTTATCTCGGCGTTTCCCCCTTGGAATGCGAATTTGCCGTATTTAACCCGAAAATCCTGTGAGTGTTTTTCCTGTTTCGTAATTCATCCCCAAAATCGGTTTGCATACATAGATCGTGCTGTTTTGCTTACGGAAGCACTGATTAAAGCATTTAATAAAAAACGGCGATTTGGCGAGGCTTTCTCCGCCGCCATGAGCATTTATGCCCTCAGGGAGAAAGTCTTTAATCAGCAGTTTCCTTATCTTATCGGTCTCAAAAGCTCGACAAGACAGCCCATATTTTACAAATGTCAAATAAAAATCACTTTAATCCATCAAAACAAATAAAATCGGTAGGTGCTATATTATGAAAATATTAAATGAATTATTAAAGAATATTTACAAGCTTCGTGAAAAAATCCTCAAAAAGATACGTTCGGTTTACTTCAAAAAACAGGGAGTTTACTACATAAACGGTCCCGAGACCTTGCCGCCGCCTCTTACCCGCAGCGAAGAAGCGGAAGCCTTTGAATGGTTGAGAGCCGATGAAACAACCGCAGCCAGGGGGCGTGAGCAGCTTATTGTCCACAATCTGCGGCTGGTGGTCTACATTGCAAAAAAATTCGAGTCTACGGGAATTTGCGTTGAGGATCTGGTTTCAATCGGCACTATCGGGCTTATAAAAGCGGTCAAGACCTTTTCCCCCGAAAAGAACATCAAGCTTGCCACATACGCCTCACGGTGCATTGAAAATGAAATACTTATGTTTCTGCGGAAAAATTCCCAGCACAAAAATGACATTTCCATAGACGAGCCTCTTAACATCGACTGGGACGGCAACGAGCTTCTTCTCTCGGACATTCTGGGCACGGATGACGATATGGTGAACTGCCGCATTGAGGACGACGCCGAAAAGACCGTGCTAAAAAATACCGTGGCTGAGCTGCCCGAGCGTGAGCGTGTTATCATGGAAATGCGCTTCGGGCTGAAAACAGGCAGAGAAAGGACCCAGAAGGAGGTCGCGGACATGATCGGTATTTCCCAGTCCTACATTTCCCGCCTTGAAAAAAAGATAATCAAGAAGCTGAAAAAGGAACTGGACAAACAGCTGCTTTAGTTAGGTACAATAAGCCCCGAAGCAATACCCATAACTGCTTCGGGGCTTATCGTCAATATTCGGATACTTGCGCAAATCAAAAGTTACAAAATTTTTATCTATTTGTTAGCCAACAGGCAGTAGAAAAAATATTGATAATATGTTCCTCGTCAATTTCAGGAT
>CAMWIR010000167.1 GCA_947174365.1 uncultured Ruminococcus sp. | reverse complement strand
ATGTATAATGGATTTACTGCCGTTTGCAAAACGACATTAACTGTGCTGATAGCACTCCACCATACACTGATGATGACAATTGCATACCTGTTCGATATACAATCAGAAAGCCGCCTGCCCAAAGCGAAATTCTTCGGCAATATCGCCTTTCCCCACGCATACAAGCGACACGGGCGGTCTTTGCGTAGGTAATCATCTTTACTGCGCCTCTATCGGTTTTATCTAATTTATATTATATACAAAAGCTGTGCGCTTGTCAATAGTTTTTTGAAAATTATTTATTTCGTGCCGATAGGGATTTTTTCGAGGGATGATTTTCGGCGAATCGAACAGCGCTCCTAGCGTTGTGCAAATTACGATTTTTTTAACATGATGAAAACTGTATTTTTAAAAAACTCGTTTTGAGCAATATTATTTTGCACAAAGCTATTGACATATGGGAGAATTTATGATATAATGATATTGAACAAAAATTTCGGAGCTATGGAGTAAAATTATACAATGTAATAAATTGAAAAAAGAAAGGAAATAAGATCAATGAAAATAAAATTTATCGGGATCTTTTTAGCACTAACCGTTGCTTTTTCGGCTATGCTTTGCGGGTGCAGCGAGCTTGAAGATGTACTGAACGGCATTGAGGTAAATGTGGAAACGACTGCCGAAGTTCGGCAAGGTCAGCAGCTTCAAGGAGAGACGGCGGTTTCCGATAATACGGAGATACGGGACACGGCGGTGCAGGTTCGGAGCACGGAGGCGATTTCTGCCGATGCAGCTGTGCAGACCCAAAGTGCGCCTGCTGTGCAAACAGAACAGCAGACACAGGCTGCCGAGCCAATGCCTGCGCAGACAACTGTCACAGAGCCGCAGGTGACGACAACTGTAAAGTCGGGCATTGAAAAGAACGGCAGCTACACATCTCCCGAGGACGTGGCGGAATATATACATACTTTCGGGACGCTTCCCGAGAACTTCATCACAAAGGAAGAAGCACGGGAGCTGGGCTGGGACAACAAGGCAGGCAATTTATGGGAGGTTGCTCCGGGAAAGAGCATCGGAGGCGATTATTTCGGGAATTACGAGGGACTGCTGCCCGAAGCAGAGGGACGGAAATATACCGAGTGCGATGTTAACTATGACGGCGGCTACAGGGGCAGTGAACGGATAATTTTTTCCAATGACGGGCTGATATATTACACGAAAGATCATTACGAAAGCTTTACGCTCATGTATGGGGAAGAATGAAGGCTTTGCAGTGTGGTTTTCGCACCTGTTAAGGCAGTGGGACGGTCATAAAATAAAATTTTTGCGGGGTGAGGCTAAAATGACTAACCTAATGTATTACATAAATGAAAATTTTGCGGAGCCCAGCGAGGGTTTGGAAAATGCTTTGTTGAAGGAGGATTATTGTGCCTATGCTGCGGCATTTGCGGGTATAGCAACGTTTGTTTTGCTTAATGTGCTACTTTACAGGTCGGAAAAACGGAAAAAAAATTTTGAGGCGGCAGGCGGAGGAAAGAGGCACTTTTATAACGGCTCATTTGACAAGCAGCTATAAGCACAGAGATTCGGACACACATGAATACGAATATCATGGGGAATATCAGTATGAAGTAAACGGAAAAACAAAAAAGTACCGCACTTACAGCGCCGGTCATCTGCCGAGCAGCATAAGAATGTATCCGAAAAACAGTGCGGGGACTAAGTTTTTTTCCGATTATGACGGTAAAAAGGTGAACGCTGCAATCGGGTTCAACGGTCTTGCCGGGATTGCTGTGGGATTTGCGGTGTATGCGGCGGCAATACATTTTATTTATCGGGATATAATACTGTAATATTACGTATCAATATTGGGGGAGCAAGGAGTTTTTTATGAAAAAACAGGTTTTTAAGTATACGCTTATTTATATATTTGTTATAACATTGCCATTGACATTATATGTAATGGTGAATTACGGGGGCATGGCCTTTTATGAGCTTTTAAAGAAAATGCCGAAGGAGCAGCTGAAGGTGTTCTGCAAAGTGGTCGGTATTATCAGTCCATGCTCTGTTACAGCTATACCTGCTATGCTTACTGCTCTTTATTTCAGATCGAAAAAACGCAAAAAAGAAATTATCCGTCAGTCGGAGGAAAGAGGCACTTTTATAGTGGCGCACCTTATCAAAAAAGAATATATGAGGCGGCATATGGAATATAGGTGTATATACGGATACAGCGTAAACGGAAAAACACGGGATCACCTTATTCTTTTGAGAGGGCAGCCTCCGGAAGAATTAAAGCTTTATCCCAAAAACAGTGCAGGTACCGCATTTTTTTCGGACTTTGACAGTGAGGGGTGGATTGCTGCTCCTTTGATAGGTCTTTCATTTATTATCCTTTTAGTCTGGAATTATATGATAATTGGCGTTATCGAGTTTTTTGAACCTTAAAACGGAGTTTTTTATAATCAGGTAGGTAGACCGGCTTATGAAAAAGTCGGTTATAATCTTGGAAATAAAAATATGTATTTGATATTTAATAAATTCAAGGGAAGTGATAATATGATAAAAATAAAAAATATATTTGCATTTGCGGTAACGATTACGGCGCTTACGGCAATGCTTAGCGGGTGCGGTGAAAGTGAAAATACAGGTGAAGTCGGGCAATCAAATTCGGAAGAGATATACACGGAAAAGCCCGAAATATACGATATGGATTCGAGCGAAAATGCAGACGGTGAGAGGTATGATCTTACAGGTGAAAATGAGGAAAAGGGCAATGAAAATTTCGGTGAAACGGGCACAGATGTGAATGAAAATGAAACAAATATAAGCAAGTCAAATTATGAGTCGGATATGGAAAAACAAGAGAGATTCTGGGAGAAACAATTCGGGATAGAGGGTCTTAAAATAACCTGCAGCGGTTACGGCGAGCCGGATTTTGATGAGGAGTTTTCCGATTGGCTGCTAAAATGGCGGGAGGATAATAATGTTTTGGGAGAATATTTCCATTATGGGGTGATCGGGGAAAATGTTATTATTTCCGCTCATTCGGGGGCATTTGCGGGGAATGCGCAGTCGGCGTTTGTGATAGTTTATCGGGGCGGGTCGGTAACGGTCATTGATGAGTATGATATTACAAATATTATGCCGATATATTTTGCCCACGAGGACAGGCTTTATTGCTGCGACAGCAGTCTCAGCTCGGGATTCCAGCGGTTTATATATGCCGAATTTGATTTGGAAAGCGGTGAGAAGATCAAGGAATGCGGCTCTGTAAATTCCCTTGGAGACACTTCGGACAGGTACGAAAGCACCGATCCGGAGATAGACAGCATGGAAAAGCTGAAAGAGCATATTTGTGAGGTTTCGGGCGAATGGTATACTCTAGAGCTTCATGAATGGGAAAGACTGTATTAGAAAATTAACGGTCATTATCAAAGGTTTGATTTTTTGAAAAATAAATGAGGTTTAGATAATATGAAAAAAATTATTGTTATTGATTTTAATGAGCTGGACTCGGAAAAGAAATTTTATGACTTTATTTCGAGGGAGCTTGAATTTCCCTATTGGTTCGGCAGAAATGCGGACGCGCTTAATGATATGGTGACGGAATATTCCGTAAATTCGCTGGGGTTTATGGTGAAAAATTCCGATAAGGCGGCAGGCATGGGCAAGTGGGCGAATGCGGTAATACGGGTGCTAAAGCCTTACACGGTGGGGGTCAGGGCATTTAAAAAGCTTGATATGGCGAACATGATGACATCGGATTTTTATTATGATCTGCCGCAGGAACTTATCGCGCAGACCCCTATTGAGCCGAGGAATGCTTCACGTTTGCTGGTGATGGGGCGTGAAAGCGGGGAGGTTTGTCATGACAGGTTTTTTAATCTGGGGAAGTTTTTAAAAAAGGGCGATCTGCTGGTGATGAATGATTCACGTGTGCTGCCTGCGAGGCTTTACGGTGAGAAAACAGGCACGGGGGCGTTTATGGAGTTTTTACTTTTGGAGCAAAAAGGCGACAAGGTCTGGGAGATACTGGTACGTCCGGGGAAAAAGGCAAAGCCCGGAGCTGAATTTTCTTTCGGGAACGGGAGGATAAGGGCGAAAATACTGGAGATCGCCGAGGGGGGCAACCGCATTGCACAGTTTAGCTGCGAGGGAAATTTTTTTACGGCTCTGGAGGACGTGGGGCAGATGCCGCTGCCGCCTTATATTACCGAAAAGCTGGAGAACAAGGAACGGTATCAGACGGTTTATTCGAGGGAGCTTGGGTCGGCGGCGGCGCCTACGGCGGGGCTGCATTTTACAGAGGAAATGCTGGACGAGCTGCGTGAAATGGGCGTGAACACGGCGTTTGTGACGCTGCACGTGGGGCTGGGGACGTTTCGTCCGGTAAAGGAGGACAGGGTGCTTGACCATAAAATGCATTCGGAGCATTATGCGCTGTCGGCGGAGACTGCGGAGGCGATAAACAGGACAAAGGCTGCGGGGGGACGGGTCATTGCTGTGGGGACGACCTCCTGCCGCACGCTGGAAAGTGTGGGTGCGGCGGCGAAGGGAGGAAAGCTTTGCGAGGCGGAGGGGTACACGGATATTTTCCTTTATCCCGGGTGCAGATTCAATGTTATTGACGGGCTTATCACTAATTTTCATCTGCCCGAGAGCACGCTTATCATGCTGGTTTCCGCTTTTGCGGGGTATGAGAACACGATGAATGCTTACAAAAGGGCGGTTGAGGAACGGTACAGATTTTTCAGCTTCGGGGATGCTATGCTGATAATTTAGGAGGAATTCATATGACCCAATTTGATGTTTTTGACAATGTGCTGAACCGTGTGAGAAAACGTCCGGGAATGTATTTCGGCAGCAACTCAATAAAAGCATTCAACTCATTTTGGGATGGCTATGTTATGGCGCTTAGTGAATATAAAATAATTGAATGGGAAAAGGAAAAATTTGCGGCGGACACTCCCCTGCCCTTGTGGTTTTTTAATGAATTTGCGGCTAAAAAGTTCGGGTACAGAGAGTCCACGGCGGGGTGGGCACGTATAATTGCGGATAATGTGGGGGACGGAAATATGGAAAGCTGGAACGCCTTTTTAGATATCTTTGACGAATTTGCAGTGCTGCGAATAGTCGGCTGCAAAATGGCGGTTTTGAGTGATGAAAATATCCGCTTCTGCAATGAGAGACCTGTGAGAGTTTTCCGCATGAGAAAGGGTGTGTTCCGGGAAGGCAGGGAATATGAGTTTCCCGAGAGGGTGTTTATACTTACGCTGACAAACGGCTGGGAAATGGTTTTAGTGGAATGCGCAGAAAGCATAACGGCTTATATGCATTTTCTTGACTCAGGCGGGGCAGCAGCGGTGATAGAGGAATTGTTCGGCGATGTTGAGGGATTTTCCGAGTTAGATATCGAAAAGCTGCTTTGCGAAAAAGAACTGCTCATATAAGCAAGGAGGAATACATATGATTAAAAAATCAAAAGAAACGGCATACACGTTTATATTTTTTCTCTTCTGTTGGGGCGATTCGTATGCTACGGGAGAGATAATGGCCGAACATTTGGGCAGTCATATGATAACAGGAGTCATATCCGCATGGGCAGTGTTTTTTGCCGCTTTTACGGCTGCGTTCGGACTTATTTATAGGGGCACGGGGGAACGGCTCGGCAAGACCTTGTTTGTTATGGCGGGCGGGTTATTTACGGTTATTTTCAGTATTATTGCGCTGCTGAATGAACATATGAGACACGGACATTGGCATGAGCTGCCCGGGTGGCGGTATGTGATCGACATTATGGGATTTTCTTATTTTTGGCTCATACCATTGCCCCTTGTTATGGCGGCGGTTTTCGGAGCAAATTTATATCATAAAAGACGGCAGAGCTGATAAAGCGAAATTATCCGAAAAGATCTAAAGGAAAGGAATTAAAATATGTACACATTACTTAAACAAGAGGGCAGCGCACGGAGGGGAAAATTCGAGACCGTTCACGGCACTTTTCAGACTCCCTGTTTCATGAATGTGGGAACGGCGGCTGCAATTAAAGGCGGGGTTTCCTCGGTCGATCTTAAAAATGAACTGAAATGTCAGGTGGAACTGTGCAATACATATCATTTGCACGTG
>CAMWIR010000166.1 GCA_947174365.1 uncultured Ruminococcus sp. | reverse complement strand
GCATATATTCATAAAGTCCGTCCTCGCTTTCCTGTTCATCGTAAACCGTAACGGTGCGCCCCGATACCATATCGGTTTTCATTCCGTCCTTTGAAAAGCCCTGTTCGGCAGTCCATACAGCTCCCATTAACTCAACAGCTTTTTTATTCCCTATATTTCCGATATTGCCTTTCATAGATACATAATCGGGAATATCTACAGACAATTTAACGCAGCCTTGATCTTCAGTAAAGCTCACTCCGTCATACTCATCCTTTGTTCCTATCTGCAATGTGATCTCATGCAAAACAAAATTAACATCCGACACCTCAGGCACATCGGTATATACCTCATCGTCGGCAGGCTCATGGGTTTCTTCCTCCGATTCGTCATATACATCCACGGGAATATCCTCCGAATTATCCGTTTCTGATTCGTCAGATGCCGAAGTGCTTTCGGTAATGTCCGATATTTCGGTCATTGCTTCCGTCGTCGTTTCGGGTGTATTTCCCGTTTCGCCGCAGCCCGCCATTGAAAATGCGGCAATCAGCGCCACTGTTAAAACAGTTATTCTCTTGTTTTTTCTCATTTTGATTTCCTCCGTAAATATGTTTTTCCTGTTATTGAAAAATACTCTGAAATTTGGTCGATATAAATAGACCCACTATAATAAGTCTAACATAATAGACCATATATTTTGTTGAATATTTAATAATTTTTTGTTAATTTTTAAAATAAATACAATTGATTTTTACAGGCAAATGCAAAAAATTCCCGAACCGTACATTAACGATCCGGGAATATCATTTATCTATGACTATGGGTTTGTCTATTCCCCCGCCGCAGACGGTGGAATAGTTTATAATGACACTTCCTTAATCCCATAATTCCGCATTGCTGTGAGATTTCAGCGAAAGAGGGGGCGTATGAGGATAATTCTTAACCTCGTCCAGATGCTTTCTTGACCATGCGTCGGCAGCGGCGGTAATAAGCCCGTCGGTAACGCCGTACCACCTGCCCTTGTATTCGTGAATGTTCTCGCCGCTGAGCTTTCTTTTGCCGCTCAGTACCTCTTCGTAATGCTCCTGCCCCATGGCAACCGCAGCGCAGCGGGCGCTGAGAAACTTCTCCTCCGCAAATGCGTCTCCCGCAAAAAGCCCCTCGGCATATTCCCTGCCGTCCAGATTATATATAAACTCACAGACCATATCCTCAAAAGCGAAAATATACTCGTCTCCGCAGTTTTTCAGATGCCGCACCAGTGAGGAAATTACCGCCTCGCTGTCGCCGCCGTACTCATGGTCAATGCAGTTGATTATTTCCCAGAAGCTTTGTTTGTCGAGGGATTCGGTAGTTTCCTTCTGGCTTCTTCTGAACAGATCCATTATAATGCTCATTTTCTTATCATTCCTTTCCCAAGGTTTATTTGCAGCAAAAGTTTTTACGGGCAGGCGACTTTTGTAATGTTATTCATCATTTCTGACAATATCCTCATATGTCTCACGCTTTATAACTACCCTGCTTTCGCCCTTGTTCACCATTACGACCGCAGGCTTCGGAATACGGTTATAGTTGGAGGACATGGAGTAATTGTAAGCTCCCGTTGCAAGGATAGCCACAATATCTCCCGGCTCGGCTCTCTGCAAGGGCATACCCTCTCCTATAAGGTCGCCTGTTTCGCAGCATTTTCCCGCTATGGTAACAGTTTCGCTCCTTGGCTCACCTGCCTTATTGGCAACAACTGCGTCATATTTTGACTGATAAAGAGCATAGCGGGGATTATCTCCCATGCCGCCGTCGATTGAAACATATGTCCTTATCCCGGGGATCACCTTTTTGCCTCCGACCGTGTAAAGGGTGATCCCCGCAGGCCCTGCAATGGAGCGCCCCGGCTCAATAAGGATAAAGGGCAGCTTTACTCCCTCTGCCTCGCAGACCTCTCTTGCCTTTTGTGAAACCTTTTCCATATATCTGTCATAGGGCACGGGAGAATCCTCCTCGGTGTACTTTATGCCGAAGCCGCCCCCCAAATTAAGCTCGTCGATCTCATACGAAAGCTCTCTTTTGATCTTCCCGATAAATCCTATCATGACCTCTGCTGCCTTAACGAACGGGTCAATGTCGAATATCTGACTGCCGATATGGCAGTGAAGCCCCACAAGCCTTATGTTATCCGCTGCTATGGCCTTTTTAACAGCCTCGAATGCCTCGCCTGTTTCCAAAGCAAAGCCGAATTTGCTGTCTATCTGCCCTGTCATGATAAAGCTGTGGGTGTGTGCGTCAATTCCCGGCTTGATACGAAACATTATGCTTGCGGTCCTGCCCATTTCGCCCGCCATTTTGCTCAAGTTTTCCAGCTCGAAAATATTGTCAACGATTATCCGTCCTACGCCTTTTTCCAAAGCAAATTTCAGTTCGTCGTCGGTTTTATTGTTGCCGTGGAAACAGATTTTATCCGCAGGAAAGCCCACGCTTAAAGCCGTGTAAAGCTCGCCCCCCGAAACCACATCAAGTCCCAAGCCCTCTTCCATGCAAATTTTGCAAACTGCCTTGCAGCAAAAAACCTTGCTGGCGTAGCAAACCAGCCCTGCGCCGTAGTATTTGTCCATGGACTCTTTAAATCTGCGGCAGTTTTCTCTGATAAGCTCCTCGTCCATTACATACAGCGGTGTGCCGTATTTTGCCGCAAGTTCCGTGGTATCCACCCCGCCTATGGCAAGATTTCCTTTTTCATTAACACTTAAATTTTCCGATACAAACATTTTTCAAAACTCCTGACTATTTTAATCTATGGTTGATTTTACCCGTATTTTCAAATTTTCCCAATTGGAAAAATCACGATATTAGCGGCGCAATGCCGCAGGATAAATTTTAACATACACTTCAGAGTGTCATTCCTCCGAAAGTTCACGTATGATTTCTCTTATTTCCTCCGCTCCCTCCCCGGTAACAGCGGAAAATTCCACGCATTTAATTTGGTCAAAGCAGGGAATTTCCCCAGCAAAGCCCTCCATTCGCTCCGCACGCTCCCTTGCGGAAAGCTTATCCGATTTTGTGAAAATTATTGCAAAGGGTATCTCACCGTCGATAAGGGCATTTATCATTTGCAGATCGTCCGCTGTGGGAGGGTGACGGTAGTCGATCAGCTGAAATATAAGCCCCAGATCTCTGCCCCCGCCAAGATAACCTCCGATAAGCTTTGACCACCTTTGTTTATCCGACTTTGACACCTTTGCAAAGCCGTAGCCGGGCAGATCGACCAAATAAATGTTTTCCGCCTCGTAAAAGTTTATGGTAGCCGTCTTTCCCGGAGAGGAAGAAACTCTCGCAAGATTTTTCCTGTTCGCTATCTTATTGATAAGAGAGGATTTCCCCACATTCGACCTCCCCGAAAAGGCTATCTCAAGCCTTTCGGGGGGCGGTATCTGGCTGTATTCGCCGAATGATGTGCAAAATTTTATATTATTCCAATTCACTTTCCCGTTAACTCCTAACCCGGTGCGGTGTATTGTGGCTCTTGTTGGTTTGCGGCTCGGTAACCTTATATATAAAAGCTTAATCTGCACCCTTTTTCCTGCTGTGCAGCGGCACTCTGTCCTCGTCAGCCACAGCCGCAAAAGGCATGGCAACTTTCTTTTCGGCAAGCTTTTGCTTAGGCTTGTGAGCAAGCGCCACGTCAAGAACGTCGGTTATCTTTTCGGCAAATACAAAGTCAAGACCCGATTTTACCGCCTCGTCCACCTCGTCCATATCTCCCCTGTTACCCTCGGGAATAATGACCGTTTTCATGCCCTCTTTATAGGCTGCCATGGTCTTTTCACGCAGCCCGCCTATGGGCAGCACCTTGCCGTGAAGGGTTATCTCCCCTGTCATTGCCACGTCACGGCGAACGGGGATACCCGATAATGCGGAAACAAGCGCCGTTGTCATGGTAACTCCCGCCGAAGGACCGTCCTTTGGTGTAGCTCCCTCGGGAGCGTGTATGTGAACATCCTTTTCCTTGTAAAAGCTCCCGTCAATGCCATAATCAGCGGCTATAGACCGTACAAAGCTTACAGCCAGCTTGGAGCTTTCTTTCATTACATCACCCAAAGAACCTGTGGCCTCCACCGTGCCCTTGCCGTCCATTACCAGCACCTCCAAGGGCATTATAACGCCACCTGCCGATGTCCATGCAAGTCCGTTCACCACGCCCACCTGATCCATTTTAAACAGGCTGTCGTCATGGTATTTGCGATGTCCGAGATATTTTTCTGTATTTGCGGGAGTGATCGATACCTTTACAGCGGTTTCCTCCACTATCTCCTTTGCAGCCTTGCGGCATATTTTGGCAATATACCTTTCAAGACCTCTCACGCCCGCCTCTCTGGTGTAGCCGTCAATAACGGCGTACAGTGCCTTGTCATTGATCCTCAGCTGCGAAGCTTTCAGCCCGTGTTTCTTTATCTGCTTGGGCACAAGATGTTCCTTGGCAATGTGGAATTTTTCCTCACGGGTGTAGCTGCCCAGCTCTATTACCTCCATTCTGTCACGAAGAGGCGGGTCTACCGTCCCCATATCGTTGGCAGTGGTAATGAACATCACATCTCCCAGATCAAAAGGTACTTCCACATAATGATCTCTGAATGCGGTATTCTGCTCGCTGTCAAGAACCTCTAAAAGCGCCGCCGAGGGATCGCCTTTCTGGCTGCCCGAAATTTTATCTATTTCATCAAGGAGGATAACGGGGTTTTTCGTTCCCGCCTGTATAAGAGCATTGATAATTCGACCGGGCATTGCCCCCACATAGGTTTTCCTGTGCCCTCTTATATCAGCCTCGTCCCTTACGCCGCCAAGGGAAATGCGCACATATTTGCGCCCCAGCGACCGTGCGATAGACTTTGCTACCGAAGTCTTACCCACTCCCGGAGGTCCGTAAAGGCAGAGTATCTGACCCTTTACATCGGGGGCAAGCTGTCTTACCGCCATGCTTTCCAATATTCTTTCCTTAACTTTTTCCAGACCGTAGTGATCCTTGTTAAGTACCTTTTCAGCACGCTTTATATCGTTTTTATCCTTTGTAGCGTTGTTCCACGGCAGGTCAAGGCAGGTATCCAGGTAATTTCTTACCACAAATGCCTCCTGTGACGAAGAGGACATTCTCGAAAGCCTGTCAGCTTCTTTAACAAGCTTTTCCTCCGTTTCATGGGGAAGCTTCAGGGCATATATCTTGTCAAGATATTCGTAAGCCTCGTCCTGAACGGAATCGTCCTCGCCAAGCTCTCTGGAAATGGCCTTCATCTGCTCCCGCAGATAATATTCCCTTTGGGATTCGTCCACCTGCTGACGCAGCTTTTCCTGTATTTCGCGCTCAATGCCCATGATCTCCGTTTCCCGTGAAAGCATGGCAAGGAGCATACTGAGTCTGTTGCTTGTACCGTTGGCCTCCAGCAGCTGCTGCTTTTCCTCCACAGGCAGCGGAACGCTTACTGCAATGTTGTCAAACACAGTTTTGGGATCGTCAGAGCCTATAATGGAGCTTATGTATTCCCCGGGAACCCGCGGGATATTTGAGCAGTACGCCTTGAATTCCTCCTTGACCGCCCGCACGAGCGCTTCCATTTCAAGGGGGTCTGTCTTTGCCCTTACCCGTTCGGGGTATTTTTTTACCCGGGCGGTGTAATAGGGGTCGATCCCCACAATATCCACAAGCTTTGCCCTGTAAAGTCCCTCTGCCATTACTCTTGTAACGCCCCCGGGAGTGCGAAGCAGCTGCTTTACCTCCGCAACTACGCCTGTGGTGTAGAGTCTGTCGGGAGTGACCTCCTCGTCATTGTCGATCTGAGCCGTCAGGAATATCAGCTTGCCCCCCTCTGCCGCAGCAGTAAGGGATTTCACCGATTTATCCCTTGACACATCAAAATGTATAGCGACCTTCGGAAATACCACCAATTCACGCAGCGCCAGCATGGGAAGGGTTATAATTCCGCCCGCCTGTTTAGTTTCATTACTCATAACATAAGCCATCCTTTACAAGTTTGCAGCGGCAAGTTCCAATGGGCAAGGGCTGCCGACGGAAAATTGCCATTGCGGTCTCGGAAAATTCCGTCTGCCGCTGTAGAATATCATCGGACGGAATGCTTGCTAAAATAACGGGATTTTATTTTAACAATCTCCTAACACGATTATATCACAAAGCAAACGAAATTGCAAGTAACAAAATAAGTTATCATAGGGAAGAAATTCATATTACAG
>CAMWIR010000165.1 GCA_947174365.1 uncultured Ruminococcus sp. | reverse complement strand
ATTTACAATATATAAAAAAGAGAAAATTTTTTTGAAAATTCTATGGAAATTTGCTGTAAAATGATGTATAATTAAAGTGTATAACTATGGGAAAATCATTGATAAAAATATATTTTGCCTTTGCGGTAACACACTGCAAGGGTAACCGAAAGGATTGATAAATATGACCGCATATCTGGACAATGCCGCTACTACAAAGCCATGCGAAGAAGCGGTTGAGGCCTGCGCCAAGGCAATGACGGAAAATTTCGGAAACCCCTCATCTCTTCACAGAATGGGCGTTAATGCGGAAATTGCCGTTGAGGAGGCGAGAAAGGCTGTGGCTGCGGCGCTTGTGTGCCAGCCCGAGAGGATAACCTTTACAAGCGGAGCTACCGAGTCCAATAACACGCTGATCTTAGGAGCTGCGGAAAATTACGGCAAACGCCGCAAAAGGATAGTTATTTCGGCGATCGAACACCCCTCGGTGGAGGAAACGGTGAAATACCTTGAAAAGCAGGGCTTTGAGGCGGTGCGGGTAAAGCCCGATAAAACAGGTGAGATCGACCCGGACGAATTTCTGGCAGCGGTTGATTACAACACTTTTTTAGCCTCATGTATGATGGTAAATAATGAAACTGGTGCTATTAATCCTATTAAAAAAATTTTTTCACAGGTAAAGAAAAAATATCCGGAATGCATTACACACTGCGACGCTGTTCAGGGTTTCCTAAAAATGCCCATGAAAACCGCAGATCTGTACGCCGATCTTATTACGGTAAGCGGACACAAGGTACATGCACCAAAGGGCGTGGGGGCTATGTACATTGCCAAAGGGATACGCATTGCGCCCCACAATCTCGGAGGCGGGCAGGAAAAGGGGCAGCGGTCGGGAACGGAGGCTGTGCCTGTTATAAGCGCATTCGGGGCGGCGGTAAGAGCGCAGCTGCCCACTATTTCCGTGGCATACTCCAATGCGGAGGAGCTTAACGGCAGGCTGCGACGCAAGCTGGCGGCTCTGGACTATATTACGATAAATTCAAATGCCGAAGAGCAGTCGCCATATATTCTCAACTTTTCAGTAAACGGTATCCGATCGGAAATAATGCTCCATTATCTGGAGGAACGGGAGATATATGTTTCCAGCGGCTCTGCCTGTTCCAAAGGGGCGAAAAGCGGCGTACTTACTGCAATGGGGCTTAGCGACAGGATTACAGATACTTCTCTTAGGGTGTCCTTTTCGAGAATGTCCTCCTGCGGGGAGATCGAGCGTCTGGTGACGGCCTTGCAGGCGGGGTATCTGTCCTTGGCGAAAAAGGTCTAAGTTTTAAAAATAAGGAGTATTTACAGAAATGGCTGTTTATTTGGTTGATTTTGAGAATGTGCATTCTGCAGGGCTTATGGGGGTTGAAAGATTGTCCGAAAAAGATTCGGTATACATTTTTTACAGCAATAATTCCAACTCTATGAGCTTTGAAGCACACGAAATGCTTAAAGCCACAGCGGCAAAGGTCATTCCGCTCCATGTTTCCTCGGGAAACAAGAATGCTCTTGATTTTCAGTTGGCAAGCTTTACAGGATATCTGGCAGGAACAAGCGAGGACAGAGATGTTACCATTATCAGCGTAGATACGGGATACACTTTTATACAGCATTTTTGGGAAAGAACAATGCACTGCACTAATTTTATGCTGAGATTTGCTCCGAGCATTAAGAGATGTTTGCAGCCGGAATCCATGGCGGCACAAAGACTTGAACCCGTGAATACGGCGGTTTTTGCCTCCTCGGTTCAGCAAAAGACGGATGAAGTATTTACTGTTCGGCAAGCAGAGGAAATCGACAGATCGGAGAAAACTGCGGATAATGCGAAGGTTTCTCAAAAAAATGAACCGCTCTCCTCTGCTTCGGAAAATTTGGCGGGCGCTGCCGATAATTCTGCACAGGAAGCAAGAACAACGCCTATAAATGAGGTTGAAGTCACGGAAAAAATTCAAGCGGTCAAGTTCCAAAATGTGCAAGAGGAAAAAAGCCCCGAACCAAAGACGGAAAACAAGGTTATTGAGGAAGCTTCGGGATTTGCTGCGAAAGCCTCTGCACAGATTGATACGCCCAAGGAAAAGGTTCAAAAATCCGCTGTAAAATCTGCAGCTAACAGCAAGGACAGCAAAAAGAAAGCCGACTCATCAAAGGTAAAACAGGGCAGAAACGAACTTGCTGCCATAATAAAGGACGCAGGGATAGGAAAGGTCAATACCAATGTAATTTGCGATCTGGTGGCGGATTCAAAGGACAAGCAGCAGTTTTACACGGGAATGACAAAGGCCTTTGGAATGAATGACGGGCTTAAAATTTATAAAGCTCTTCGCCCCGAATATTCCAATCTGAAAAAGCTGCTGTCGTCCACATGATCCATACTTGAAAGGAATGTTAATTAAATTGAAAGAAATCATACTGCTCAAAGAGGGCGAGATCGCTCTCAAAGGCTTAAACAGACACACATTTGAGGACTCGTTCATACGCAATCTGCGGCACAGGCTGAGTTCCTTGGGAAAGTTCGAATATTCCCGTTCCCAGTCTATGATCTACTGCTGCCCTTTAAGTGACGACATTGACATGGACGAGGCTATGGATCGGGCTTCAAAGGTATTCGGTGCGGCTGCGGTATGCAGGGCAGGAGTATGCGAAAAGGATTTTGAGGAAATTTGCAGGTTTGCGGCGGAATACTGCGGCGAGGAATTGTCGGAGGCAAAAAGCTTTAAGGTAGCTGCAAAGCGGTCGGACAAAAATTTCCCGCTGTCGTCTCCGCAGATATGCATGGAACTGGGAGGACGGCTTACCGAAAAATTCCCTCAGTTGACGGTCGATGTTAAAACGCCCGATGTTACAGTGAATGTGGAGATCCGTGACAAGAACGCTTACATTCACACAGGCAACCGCCCCGGTGCGGGAGGGATTCCAGTGGGAATGTCGGGAAAGGCTATGCTGCTCCTTTCGGGAGGCATTGACAGTCCCGTTGCCGGGTATATGATCGCCAAGCGTGGAGTCGACATTTCGGCGATACACTATGTTTCGCCCCCTTACACCTCTGACAGAGCGAGAATGAAGGTGGAGCGGCTGTGCGAGCGGCTGACCCCCTGGTGCGGCGATATCCCCTTTTACTGTGTGCCATTTACGGAAATACAGGAGGCGCTGAGAGATCACTGCCCGGAGGAACTGTTTACTATATTAATGCGGCGGATAATGCTGGAGATTGCCCAGCGGATCTGTTCGGACAAGAACATTTCCGCTTTGGTAACGGGTGAAAGTCTGGGACAGGTTGCCAGCCAGACCATGGGGGCTGTTGTCTGTACGGATGATGTGTGCAGAATGCCCGTATTCCGCCCTGTGATAGGCATGGACAAGTCGGAGATAGTGGAGATTGCAAGGAAGATAGACACCTTTGACATTTCCATAGAACCCTATGAGGACTGCTGCACGGTATTTACTCCCAAGCACCCGAAAACAAATCCCTCACTCGAACAGGTTCGGGCAGCACAGGCATCCTTTGATTTTGAGCCTTTGATACAAAAGGCGGTGGAGGGAACAGAAAAGAGAATTTTCAAGCACGATTAAATGAGTTGCTTTGCGCAAGAATATGTCTTAGACAGGCTATTTCCCGGGAAATAATTTAGGAAAATTTTCGGAGAATTTTTTGTAAATTTTTTGTTAAATTTGCCATGCGATATTCGGGACAAAATTTATAGAGCTGTCTGACCGTAAAGAATTTCAAAGAATTACGGTTAAAATGCCATGAAAAATGCCCAAAATATCACGAAAAAAGTTAAAATTGTGTTATGTGCATGAAAAGTGTACTGTAAACATAAAAAAGCAGACTGCTGTTTTGAGTAAAATCACAAAATTTGCGCTATTTCCTTGACAAATGCTCCAAAAAAGTGTATTATAAATATATATAGACGCTGCTTTCGGGGTAAAATATTCTGACATTGCGGCGTCTTTCCCCAAAAGACAAAAACAAGGGGACGGAGATAATAAATTATGGCTGTGTCAAAAATGTCAAAAAGCGCAATGAAAGCCTATAAAAAGGCCGTAAAGGCCAAAAAGAAAGCAAAGCGGGGGCACTGGCTGCTGATACAGAAGGGCGACAGCGTAAAGGAAATCTGCTCGAAGCTTTTCACTCAGTTTGCGGTGTTGGTGCTTATCGGCTGCGGTGCGATATTAGGGAACGAGCTTTTGCAATCGATCAGTGCACAAAGTTCTGCGATAAAATGGAAAAATCTGTACGACTCAGTAGTGGCGGCAGTCACCGAAGGCGAAATGCTGCCGGGGGCGACAGAGCTTGTAAACATAAACCCCGACACCTGCGGATATATCTGTATTGACGGTACAGCGGTAGACTTCCCTGTTGTGCAGTCTGGAAACAATGACGATTATCTTAAAAAAGCCTTTGACGGCTCTTACAACAAGGCGGGAACGGTGTTTCTCGATTACAGGGCAACGCTTGGACCAAAGTCCCGGTCGGACAATCTGACCCTATACGGACACAATCAGAGAGACAGGACTATGTTCGGCAGCCTTAAGGACTACAAGAAAAATCTTGACCACTACAAAAATCACCCGACGATAACATTTAGCTCCAATTATCACAGAGATGTTTACAAGATATTCGCATATTTTGTAACAGAGGTGGAGCCGAGGCAGACAGCTGACGGCTATGTATTCGATTATCACAATTACATAGACCTTTCCGACAGAGAGGTATATGGTAGATTTATTTCAAACATAAACGAACGCTCCCAAATAGTCACGGCGGTGGATGTGGAATACGGAGATGAATTTCTTACCTTATCCACCTGCAGCAATGAATTTGAGCCATCGAGATTTGTTGTATTTGCAAGAAAAACAAGAAAGGGCGAGGATGAAGCGGTGGATGTTTCCGCAGCTTATCTTAACCCTAATGCAAAAGAGCCCGACTGGAGCGTTATTTACTAAAAAGAGCAAGAGGAAAATCCTATGAAAAGATACAAAAAAATCACTGCTATAGGTCTGGCAGCGCTGCTGGGAAGCTTGGTATGCGGCTGCGGCGACAACAAAAACGATCCCCCGACAGAAAGCCTTACAGAGCCTGTGGTCATAACCCGTGCGGAGACGACCACAGCCGAAACGACTGTAGAGACTACAACCACAACCCCTGCGCCCGAGCCTTTGGTGGTGAGGGAAGAAATGCAGGAATACATAGACAAAAACCCGCACACAGCGGGTTGGATAACCGTTGACGGTACTTCAATTGACAATGTGGTGGTACAGTGCGAGGACAATGACCTTTATCTGAACACCGCCTTTAACGGCAGCTATTCCCAAGGAGGGGCGATATTTGCGGACTTCCGGGGTGTGGTGAATGACTATGATTTCAACCAGTGCGACAACATTATACTTTACGGCCACAATCAGGCGGACGGTACAATGTTCGGAACGCTGAAAAAATATAAAGTAACAAGCCAGAACACCAGCAGATTTGACTTTTACAAGCAGCACCCCACATTCACTTTCTCCAACCTTTATGAGGAGTATACATACAAAATAATAGCCCTTTTTGTATGCGAGGTCGAGCCGAGGCATACCAGAGACGGCGTGATTTTTGATTATCAGAATTACGTCATTTTCGGCAGCAGCGAAAAGACCTTTGATGAATATATGGAAAACCTTAACGAGCGCACGGAAATTATCACGGGAGTTGATGTTCGTGAGGGGGACAAGTTTATGACCCTTTCCACTTGCAGCAACGAATTTGAGCCGTCGCGGTTCATTGTAGTGGGCAGACGTGTGCGGGACGGCGAAAGCGCCGAGGTTGACACATCAAAGGCTGAGCTTAACCCCAATGTAAAAGAACCCGACTGGAATTACATCTACAATGGCAGCTGAGCTTGCTAAGCCGGCTTGGCTGTGAGGATCAAGGGCTAAACAATTTTACCGATAAAGGAATTTTGTATATATGTCAGATGAAAATAAAGCAAGCGGAGGCGCTCCCGACAGCGAGAATGTTCCCGAAAGCGAGGCTGTTCCCGTCAAAGGGGATGTTTCCGAAAAAGGAAACGGATATTTTGAAAGCCTTATTGAGGATTTCGATCTGAATGCTCCTGCGCGCGAGGATGTGCCAAAGCCGGGACTTAAGGATTTCTCCCGATTTTTCAATGACGCAGCTGCCTTTGGCGGCGGCTTTGAAAGCACCATTGACAAGGATGTAAG
>CAMWIR010000164.1 GCA_947174365.1 uncultured Ruminococcus sp. | reverse complement strand
ATTTATTCATCTTCGTCCGATTCCTTATCAATATCCCCGTAAAGCGAAATATATTTCTCTATCATCTCCCCGAATTCCTTATCCTTTTTCCTGCTGTACAAAGCCGACTGCATTTCCATAACGCTGTACAGATCTGCATTTCCCTTGTACTCACTGTCAGCGAGTACCATTCCGAACGCCGCCGCCGAAGCCGCACGCAGTAAATTCTCGCTTGCCGTCCCCGGAGTGCTGCCCTGGACAGCCTCTATCTCCCGTGAAGCATCCTCCCCGGGCTTCTTGTACCGCACCTTTACCGTCGCAAGCTCCTTTGCACTTCCCGGAACAGGCTTCTGATATTTAAGCGCACTCGTCAGACCCTTTGCGGGGATTATCTCGTACAAAGCCGTCACATTCTGTCCCGCTCCCATTTCTCCCGCGTCCTTGCCGTCGTCCGTGAAATCCTCATTGTTCAGCCGCCTGTTGTCATACCCGATAAGCCGATAGCTGCCCACCGCCGCAGGGTTGAACTCGACTTGTATCTTCACGTCCTCCGCCATAGTGAACAGCGTGCTCTCCCGCTCGTCCACAAGCACCCTCTGCGCCTCCTCGGGAATGTCTATGTAATGATAGCTGCCGTTGCCGTTGTCCGCCAAAGCTTCCATTTTGTTGTCCTTGATGTTGCCGTCTCCAAAGCCCAGAACAGTGAAATATACCCCGCTCTCCCGCTTTTCGGAAATGAATTTTTTCAGCTCGTCCTCGCTCTGAATCCCCACATTAAGGTCGCCGTCCGTCATAAGTATAATGCGGTTGTTGCCCCCCTCAATGTAATACTTTTCCGCCAGCTCATACGCCGCTTTCATGCCGCTTTCCCCGTTTGTAACGCCGTCCGCCTCCAGTATATTCGTCAAAGCGGACACGGCACTCACCATTTTTCCGTTGCCCCCCGCCAGCACTACACGTTCTTCCCCCGAGTAGGTGACTATGGAAATCCTATCATTTGCCGTAAGGGTCTTAGTCAGCATTTTAATGCTCTCTACCGCCAAAGGCAGCTTATCCTCCGAATACATTGAACCGCTTACATCTATAAGAAATACCAGATTTGAAGCGGGGATCTTCTCCGCATTCTTTGCCTTGACCCCCGTCATCATCAGCAGTGCGTTGTCATTCCAGGGACAGGGCGCAAGCTCCGTGTAAACGCTCACATTCTCTTCACCCTCGGGGATAGGATAATCATAATCGAAATAATTTATAAATTCCTCCACCCTTACCGCCTCTTCGGGCACACGGTCACCGTCATTTATCATTCTTCTTACATTGGTATAGGAAGCAGTGTCCACATCAGCCGAAAACGTGGAAACAGGGTCAAGACCGGCTTTTTTGAAACCGCTTTCGGGAGCGTGACCGTATTCCTCCGTATTATTTTTTGGCGAACCTGTAACAGCAACAGCCCCACCCGCAGGCGCAGGAGCGGGCATTACAGGCGAATTGAAGCTGACAGCCTCCGCCTCATCCATAACCGGATCGATGATTATTTCATCACCGTCATCTGCCGGCGCCCCCGGTGACACCTCGGCATAATAGCCGTCATCATAAGGCACTATCGGCATTATCGGTTCACGCTTCTTAGGCTCTGCCGCCTTGAACTTCACCGCCTTTGACATAAGGCTCTTGTACTGCTTGTCGCTCGTGCTGTAGGTCACCGCCTGCACCTTAAAGTAAGCGTCCTCATAATATTCAACCAATATGCTTGTGTCAAAGGTCTCATACGCCAGCGAATAATTCTTCTCCGACTTTGCCTTTGAGTAAACACGGTAGAACAGCGCCCCGTCCACCTCCGACCATTCCAGATGACGGCGGAAACGGCTGCCCCTGTTGTAGTAATTTTCATCGCTTCCCCCGTTCAGTACAGGCCTCGTCCGCTGAAAGGTCACTATATTTTTATCCCCCGAAATTGGAGTGGGCAGATCGTACATATCCACCTTTGCGCTTGCGGGAAAGCAGAACATTCCCGTGCATATGGCCGCCGCCGTTAATGCAGCAATAATTTTTTTCGTTTTCATACTTTTTTCCTCCTGTTAAAATATTTTTTCGTTTGTGAATATCCGTTATCTCTCTACGGTAATATCCTCCGACATAGTGCCCTCTACGGTAAAGCTTTCGGGATAAGTTTCGTCCCTTTCTTTGTCATAGTTTGCCCCGGGAATGACCGCCACGGGCTTTACCGCAAAGGTGTATTTCTTCCCTTTCCCCAAAGCGGGCAATTTGCAGGACGTTCCCTTTGTCGTACTGAGCAGCTTGTATTCGCCGTTTCCTAGCCTTTGATAAACCTCATAATAAGAAGCGTTCGGTATCTTATCCCATTTGAGCGAATTGCCCTCTTTTTGAACTGTCGGCTGTACATAGCTTTTCAAGGTTATGGGTTTTACTTTGTCAGACCTCCTATCAAAGCTGCTAAGTGCCTTTCTGTCAATTTCGATTTCAAAGGACGGCAGATAAAGCTCCGTCAGATCATCACAGCCCCAAAAGGCATATTCTTCTATCTTCCTCAGCTTTGACCCGGGGGAAATATAAAATCGTTTCAGATAATAGTTATCATCAAAACATGACTTTGGAATAATTTCCACACTGTCGGAAAATTCATATTCGTCAACGGTAACATCGGCAAACGCCCTGTCAGACAATTCCGTTACCGTATCCGCAAAGCTTATCTTCCGCAGATTGTAGCAGCTTTTGAAAGCGCCCGAGACAATGCTGCACGTCCCCTCGGGAATGGCATATTCCCTCCGTTCGTCATGCTGCGCAAAGGACATAAGCTTCTTTCCGTCCTTGCTGAATAAAACATTGTCGACGCATTTCATATATTCGTTTTCGGGGTCGAGATCGAAAAATTTCAGGTTGCAGCTGCCGTTTATTTGCTTGACAATGCCCGTTCTTTTTTCCGATTTTATCGTTATACTGTTCGGTATTCGGACGACCGCCCCCGAAAAGTCGTAACCGTACAAATCGGGAGTCAGCGAAAAATAGGCATTGCGCTTATTTCCCTCTTCAAAAACGTCCCAGCCTATATAGTAATCTATACTGTCGTATTCTCCCGGATATCCCCTGTCGACGGTCAGGTCGTACCCGTCATATTTCCCCATTTTTGCTTCGGGGTGAGTGTCGTCGTTAGGGTAAGGTTCAAGCCTTGATATATAATAGTCAAAAGTGTTGGCATAATAAAGGTCGCCCTTTGCGTCACGGTAATAGTTCTGCCATTTATAGCCTCTCCTGTCCACCTGTCTGTAAATGATACTGTAATCATCACTTTCAGCTAAATAGAACTCTCCCGTGCTTTCCTCATACACATCTCCGAAATACCCTGCCTCGGCGACTGCCGCCGTTTGCGACAATACTATTGCCGCCGCTGCAATGCTGCAAACGATCTTTTTCAAATCATATCCTCCTTTAAACGTCAGTCAACATACGAATACAAAATGCCCTCCAGCCGTTTGCTTTCCTTTTCGGTCAGCTTGAAATAACAGTAAACCACTTCATTCACAGGCTCATTGCCTTTCATATCGGCTACCGCATAGCAGATAAACCCGTCCCCCGCATAGCCCCTTAGGGAATTTCCGTCCTCGTCCGCAAAATCTATGATATACCGTGAATTTTCGGGGGGCACAGCCACAGCCTCCCAGGTGCCGTCCTCCGCATATAAAGCCGCCGCACTTATAAGCTCACGCATTTTTACCGTTCCACGCACTTCCGCTGCATTGTAGGAAACTATCTTCCCGTTCTTCTCGTCGTATTCCTCAAACAAAGGCGTTATTGTGGCATAGGCGTTTTTCTTGTCAAACTTCTTTGCCTCGTCATAAGCGGAAAAATCATATCCCACAGCACCGCTGTAGCTGAATGCAGGGTCGTTGAACGCAGGCGCAGATGTGCTGTCCGAGGTCACGGGCGTCATTGGGGCTTCTTCTGCGGCATCAGCCTCGTCATAATCATGATCTCCTGCTGCTCCGTCATTCTCTGTCCCCTCGGGAGACACTGCGGGAGTGTAGCTTTCCGTAATGACTTCCTCATCATCAATAACCTCATGGGGGGTATTCCCCCCCACAGGCGGGGCATATTCCGCCGCACCCGTTGGCAGCGCCTCGGTAACTGCCGGGCGTGAAGGAGACGCTGTTGTCACTGCCGGCACTGTTTTTGTCGTTGCTATTGCCGTTGACACAGGCATTTCCGTGCCCGCATTCTGCAATACTCCGTTGGCAGGGGCTTCGGTCACAGGAGCCCCCGTGACCGTCACTTCAGTGACAACGGGCTTGTCTGCATTTGCCTCGGTAGCAATATTGCCCCGTGTTTCTATCGGCATTTCCTCTTCGGGAACTTCCGTGACAATTATCTCACTCGTCTGAGCATAGCTCACATCATCTAAAACCGCCTCATCATGAGCCGTTTCCTCAGTATTAACGGTTTCGGAAACTTCCTCTGCAGGCTCTTCATGGGGCAGAACATCCGTCTGCTCCGGAGCAGCCGTCTCGCTTTCCTCATATCTTATAACATTCTTATTCCCGTCAAGCACCCCCGAGAATACAACACCCATGCACACCGCAGCACAGGCAGCAATAGCCCCCACAGTGTACATCATACGCCGCATTTTCTTTTTGCGGCTCACGTTTCCATTCATCAGAATAATATTGCCCGCCTTTTCGGAAGCGGAAACGGCAGCCGTTTCGACGGTCGTTTCGACCATGTCTCTCAAAGCGATCATCTTAGCCGCCGTGCGCTCCTTGAAGTCGGGAGAGATATCCAGACTGTCAAGAGCTTTGCGGTATTTATCGGAAAAATCAGCCATAAAAATCTCCTTCCAGTTTTTTTCCCAGCAGCGCCCTCCCCCTCGCCAGGTGCGTGCCTGCGGTGGAGGGGCTGATCTGTTTTATTTCGGCAATTTCGTTTATGGACAAGCCTTGGTAGTAGTACATATGAATAACCGTGCGGTATTTCTCGGGCAGTCCCATGACCGCCTCCAGAATATGCCGCCTGTCGTCCTGCGAAATGCCGTCCGAGCCGTTGCCGAAGCTTCCGAAAGGGTCTTCCGAAGCCTCGGGAACGTCTGCCGACAAATCATCCGACAGCTTGAATTTATTCACCCAACTCGATTTGAGGTGATTTTTGCATTTGTTGATAGCCGTGCGCATAAGCCATGCCTTTTCGTGCTCGCTGTCGTCAAAAACAGGCTTCCGTTTGATTATCTCGCAGAAAACCTCCTGTGCGGCGTCCTCGGCGTCGTGCACCGATCGGACATAGGAGTAGCACAGCTTGATCAGCATATCCGAGTAGGTGTCAAGCAAATATCCGATGTATTCGTCATCAAAGGTACCGTTTGAAGCCGAATGCATTTTGCGGTTTTTCTCCTTTATCATCATATTTCCCGGTGCAGCTTGAAGCAGGAGGCAAGAGGCAGGAAACAAAACTCCCGCCGAAATATCCCTCAATGCCTGCCCCGATATATCCTTGCACTATGATCGGTAACGCCCTTGCCTTTTTTGGCAGATCGGCAAGTCCTATATATAATACAACCGAGAGGGGGAAATTTTCTCATATTTCTCAAAAAAAATTATAGCATTTTTCAACAATCTTTTGGTGTATTTTTTGTTAATTTTCGCAAAATGTGAAAAAGTTCGGCAGTGTGTACAGCTGCCCTGCGGCGGAAGAAGAAAATTAATGCAGTTATAATGGCAAAAAAATTGCCGCCTCCCATTTATAGGGAGCGGCAATAATCAGTTATCCTCTAAAATCTCGATTTCACCGAAAACTGTTTCCACAACTGTTTCAAGAATATCCTTTGGGAGTGTTTCCACAGGCTTATAATTCCTGCTTTGCAGATCAAGGGCTTTTATATGCTCACACAAAATAACTCCCTTGGTCTGAGTTCTGCTGTCAAGAGGAAATTGATTATTTGTGTTTGTTATCGGGCAAACAAGGGTCATATTTGTTTTAGTGTTAAAAACATCATTGCTTACCACAACCGCAGGTCTGTAGCCTGCCTGTTCATGACCCGACTGAGGGTTGAAATCTATTTTAATAATATCGCCCTGCTTTACCATATTTCGTCACCCACAGCTTCGCCCCAGTCAATATTGACAGGCTCATGCTCGCCCTCAAAATCCTCAAAAAGTTCTTTTATATTTTTCCTTTTCCGTGATCTTTCAATAATTATCCTGTCATTTTCGGCGATTATATCAATTTGTTCATTGTCACGCCATTTTAAAATGTCAAGAATATATTCGGGAATACTTATGCCGAAAGCGTCGCCCCATTGCTGAATTTTTGCGGTCATATTACCACCTCCGTGTAACTATAGTATATACCAAATTTCCCGATTTGTCAATATTTTTGAGAACTTTTATTGAAATGA
>CAMWIR010000163.1 GCA_947174365.1 uncultured Ruminococcus sp. | reverse complement strand
GATTAGATGAATATTCTGAATTAACTAATTAATAGTATTCCTGAAAATTTTTGACTTTAATAGAAAGCGAGGCTTATGATGTAAATTTAAGATTTTGTTGTAAATTTAATTAAGGTGTTGGACAGCGGTTGCTAATAAAGAGAATCTCACTTGCCATATATGTAAGTGAGATTTTTGTTATAATATTTTACTCCAAATATCCACATTCTGAAAAGCAGTAGTATAATAGATATAGAGTACTATCGGAAAGGACGGAGGCAGAGGTGATCACTAAAAAAGACCTTGAGGATTATCGTTTCAGAGAAATAGCACTGGAGCAGCAGTTCGCAAAGCTTAAGATGTGGAAGAACAAGTTGACACGTCTGCACACAACCTATGGATCTGGCCGCATGGCGAAGAAGCTGGGTTATCTTTCCGACTGCCTCCAGCTCCAGGGAATTGTGCAGGAGATAGAAAATGAAATTGACCTGCTGTACCAGAAGTACAAAGAGGTGGACAGCCTTATCGGTCGGATACCCGACCCGAAGATTAAGGCGGTGATGACACAGTATTATGTCCTGTGTGCCTCTGATTGGGAAGAGGTTGCTGCGATACTCGGTCTTCCGAGGCGTACTGTATACAGACTGCACGGCTATGGGCTTGAGATGATCAGGCATATGCAGGAGCAGACGAGTATACCCGTAACTTGATTTTGTTGTCTCAGATTTTTTATGATATACTTTCTATATATGCAATACATACGCATATTCATCATACTCCAAAAAACAATTCTTTTGAAACAAATGCACTGCCTTTACTGTTATCAGTAGGCAGCGCATTTGTTTTATTTAAGCCTGTTGAATCGAAAGATTTGACAGGCTTTTTGCCTTTTGTGTGAACATATGTTACAGAAGTGTTTCCCAAATGACCAAAAATGGTAATGTTGGCACAAAATGGTACAGTTGGCACAGATTGGCACAAAAAAGTATACACGTTTTTAAATTCGGGTATATAATGCGGATAGGGGTAATCGAAGGAGAGAGGTATGCGTGTGTACGGCAGAACAAATATGCAGCAATGCTGCGGCGCTGCCGTATCAGGCGCACCGAAGGGAATGACTACTATGGATAAAATACCGAGACCGTGCAGACATGGCGGCTGCATGGTATTGACCACCGAGGGCTATTGTGAAAAGCACAAAGCCGAACATACCCTCAAGCGTGAATCTTCTTCGGCAAGGCTGTACGATCATAAGTGGCGAAAGGAAAGTAAGCTGTTTCTGGCCATCCCTATTGTGCCGAATGCGAACGGCAAGGGAAACATACTCTTGCGACGGAAGTTGACCATATAAAACCGCACAAAGGAAATCTGAAACTGTTCTGGGATCGGAAGAACTGGCAGAGCTTGTGTCACCGCTGCCACTCAATCAAGACGGCCAAAGAGGACGGCGGCTTCGGGAACAAGGCAAGACATTAGATGTCCGCTTTGTGTTTCGCTGTCGGCTGTGGTGGGGGGCGTTGCCTTGATACCCCCCTCCCCTTGTGGGTTTCATGCCCTTTGCAAGACGACCGCGGCGGACATAGATACAAAAATTATTCCCACATCAGGTTTTTCCGGCCGTGAACAAAAATTATCAAATTGGAGGTGATCCTATGCCCACACCTTGCAAGCCTGTTACTATGTTGAGGGCGGAGGGACGTTCCCACCGAACCAAGAAGGAACTGGCAAAACGGGAGGCTGGGGAAGCAGCACTTGCTACTGGCAAAGCTTTGAAAGTAAGGCGGGAGGTCAAAGGAAATCCCGCTGCCTACAAGGAGTTTAAGCGTGTCAGCGGCTTGCTGGAGTCTATCGGGAAAAACGACGCTCTTGTGGAGGGCTCTGTTAACCGATACTGCGAGATCACCGCCGAAGTCCTCGACCTTATTGCCAAGCGGGAGGAGTTTTCCAAGGGTATCACGGAATTACAGGAGGCGTATGAGGCTGATATGCAGGCGCACCCTGCCCTTGATGACAGGATAATTTCCACCATGGATTATTTCAATACCCTTGCTAAAATGGAAGGGAATTTGCTTGCTCTTGATAAACGCATTCAGGACAAGCGAAAAATGCTCCTTGACATAGAAAAGGAAAATATAATGACCATTGCGGCACAGCTTCGCTCAATACCGAAAAAGGCAGATGACGAGGAAGAGGATGATCCGATGGCAAAACTGTTCGGGGCGCGTGGTGCGTAATGCCCTTTAATCAGGAAAAAGCGGACTATACCGTTAATTTCATTCAGTGTTTGAAGCTTACAGACGACTTTTATGGCCAGCCGTTTCTGCTCCAGCCTTGGCAGAAAAATATGATATCCGAATTTTACGGAACTGTCAAGGAAAACGGCTTCCGCCAGTATCATTACCTTTATCAGGAAGTGCCGAAAAAGAACGGCAAATCCCAGCTGGCGGCTGCGCTTGGTCTGTATCACACCTTTGGTGACGGTTCCTATGACGGCGAAGTGTATGTGTGCGCTGCAGATAAGGATAATGCCTCTATAGTGTTCAATGCGGCGCTTTCCATGCTCAAGCAAAGCCCGTATCTTATGAAAAGGGCTAAAATAAAGGAATCCCAGAAGATAATCATTGATAAGGTGACGCACACGGTGTTCAAGGTCCTATCTGCCGAGGCGTATTCAAAGCATGGTTACAAGCCTACCTGCGTTATTTTTGATGAGCTTCATGCTCAACCGAACCGTGATCTTTGGGACGTTATGACCTTCGGCTCGGGTTCGGCCAGAAAACAGCCTGTGTATATCGTGCTGACTACCGCAGGAGATGATCCCGACCGTGTTTCTATCGGTTGGGAGATACACGAAAAGGCTCGTAAAATTTACGAGGCAAGAAACGGCAATACCATGTATTCCGACAATCCTACATGGCTGCCCTTTATATACGGTCTCGGCGGCGACACCGAGAAAATCAAGGATATTGACATATATGATGAAAGTCTTTGGTATGACTGCAATCCGTCCCTTGGCGTGACTATCGACATTGATACGCTTTGCCAGGAGGCAAATGACGCTAAGGCCAGCCCTGCAATGGAAAGGCTTTTTCGCTGGCTTCGCCTTAATCAGTGGATAAGCGTTAAGCTCGTTGGCTGGCTGCCTTTATCCGAATGGGACGCTACTGTTAAAGCTGTCCCCGACCTTAAGGGTAAAAAGTGCTGGGCGGGGCTTGACCTGTCCTCCACCACCGACCTTACGGGTCTTACTCTGACTTTTCCTCTGCAGGAAGGCTTGCCGTTTTGGTATCAGCTGTATTTCCCTTGGATAACGGAGGAGAAAATGCGGGAGAGGGAGCAGCGGGACGGCGTTCCGTTCAGCCGGTGGGTAGATGAGGGATACGTTCATGTAACGCCCGGCCGCACTACAGATTATGAATGGGTTGCAGAAATTATATTGCAGCTCGGTACTATATACGATATTCAATGGGTCGGCATAGACCCGTGGCAGGCTCAGTTCATTGAGAAAATACTTGTCGATAACGGTGTACAGGTTGCAGAGATCCCCCAGGACGTGAAAAATATTTCGCCTGCAATGAAAAAGTATGAAAAGCTTCTGCTTGACCGAAAGCTTTATCACGAGGACAACCCTTGTGTGCGTTGGAATTTCGGGAACGTTCGGCTGTACACCGACGCCAATGACAATTACAAGGCGGACAAGCATAAGAGTATTGGCCGTATTGATGTCATTATCTCGGCCATAATCTCTGTTGCAATGCACATGGCGCAGCCTGCAAGGGTAAGTATATTCTATGCGCCTAAAATCTAAAAGGACGGTTTATTATGAAAAGCAGACGTGTTTCTCCGAAAGACAATACTACCTGCGCTAAATGCGGAGTGGAAATAGTGCTGGATACATCGGAGCTGAAAACAAAATATTTTCCTGACGGTATCCGCATTTCATATTTTTCCTGCGGAAACTGCGGAGAAAAGTATGTTTATCTTGTGACCGACCCCGAGCTTCGCAAGGACATAAAGCGCAGGGGATTCCGTGGTTCTGACGTTTACATGAAAAAGAGGGCTGCGGAGCTTAAGTCCGCATATGCCGACCGTGTAAAGGAGCTGCCGTAATGGAAAAGGAAGTCAAAAAACTGCACCCCTTTAATGTTATGGATCAGATGATCGCTCACAGCCTTGCAATGGAGGGCTTTGAGATCATAAACGTTATTCCCAGCAACAAGTATGCCGAAGCAGTTTATTCCTTTTCTTATACCTTTTATCCGATTTATGTTGACTATTATAATTTTTTAGTATATAATTAAAACATATAATTTTGAATAAAAGGTAATCAATAAATGAAAAAAGCTAATTTAATATCGGTTATTTTCCTTTCAATTGCTGCTGTCTCCTTTAACGTCTTTGCAGCCGGAGTGACTGATGATAATTCAGTTGAAACAATGGTAATGAATTATTTGGAGGGAAACAGCGATCTGGAGAATGCTCGCCTTAACGACGAAAAGCAGAAGCTTGACGATTATGCCGTGCAGAATAACCTTGATGAGGTCGAGATTCAGATTGAATTAAATAATGGAAACATTGACAGGCTTAATGCACAGCTTCATGATATAGAGTTTACATGCAGCGAAAAACCCCAAATCAAACATCAGATGGTTCATCAGACGATATACGGCTATGAGCTTGAAGCAAGGCGGGAGCTTTATATAATGCAGGTTTCAGGCAATGAGCTTTACAGCGAATACTCGAAGCTTATAACTGATATGTGGGAAAAACAGGTCAAGAAAACCGCATATGAATTACTGCTTGATATTGCTGTGAACAAGAATAAGATTACATATTTGGAAAGTCTTGAAGAGCAAAAGGAGCATGAACTGAATGTTATTCGAGAAAGCCTGAAAATAGGATATGCCACCGAAAGCAATGTTATTTCGGCGGAGGCTGCCTTGGAAAAGGTCAGAACGCAAAAAAGCGTTTGTGAAAATGAATCAGATTATCTGATAAGCAGCTATAACAACAGTTCAAAAAAGAAATACGAAGATTGTTATATTGAGTATGCCGAAAAAGAACTTTCTGCCTTAGATGATTATATGCAAAGCTTTAGGGATAACAGCTTTTACGGCGAATATTACCGTAAGCAGGCGGATATATACAGCGGATATGCCGAAAGTCTGGGCGAGATCCTTTTGAAAATGGATAAGGATAAACGTGGGAATCCGCTTAATGCTTACAAAATATCTGAGGACGAGCAGAAATATTACGACAGGGTTTACAGGTACATTGAGAATGAACAGAAATATTATGAAAATGAGGCGGCAATTGCGGAGAATAATGCGGTCAGATATGAGAAATCCTTGGAATTATATGTAACCGAAACTTATCTGAATGCTAAATCATTTATGGCACAGCACAGAGCCAAATCTGCGGAAATTATCTTGGCTGAAAAACAGCTTGAAATATCCAGATCACTTCTTGAATTAGGCAGGATAACACAGACCGATCATATGGAGGCACAGAATGAGGTTTTGCGGCTTAAGACAGAAATTAAAGAAATTGAGACAAAAATATTAAAATATTATTACATTTTAGACAATGGTGTTGAATCCTATTAGGATCAAAGTATACCGGATAGGGTTCTGAATTATACTGTGTAAATGCTTATCTGCATTTATCACTCGTAAAGTCTTTTAAATAGGACTTTCGAGTGGCGACACAATATCCTAAATCATGCCCGAACACTGACAATTCCTACACTATTCCTACATTCTATTTTATTTTTTCAATTTCGGCACGGAGCCATTCAAACTCTCTTGCTGTGTATACTTTTTCGGTTATATCTGCAATGGAATGACCGACAATATATTTTATGGCGTATTCATCAACGCCATATTTTTTTGCTGTTGTTACAAAGTGTTTTCTTCCGTAATGAAGCCTATGGCAAGGATTTAATCCGAGATTTTTACAAATTTTCTTAAATTCCCTCTCGTATACTCGGTATTTAAGAGGTAATGGATTATCCCCGCTATAATAGTTGAATAAAAATTCACTTCCCGATTTTGCTGAACGCTTGTAGTTTTCAACGACAAAGGATGAAATTTTAGAATGATTTTTATTATACTGCAATTGACTTTTTGTTCAAGTGTTTTAAGCCTTTTAAAAAAAAATAATTTTTTGTGAATTTTTTTAACCAAATTTTTCTGGTAAAAAATAAGCCGTTCCACTTCCCAAAAGTGCAGAACGGCTTTATTTTATAATGTTGTTTTGTTATATACTGTATTGAGATAAAAGCTGACATATTTTCTTGAAGTTTAACCACTAATATTTTCGTCCTCAGATACAAAACGCAGCGTAAAGAGGTACAGTCTTTTTCCCGTCTTCAAAGCCAAAATTCTTTGAAGAAAGCTTAATAGCATAATCGTTTTTGTATGTGTTCATGTATACTTTCAGTCTTTTTGATTTTGTGTTGTCGGCAG
>CAMWIR010000162.1 GCA_947174365.1 uncultured Ruminococcus sp. | reverse complement strand
CAAAGGTATAGGGAGGAATATCCCTTGTCACATCGCTGCCCGCCCCTATAACAGCCCCCTCCCCTATTGTAACGCCGCCGCAGACTGTAACATTGCTTGCAAGCCACACGCCCTTTTCTATGGTAATGGGTCTGCCGTACTCGTCATCATAGGGCGAGCCGTCGGGTTTGAATTTGAACTTGCGCTCCGCATATTTGAGCGGATGCACAGGAGTTACCACGCTGCAATTAGGTCCGAAGAAAACATCATCTCCGATATTCACGGGACAGGTGTCCAGAACAGTAAAATTAAAGTTAGCATAAACGCCCTCGCCAATACTTGTAAACACGCCGTAATCAATGTATATAGGCCCCTGCATGGCAAGCAGCTTTCCCAAGTTCGGAAAAAGCTCCCTTAAAATTTCCGCCCTTTTTTTCTCTTCATCATCAAAGGTGCTGTTGTAAAGTGTGCAAAGCCTGTGCGCCTTGGTGCGCAAAGCCGCAAGAGTTTCATCACTTGGGTCGTATATCTTCCCCGCCAGCATTTTTTCCTGTTCGGTCATAATTTTACATTCCTCCCATAATGTAGTCGATAACCTCCGCTACAGCGCCATTGTCGCAGTTCTCCATACATATGTAATCGCAAATATCCTGAACATCATCCAGCGCATTTGCGGGACAAGCGGCAAAATCTGCGTTTTTCAGCATTGTGATGTCGTTATTGTAATCCCCCATGGCAACGATAACAGTGTCCTTATTCCCGTATATTTTTTTCAGCTTCAGCAGTGCGTCGCCCTTGGTGCAGCCCTTTGGCAGCATTTCATGATAATTTTTTGACGATGTGATAAACTCAACATTTTTCGCCTCCGGCAGCCCGCTGCAAAACTTCGCAAAATCCTCAACAATTTCCTCGGGCATGGCAAAAAGAATTTTGCACCACTCCCCCACGGGAACATCATTAAGGATATTCACGATCTGAGCCGTAAACCCGCCTATTTTCCAATGGTGGCGCTCATAATCGTTAATGTTGTAATCATAGATAGCATTCGGAGTGCAAATTTCTGCGCAGACCTGCGGGAAATTTTTGATGATCTCCTTGACCATATTCTTAGCCTCTCTGTCGGGCAGATATTTCGACCATGCAGTCTTATTCTTGCCGCAGTCGTAGATCATGCCGCCGTTGCAGAGAATAACAGGACTGTCAAGCCCGATAGGGTCGAAATAATGCCTTGTTGCCTGTATTACCCGCCCTGTGGCAACGGTAAACGTTCCACCCGCCTTGCGAAATCGGACTATCGCCTCGGCATCCTTTTCGGAAAGCCTCTTGTCATGGGTCAGCAGCGTGCCGTCCATGTCCGAAAGAAATATTATTTTCGAAAGATCTTTGGTCATTTTGTTACACCTCTATTATTATTTGCAGCGCTTTGCTTGCAAGCACTTTGCCGCTGCGTAAAAATCATTAAAGCTTTTTAAGCAATTGCCCTATATTATCCCTGTGGGGAGTGACTATTTCTATGTCTACATCCGGGTGAACGCTGACATATTCCGTCAGCATATCCATAAGATTTTCCTTAGACTTCATATAATCCTCAATGATCGCCTCATCATCAAAGCCCAGCCGCTTCATAATAACCGCCGATACAACGCCTGTGCGGTCCTTGCCCGCCGTGCAGAAATACATCACATTTGTTTTTGCATTCATGATAACGTCAATTATCCTATCCATTTGCCCGTCCAGCATCTGTTCATAAATCATATGCAAATGTTCAATTGACTTTGGAGTATCGCCGCCGCCCGTAACGGGAAGATGAAAATATGTAAACCCGTCCTTTTCCTTAAAACAGCAGGGCTTTGCGGCAATTTCCTTATCCGAACGCAGGTCAACGATCGTGGTTATATTATTATCAAGCAGCCAACGAATTTCCTTATCGTCAATATTTTCGGGGAAATCGCTTCTTATATATTTCATTGTTCCCGTAGGCAGCGCCCGTGTATTTCTTGTTGATCGCAGCAAAGAACTCATATAACAAAACTCCTAACAAAACGATTTATTAAACATAGACTAACTCACTTGATAAAGTTAATGCTTTAACCCTACCTGTCATATTCAAGCTCTATAGGAAGATCCTTCCAAAGCTCTGCTCTCGTCTTGTTTTTTCTTAATTTTCTGAGCACCCCGATATCGGGGTCGGGATATACCGTAAAGCCGTCTTTTTCCCCCATTTGAGGACGTATCGGATAGGCAAGCTGTTCCCTTTCTATGGAAAACCGTGCGTCCACGCCGTTTTTGTTTCCCCTTGCGTCAAGCCTTATCCATTTATCGAATTCCTTGACATATACTCCGTTTAACCCATGATATATTAAAACAGGAGCTGTTTCATCATCTAAAATTATTTTCTGATAACAAAATCCCGCCGGAATAGATTTGCAGCGCAGCAATGCAGCCAGCAGATGAGATTTGGCAAAGCATATCCCATGACCTGCCGTCAGTACCTCCGAGGCAGTATATGTAATCACATCCTCGTTTATATCCGCCGAATGGGAAATTTTATCCCGGACAAATTCATATGCCGCCCTTATAAAATCCGTTTCACTGCCTGCCCCTGGGTATAATTCATCAGCCAGCTCCGCAACTGCCCTATTGTCATAGTTGATCACATCATCACGCTTTAAATATTCATTAATATCGTCCGAATACAAAACCATGCTCACCGCTCCTTTCCCTTATGCCCTTCTAACCTTTTCCAGCGCATTCATAAAATACTGAGGCAGCTCGCTTTCAAACTCCATATACTCAAATGTTACAGGGTGAACAAACCCGATCTTAGCAGCGTGCAGGCACTGCCCATCCAGTCCCCCGAAAGGCTTGCCGTAAACCTCGTCCCCCAGAACAGGGTGACCGATATGCGCCATGTGAACTCTTATCTGATGAGTGCGCCCCGTTTCAAGACGCAGTGAAAGCAAGCTGTGATTTTTCATTTCCTCAATCACATGGTAATGAGTCACAGCATTGCGGGAGTGAACATTCGTAACAGTCATTTTCTTTCGCTCGGTCGGGTGTCTGCCTATAGGCAAATCCACCGTTCCCTCGGTCTCCTTGAACCGCCCGCAGACTACCGCACGGTATTCCCTTGTAAAGCTGTGAGCCTTTATCTGTTCGGAAAGCCCCTTGTGCGCCTCGTCCGTCTTGGCAACTATCAGCAAACCGCTTGTAAGCTTGTCAATGCGGTGAACTATCCCCGGACGTATCACCCCGTTAATGGAGGAAAGCCGCCCCTTGCAGTGATACAAAAGAGCGTTTACCAACGTTCCCGAATAATTCCCCGCCGCAGGGTGAACAACCATTCCCTTGGGCTTGTTGACAATCAGCAGGTTGTCGTCCTCATAAAAAATTTCAAGAGGAATGTTCTCCGCCTCCACCGTCAGTTCACGGGGAGGGGGAATGACCGCCGTTATAATGTCCCCCTCTTTTGTCTTGCAGCTTTTCATGACCGTCTTTTCATTTACCGTCACAAAGCCCTCATCTATAAGCTTTGCCGCCCTTGCACGGCTAAGGAAAATATACCCCTCTGCGGTGCAGTGATCGGATAAAAGTTTGTCAAGCCGCTGCCCTGCGGTCTCCTCGGTCACGGTAATTATAATATAATCATCCACTCGGACAGCCGCCCTCCATAATGCAAAATGTAAACTTTTTATAAACTTATCGAACAACAGGTCAATTGCGGGCATCATCTTGAATTTCGAAATCATTCTCAGAACCGTTTCCGACGCTTTTGCCTCCGCCGCTTGCCCCCTGAAATTTTTCATCAATAAAAAGATAGTATATCACCAGTAAAATACCGCCGATAACCACGCATATATCCGCAAAATTAAAGATGAAATTAAAAGGGAACAGATGAATAAAGTCGGTAACATAGCCCTGTCCGACCCTGTCAATAAGATTGCCGATACCGCCGCCCACCACCATGGCAAAGGATACCGTCATAAGCGGGTGCTTGCGTTTTATCCTGTGAAAAAAAATTAGCAGCCCCGCCATGGCAACCGCCGTCACCGCCGAAAGGGCGGCAGTTTTCCCCGAAAAGCTGGAGAACGCCGCCCCCGTGTTTTGGTGCAGGGAAAAGGAGAGGATATCCCTCTCCCCCATTTCAAGCAGGCAGACCCTGCCCCCCTCGGGGATATACCTTTCGGCTATCCCCTTGGTGAACTGGTCTGCCGCTGCTAAAATCACTGTTAATATCCAAAAAAGTACCGTCACGATTTATCCGCCTTTTCAAACATCTCCACCTGCGCAGCGCAGCGCTCGCAAAGTGTGGGATAAACGCCATTGCTGCCCACATATTCCGAGTAGCACCAGCACCGCTCGCACTTGCTGCCGGGAGCTTTTTCCACCGTAAATGTTAGAACGCCCTCATAGCCTGTGCCCTCACAGCTTACAGCGCCCTCGCTGTCGTTCTTTACGTCCACCGCAGACACGATAAATGCCGCCGCAAGGTCACTTTGAGCCGCAGTAAGCTTATCCGCAAGCTCCTTGTCGCTTGCATGAAGAGTTACTTTTGCCTCCAGGGAAGCGCCGATAAATTTCTCCGCTCTCTTCTGCTCCAGCGCCTTTGTCACCGACTGGCGAACATTATAGATCATTTCCCACTTATCCGCAAGCCCCTTGTCAAAGGGAACATCAATCTTTTCGGGGAAAGAGTTCAGAAAAATGCTCTCCCTGTCGTCGCTGCCGCCATGGGGCATAAACTGCCATATCTCCTCTGCCGTGAACGAAAGCACAGGGGCGATTATCCTTGAAATTCCCTGTAAGATCAGATACATAGCCGTCTGTGCGCTCCGCCTTTCGGGAGATTTATCCCCCGAGCAGTAAAGCCTGTCCTTTATAATATCCAGATAGAAATTGGACATATCCGTAACGCAGAAATTGTGAACACTGTGAACAGCCACATGGAAATCAAACGCATCATAAGCCGCAGCCGCCTTGTCAATAAGAGCGTTAAGGCGGGTCAGCGCCCATTTGTCGATCTCCAGCATATCGCTTACTGCAACGCTGTCCCTGTCAGGGTCAAAGCCGTCCTTGTTGGAAAGGTTGCCCAGAATATATCTTGCGGTATTGCGTATCTTCTTGTAAGTGTCCGCCAGCTGCCGCATAATTTCCTTGGAATGGCGCACATCCGAATGATAGTCCGAAGACGCTACCCAAAGACGCAGAATATCAGCGCCGCTTTCCTTTATCACGTCCGCAGGGTCAACGCCGTTGCCCAGCGACTTGTGCATGGTCTTGCCCTCGCCGTCAACTACCCAGCCGTGAGTGCATACAGCCTTATAAGGCGCTCCGCCTCCGGTGGCAGCGCTTGTGAGCAGGGACGACTGGAACCAGCCTCTGTACTGGTCAGCGCCCTCCAGATAAAGGTCAACAGGCAGATCGAAGCCCCGCTCTTTCATAACAGCCGTGTGGGTGACTCCGCTGTCAAACCATACATCGAAAATATCCTTTTCCTTAATAAATTTCGAGCAGCCGCATTCGCACTTAACAGAGGACGGGATAAATTCCTCAGCCTCTTTTATATACCAAGCGTCCGAGCCTTCATTTCTGAAAAGCTCCGATACAGCCTTGATAGATTCCTCCGTAACTACGGGCTTGCCGCAGTCGGCACAGTATACTACGGGAATAGGCACGCCCCAAGTGCGCTGGCGGGAAATGCACCAGTCGCTGCGGTCGCTTACCATTCCTCTGATCCTGTCTCTGCCCCATTCGGGAATCCACTTAACGCTGTCAATAGCCGCCAAAGCCTCATCCTTAAAGCCTTTGACCGAGCAGAACCACTGCTCTGTGGCTCTGAACAGCACAGGATTTTTGCACCGCCAGCAATGGGGGTACTGGTGAACTATCTTTTCCAGTGCAAACAGTGCACCGCTTGCCTCCAGGTCGGCGGCAATAGCCTTGTTTGCAGCATTGGTGTCCAGTCCCTTGTACTTGCCCGCTTCCTCGGTAAGAACACCCTTTGAATCTACAGGCACGGTTATTCCCACCTCGGGATATTTCTTGCACACCTCAAAGTCGTCCACACCGAAGCCGGGAGCAGTGTGAACGCAGCCTGTACCGCTTTCGAGAGTAACATGGTCGCCCACGATAACAAGCGATTCCCTGTTCATAAAGGGATGAGCGGTCCTTATATATTCCAGCTCTCTGCCCTTGAACGAGCCTTCTGTGGTGTAATCCGTGGCACCCTTTGCGCTCATGGCAGCCCCTGCAAGCTCGGCAGCCATTATATAGTTTTCACCGCCCGCCTTAACAACGGTATATTCATATTCGGGACCCACGCAAATAGCCAGGTTTCCGGGAAGAGTCCAGGTAGTGGTCGTCCAAATCACAAAATAGGTCTTGTCAAGATCAAGCCCCATTCCCGTGAAAAGCCCCTTGTCGTCGGTCACCTTGAATTTAACATAAATGGAATGACAGGGATCGTTGGCATATTCTATCTCCGCCTCCGCCAAAGCCGTCTGGCAGTCGGGGCACCAGTACACAGGCTTTAATC
>CAMWIR010000161.1 GCA_947174365.1 uncultured Ruminococcus sp. | reverse complement strand
ATCATTTACTTACCTCCCCTGCATTTTCATCCTCACTCACATTGTTTTCGGACAAAACCTTTTCTTTCAGCTTCAGAAATTCCTCGCTTACCGCAGCCGCCCAGCCCAGCACCTTTTTCTCATCCTCCGCGTTTTGGAGCATTATCTGCCAGAAGTACCCGAACATCGGATCCCATAAAAAAGTTCTGACCATAATATTATCCTTGTAAAAACCGCCAAAAAGTCCGCCTTTGCTGTCGGGCTTTATCACACGGTCAACTATTTCGTCATAGGCTTCGCTGTCCCGCGGGTCATCATAAATTATCTCATTAAAAGAAACCACATATGCGCCGTGACTGTCTGTATAACTCGAAAAGGCTCTTTTTCCGGAATTCTCGACAGGATATTTTCCCGTGATCTTCTTTATAACATTATCCAGATGTTTTCCCGAAAAATTATTCACCCTGAGCACCATGTCCGCCGCCTTGTCAAGCTCGACCCACAGCAATTCGTCTACCTCCTTTGACATAAAAGACAGCCGCCATCTTTCATCAACATAGGCGATAAATCCCGGCATTATAAGTCCTTTGGGCGGGTAATAATAGCTGTCTATATACTCGCATTTTTTTACCATGCACCCCGTTTCCTCCTTAACCTCCCGTTCAACCGTTTCCTCTAAGGTCTCACCTTTTTTGACATAACCGGAACAAAGAGTATATTTTTCCCCCGATATGTAATTCTGTTTCAGCAGCAGCACCTTGTTATTCTCATTAACGATCGCCACAAGAACACAGCACGCAGGATTATCAAAATAAAATTTATCGCAGCGGGGGCAGTATCTCTGTTCTCCCTCATCGCCGACAGACTTGTACACAAGAGATTTGCCGCATTCGATACAGAATTTTTCAGTATTAAAATAAGCCTCCATAAGCACCACCCAAAGTTCTTCAAGATCGCCTATCGTATACCACTGCCCGAACTGTGCGCCGCTGCCCTTCCTGTCAATAAGCACAGACCTGCACCCGAACCGCTCCGCCGTTTTAATATCCTTTTCCTCATCTCCCACAAATATCATTTCCCCGGGCGAGATTCCGAACCTCTCAGCAATATCCCGCAAGCCCTTCGGATTCGGCTTTCGCATACCGCAGGACAGAGACGAAACATACATATCAAAATAGGGCATAAGCTCGGGAAAATAGCTTTTGTGCAGCTCGTCGGGCATACCCGTGGCAACGTCCGTCAATGCCGCAATAATTATCCCATGCTCTTTCAGAAACTTCAGTTCAGACAGTGTTTCGGGATAAATATAAGGCGTAAGCCCCATTGAGCGGTAGAAAATATCTATAACCTCGTCAAGCCGGAATTCGCAGTTCCAATGAGCGCAAGCCTGCCCGAAAATAATATCGGGAGCAATATCCTCTTCACGGTATTTGACCCTCGGATTATAGCTTTTGAGCACTTCTATGGACTTTGCAATATCCTTGTCGGAAATATCAAGCCCCAAAGTGTCCCGCACAGTCTCAAACCCTTTTTTATAGTAGTCCACCCATACATTGGGCATATTTTTGTACTCCATAAGCGTCCCGCCTATATCAAAAACAACCGCTTTGATCTCCATTGAAAATCCTCCTTAAACTGTCACGTTATATAAAATTTATCCCCAATTCACAATATCCGCTTGCATATGGGGGGTAAATGCAAGTATCAAAAAAATTTCCTCTGCCATACATAAAAAACGGACAGCAGTATTTGACAATATCCGGAAAATATGATATACTTAAAATTACAATGCAAGGAATTATTTTTAAGGGGGCTGTCCGATGAAAAAGGCTATTGCCATTATAATTATTACCGCTTTTGCAGCACAGCTTGCAGGCTGCCGTGCAAATAATGAAACAGCAGAAAATATATCGGAAAATGCTGCCGATAAATTGGAGGAGTATTCAGTGGAAATGACCAGAAAAGAACGCTCGGAGGATTTTTTACGCACAGAGGGCATTAAAATAAATCTCTATCTCCCGGAAATCATGACAGAAGAGGAAGCAAAGATAAAATCCCCGGAGGAGGCAGTCCGCCGTGCTGTCTGCGCCTTTTTGACCGCAGGCATAGCCATTGATATAATGAACGGCGAAACAGGAGTGGAATCCGCCGAATTTTTCACACAGCTTTTAAACCGTTTCGATTTGGGAAATTACCTTACAGCCGACGAAAAAAGATACTTTGCCAAAGCAGGAGAAAATCCCCCGGAAATAACCGCAGAGGAAGCCAATGATATGCAGTGGCGAATGGAAATGTGTATGCCGATCTTTTGGGCATACGGATTTCTTGAAGACGACGACCTGCCCTTTCCCTCGGAAATAACCGATACCACCGATATGGTAAACCTGATAGGAAGCTGCAAGGATTTTGACGAGCTGATGTCCCATGTCAGAATGCACACCGCCTCGGAAATTCTCGACAATGCCGATGTGTGCTATCGAATGGACTGGGCGTGCGTTGAGGCAAGAATAAAAAACGATCCGACCATTTGCGGCGAGCTTATGAGCGATGTTGTCACAGAGCAGCACAAGGGCTACTGCTGGCTTATCGGCGCAGAGGGTGCAGAAGATTGGGATAATGTAATTGCAAACACATAAAAAATCAAATATTGACCGCCCCATATTTTTGTAAATTCAAAAATATGGGGCATAAATTTTTTAAAGTTCCCGCAAAAATCCCCAAACCTCTAACATCTAACATCTAAAACAGCTTCAAGCACCTTTTTTCAAACATCTCCTGCAAAGCGCAGAGAATGCCCATTCTCCCCGTAGCGTATGTAAGCCCGCCCTGCAAATACGCCGCATAAGGCTCACGCAAGGGAGCGTCTGCGGAAAGCTCAATTGAAGCGCCGTTGTTGAACGCCCCCGCCGCCATTATCACCTTGCTGTCATACCCAGGCATATCCCAAGGCTCGGGAGTAACAAAGCTGTCCACAGGCGAGCCTTTCTGAACGCCCTTGCAGAACGCAATAAGATTGTCCGTCTTTTTCATCAGCACCGCCGTAATAATATCCCCCCTTGCCTCCCCCGGCGCAGGACGGCATTCAAACCCCAGCTGCGTCATAATGGCAGCCGTGAAAGTGGCTGTTTTAAGGGCATTTGCCACCGTCTCGGGCGCAAGGAACAGCCCCTGATACATTCTCTTGTTCTGATCGAGAGAGCACCCTGCCTCTCTTCCAACTCCCGGACAGGTCAGCCTGTAGGAGCATTGCTCAACAAGCTTCTTGCTCCCCGCAATGTATCCTCCCGTCTCGGCAATTCCCCCTCCGGGATTCTTTAGCAGCGACCCTACAATAATATCCGCCCCCGCAGCAATAGGCTCTGTTTTCTCCACAAATTCCCCGTAGCAGTTGTCCACCATTACAATAATATCTGGGTTTGCGCCCTTTGCCGCCTTGACTATCTCGGCAACCGCCGAAACCGTCAGCGAAGGCCGCAGGGAATACCCCCTCGACCGCTGTATATACGCCAGCTTTGCCCCCTTTACCTTCTGGAAAATCTCCGCCACATTGGGCTTTCCCTCAGGGGTCAGCTCCACCTGCTCGTAGCCAATCCCGTAATCCGCCAAAGAGCCATTCTGACCATTTCCTCTCAGTCCTATTACCTCTTCCAAAGTATCATAAGGCGCACCCGTCAGCGAAACCATTTTGTCCCCCGTCCGTAAAAGCCCGAACAGCGCAATGGTCAGCGCATGAGTTCCCGAAACAATATTGTGCCGCACCAGCGCGTCCTCCGCACCCATTACCTGAGCAAAAACTGCGTCCAGCGTGTCCCTGCCCTCATCGCCGTAGCCGTAGCCCGCACTGCCCTTCATGCAGCCGTCGCTCACCTTGTGGTCAATGAACGCCTTTAGCACTTTTTCTCCGTTATACCGTGCGACCTTGTCGATCTCCCTGAAAGCCTCCTCGCACATATCATCCGCCTTGGCAGCCGCCTTTAAAATTCTTTCCTCTATTTCAAAGCCCTTCACCACAGTCGGCTTGGGATCAAAAATTTCAGCCATAATATTTGCCTCCTACATTTATTTTTTTTCTTACTTAAAATATGCCGTTCGTTAAACGGCGATTTGGCATAATCAGCAACTCCATAGATTATTCGGAAAATTTCCGTAAAGCCTCCGATCGGATTTATATATTAAATTCCCTTTTTCCTCACAAAAAATTCATCTTCATCCGCAGCGGTAAATCCGAGCTTTTTATAATACCCCTCCGAATTTTCGTCCGCCCATAAATACCCCTGCAAGCATTCATTTTTCAGTTTTTTTGCAATGTACCCCAGCATATTTTTACCATTCCCCTGTCCCCTCATGGCAGGCACAGTGGCAATGCTTGATACAAACGCATTCTCCCCGCTTGTAAAATCCACCGCAGCGCTTGTGCCGCACTTGTATGTATAAACCTCGGATATCCCGTGCCGCACCCTGTGAGACATATCCGTGTACCACCCGTCAAAGGAAAGCCCCGAAAAGCAGGCGTTCAGTATCATAAACATCTGCTGCAATGAAACAGGCTCATCAATCCCCTTTTCAAATTCCACCGTATCCGTTTCATCGGGAATTTGCAGCCTGAAAAGCACCCGCTTCTGCCGCTCGTAACCCGGCAGCGCAAGCCGTGCCGCCATTCCCTTGGGAGCTTCTATCGTGTCCGGAGCATTCATGGTAATAAAATCCTCCAGCTCCGGAACATCCGTAAAAACCCCGCTTATTACCGCCCCCGAATTTAACAGCATAATATTTCCCCCCGCCAGACTCCCACGCTCGCAGTAAAATCTGCAAAAATCATACTCTGCCCCGTAAGCGTCCATATAAGCGCATATCTTCGCCTTGTAATAATCGCTGCCTACGGAAAGCTCGGACTTATTTTTAACCTTCTTGATTATGATAGATCCCCTCCCGAAATTTTATCCGCCATAGCCGCCGCCAGGGCAAAGGTATTGTAAAAGTCATCCTCTTTTATCACGCAGCAGGGCGTGTGCAGATAACGGCAGGGAACGGATAATGCAATTGTTTTAACCCCCCCGCGGCTTATATGGATAGCCCCGCTGTCATTTCCCCCCGCTATCACCGTTTTTGTCTGCCAAGGAATACCGTTTTCCTCCGCAGTTTTCCTCGATAAATTATAAAGTCCCCTGTCGTATATGGTCGACCTGTCCATGTAGGAAACCACAGGGCCCTCCCCTAAAATGCAGCAGCGTTTGTCCCCCTCGGATAAGGGAATATCCGCCGCCGTAGTCGCCTCAAGCACCAGCGCATGATCGGGACTTACGGTAAACGCCGCCGTCCTTGCCCCCCTAAGACCTATCTCCTCTTGTGTCACAAAGGTGAAAACGCAGTCGTACACAGGCACATTCTCCAATATCATCGCCAGCATAACAGCGCACCCCGCCCTGTCGTCGATTGCCTTGCTTCTTATATATCCATTATTTTTTACAAATCCGTCCGTAAAATAAACCATATCTCCGGGGGCGGCCTTTTCCTTTGCCGCGCTCTCATTTTCCGCCCCGATGTCAATGTGGATATTATCGAACTTCGGCGGCTTTTCCTTTTCCTCATCACTCAGATGATGAACAGCCTTTGAGCCAACCGCCCCAATAAGTCCGCCCTCTGTGACCACCTGCCGCCCGATAACAGCGTCCGCCCGAACTCCCCCTACACAGTCCGCATTAAGCGTGCCGTCGGGATTAATCCCGGTGATTATCATTCCCACCTCGTCCATGTGCGCCGAAATCATCAATCGGTTTTCCGCCCGTTTCCGCCCCCTGTATTCCACAATGAGGCAGCCCAGAGGGTTCACCGAATAAGTGCAGTTTTCCTTGTCCTTTATCTTCCCGATAATGTACTCCCTGACCCTTTCTTCAGCCCCCGAAGTGCCGTTTATTTTGCATAATTCCTCAAGCAGTCCGCCTAATAATTTTTTGTTTATTTCCATTTTAAAACTCCCCCCTCAAAATAAATTCAGCAATAAGTTCCGCCGTATTTTCGCAGTCACTCACATCAATTATCTCCGCAGGCGTGTGCATATACCGCAGCGGTATCGACAGCGTAACAGTCCTTGCGCCTCCTCGATTCACTGCAAATCTGTCTCCGTTCGTGCCTGTGAGACCGCTCATGATCTCCCGCTGAAACGGCATATTTTTTTCCTCTGCTATCTCAATGAATTTCATTGATATTCCCCTGTCAAGAGAGGGCGAAATTCCGATCATGCAGCCCTTTCCCATTTCTCCGCATTTCTTCGGATTTTCCCCCTGCGAAACCCCAAAGCTAACGTCCACCGCTATCGCAATATCCGGGTCAACATCAAAAGCCGCCACACACGCCCCCCGTTCGCCGACCTCCTCCTGTTCCGAAAGCAGAATCGTAAACGAACAAGGAAGACTGTCATAATCCCCCCCGCATTTTTCACGGATAATGTCTGCCGCAGCAATTACCGCAGCAGCACCGCAGCGGTCGTCCAGTCCCCCTCCGCAAATGCGCCCTCCAAGCAGTTCTTCGCAATGAGTGTCAAAGGAAATGTAATCCCCAGGCTTAGCCTCGCCCCCCATAAGATCAATATAAATACTGTCCTTCCCCATGGCCGCGCG
>CAMWIR010000160.1 GCA_947174365.1 uncultured Ruminococcus sp. | reverse complement strand
CATTACTTTGTTTATGGTTATTATTGGCATTTACACGGTTCTTTATTCAGACTCGGTTTTTTTGTTCGGGCTTTGGAAAAATATATTGTTAAGTTTCCGTTCGGTCAACATACAAATTAATAATTTCCTTTCCCTGCTTTTGTGCCATGCGGACGGTCTGCCCCGTGCCGCTGCGTTTATGCTTTTCGTTATAGTAACACACGCAAATGTCTCCCAATTGAACAAGCCGCTCATTTCGCTTTTTCATGCAGTTTTTATCGTAATGCTCCGAAACGATCTCAACGCTGTCTGCGGCTTTAAGTATCTTTTGGTATTGCTGCTTATCATAAGCGCCCCAGTCTTTGATTTGCTCATCGGGCGGACAAGGCAGGATTAAATGCAGCTTGATTAATGGAAAATGATTTTCACGCAAATTCATAACCATGCTTTCAAAGGTCATATCCCAGCCCCTTGCGCCTCCTGCGTAAAAATCCACTACTCCCTCAATGATAAATTTACGCAGCAGATTTATAGCTTTGTGCATATCCTCGGTGTAAACTCTTGATTCTCTGTGTCCTGTAAAAAATACTTTTTTCATATGTATTCTCCTATTTGATTATTTTCCGTGACTTCACAATTATTTATTCCAAACTCAAGTATTATATTGATAATATCGTTTCTGGAGCGATTAGTTTGTCTTGCAATTTCGTCAAGTCGTTCAACGGTTTCATCTTTTATTCTTATTGAAAATGTTTTGTAACCGTCCTCTCCTTTAAGAGCAGAACGTTTCTTTATTTGAAGCTTTTCAGACATAAAATCACCTCTAACATATATTATATATTGACATTTAATAATAATATATGTTATGATATATGTTATAATGTGTGTTATGATATATGTTATGTAAAGAATAAAGGATTTTTATGGTTTTGGAGTCATGATATTGTTTCCATGTCAAAAAGTTATTTTCAAAGGCTTGACAAATGAAAATCAAACGGTTATAATTTAATTGTAAAAGTTTTTAACAAAGGAGGCTAAGCCTATGATGTACCCATATATGACATTATTTGACGAAACAGAGGTAGTACACTCACATCTGATAGAGGATAACGGAGTTCAAAAGGTAGTGGTAAATTTTGAGCGTGCCACGGAAAGCGGTTTTGACAGCGCACGGTGTGAGCTGCCCGAATATAAATGGCTTTCGGTAGAGGGCTATTCCGAGGAAGAGATCAAGGATTTTGAAAGCCTGCTCGAAGCAAACGCTCATTTGATCTATAAATACGCCGCAAATGGGGGTATAGCTATTGCCTAACCTTTTTACCGTTTGCGGATATAAGATATATTTTTGGTCAAACGAATTTGGCGAGCCTATTCATGTTCACGTTGCCAAGGGTAAGCCCACGCCGAACGCCACTAAAATATGGCTAACCAAAGCGGGCGGTTGTATCGTTGCAAGCAACAGCAGCCGCATACCCCAAAAGGAGCTTGATGAGCTTATGGAATTTATAGCAGCCCAGTCAAGGGTGATCCGCAAAGAATGGAAAAAATTCTTTATTGTGGATAACATCAAATATTATTGCTGAAAAAAACTCCCCGAAGCAGTTATCGACAACTGCTTCGGGGATTATTCTTAATATTCATAATTTATTATATGAAAAATCACAGTGTGCTGATATGTCTGAAAGCCCTGTCCGCACTCCAGAAGAACATATCGTCCTTGAAACGCTCTTTAAGACCGCACCGCTCTATCATTTCCATAACCGGAGGCTGAACGCAGGAGAAGTATACCATAATACCGCTTGAAATAAGCCGTTCGCAGTATTCGTGGAGAGCCTCTATTCCCGAAATATCCGCTACAGTTACCCCACGCATGGAGAATATCACATTATAGTTTTCACCCAGTGCGGAAATTTTTTCCTCCAGTTTACTGCACGTTCCGAAATACAAGGGTCCCGATATGTACACAACGCAGGTGTATTTCAGCTTTTCTTTGTCTATCTCGGGGTCGTCCAGACGCTCGGGGTCGACCTCCGCAACTGTCACCTGCATATCCGAAACCTTGACCACAAACATTATTATCGAAAATGCAACGCCTATAAGAATTGCAACAGTAAGGTCAAATATTACCGTTGCCGCCATAGTTATAAGATACTGAAAAATGGCGGTTTTTATTTTTTTGCCGAATATGGATTTTATGGCTGCCTTGTCGTTCATTCGCCATGCGGTCACTATAAGCACTCCCGCCAACGCAGACAAGGGTATTTCCGACATTACGCCGCCCAAAATAAACATGGAAAGCAGCAGCACCGCCGAATGGACTATAGAGGTCATACGGGTCTGTCCTCCCGATTTTATGGCAACGCTGGTTCGGGCAATGGCGGCTGTTGCGGGAACGCCCCCGAAAAAGGGTAGTATCATATTGCCTATACCTTGGGCGAAAAGCTCCACGTCCGCATTCAGCTTTTCATTTTTCATGCGCCCTGCCGATGCGCCGCAAAGAAGTGATTCGATAAGTCCAAGTGCGGCTATGGAAAATGCAGGGGCAATCAGCATTTTTACCGTGTTCAGATCGCCGAAAGAGGAAATGTTCAGCCTGTCGTCCAGAAACACCGTTTGCGGGATAGCGCCCACCACTGGCACGTCAAAGCGCCAGATCATATTGGCGGCAGTGGCAAGGATTATAGCAGCCAATGACCCGGGGAAATATTTCCCAAGCTTTGCGGGATATAGGAACATGAACAGTATTACAGCCCCACCGATAGCAAGGGCGGTAGTGTCGAGAGTCTGAGGCAAGGTGAAATAGCTTGCTATTTTTTCGGTGGTGGTCAGTCCCTCGGAGGTAAGCCCCGTAAGGTTGTTCACCTGACCCAAGGCAATGATTATGGCAATGCCGCTGGTAAATCCCGTGATAACGGGCATTGGCAGGTAGGAGACAAGTCCCCCGAGCTTGAAAATGCCTGCCAGCAGCAGCAAAGCCCCTGCCATAAAGCTTGCTATGAACACGCCCTGTATGCCGTACTGCGCCACAAGGGAGACAAGTATCGCCGTCATAGCTCCCGTGGGGCCGCTTATCTGATAGGACGCTCCCGAAAGTCCGCCTATGATTATTCCTGCAAACACGGCGGTGATAAGTCCTGCTGCGGCAGTCGCTCCCGAGCTTACGCCGAAGGCAAGAGCCAGCGGCAGCGCAACAGCCGCGGCGGTAACTCCCGCCAAAGCGTCCTGCCCGAATTTTTTTCCGTTATACCCCTTGAATTCTCTTTTGAGTATTTTCCCCAGTTCCTTAATTAACATATTACAGCTTCTTTCAATAAAATATGGGCTTTCCGGGAAAATTCCCAAAAACCCGACATATTTATTTTACGCCAATATTTCCCGCTTGTCAAGCGCTGCCGGGATCGGCAGACGAAAAATAATTATCGGCATTGGGTGAGATTTTTGTTACAAGTGAACAAAGGCAGTGCATTGTGCCACACACTGCCCTTGCTGTCTGTCAATATTCCTGCCGTACTATATTTCGGCGGATTATTTTTTCTATGCACTCTATAAGCTTATCGGGAGGCATTTTGAAATCGCCCAGCAGATAGCTTTCCATAAGTCCGCTGACGGCGAGGGAGTAGAATTTTATGTAAAATTCCTTTTCCTCGTTCGTCACATTCAGAATGGCGGCGGGGGTGGCGGATATCCCCGTGCTGTCGGATACTTTACGTATAAGGCGCTCGGTATCTTCCGCAAGAATATTCCGCAGCAGGCGGTGTTCCATAGAGGAAAGCACCGACAGGCACATTTCACGGTTGCTGTCCAGATATTCGATAAGTGCGCCGATCTTATCCTCCCAGACAAAGGGGGTATCGTCCAGCCGCAGCAGGGCTTCGGCTTCGTTGTGGATGAACTGTGCGGCAAGGTCCTCTAAGTTTCGGAAATGGTAATAAAAGGTTTGTCGGTTCACGCCGCAGTCACGGCACAGGTCGGTTATTTTTATTTTTTCATAGGACATTTCATTCAGGCGGGTCTTGAATGCTTGCAGGAGCTTTTGGTTCATTGGAGATCACCTCAAAACAATGTGCGGCTTAGAGCAAATTAACTATGCAGCAGACAAATACAGCAAGGGTAAAAATATCTGTGGGGTGTAAATTGGTTTTTCTATGAGATATAGTCTTTTATTTTTGATGATTGGCATTCAATCTATTATTCTTACGTTGTAATTTTTTGGATAATTTTTTCTTTGGTTTCTTTATATTTTTACAATATGATTTCGTTTTTCTGCAATAAAAACATAATATCCATTAATTTCCTGAACTTTGACACCGCCAAAAATGGAGATCAACTTGTTTTTGTACCAATCAAGTCTTTTGGTAACCATAACTAATTTTCCGCCAACAGCTAATTTCTTAAATCCAAGTTCAATAAATTTTTTGGGGACAGAAAAGTCAGCATGATATGGCGGGTTGGACAATATTATTGTAAAATCTTTTTCTTCAACATTTTCATAACCGTCGCCTAATATAATATTAATATTTCCTACTCCGTTAAGAACTGCATTTTTTTGGCATACTCTATTGCTTTCTCTGAAATATCACACATCGTTACATTTTCTTCTCCTATAATTTTCCCCGCAAGTATACCTACTACACCATAACCGCAGCCCATATCCAACACTTTATCTCCAGGTAGCAAATCAATTACAGATAGCATAGCTAAAGTGCCAAGATCAATAGAATTCGGAGAAAAAACAGACGCTTCTGTTTCAAATCTCAAATCTATATTTCTAATATCAGTATAAATCATTGTACGCCTCTCAAATTCCTATTTGTCGAGCAGCTACTCAACGAAATAATTCTATCATAAAATAAATGAAAAGTCAAGAAAAAAGCGTATGTACCGATTAGCACATACGCTTTTTCTAAATTTCCTGCTCTTCTGTACTCACCAAGAAATGGAAATTACAGCACTCAGTTAACCGACATTCGCATTTATTTCCTTTAATATCTCAACGACTTCTATATCTCCGTCTACAAGCACTTCTGTTATTGGCTCATGACCGTCTTCATTCGGACCGTTTAACCAATATATCTCTGCCAATCTGAGATTTTCTTCCTCGGAAACCGTTCCGTCAAAGCATTTATAAGCGTCTCCGTAATAGCATTTCCCGTTGACCTCTATCTTGGCAACACAATATGTGGGACGTCCAAGCCGGGCAAAATATTCACCCCAACGCACAGCCTCCTCATATGTTTTGGAAACATACAATGCAGCCATGCGTGACGGATACTGCGGATACTTTTCCTTTCTGACCTTTTCCAATGCAAGCTCACGAAGAGCAACATCGACATTATGGCTGAGTTCTATCCCTTCATACTTTTCGGGGTTCTTGTAAATATCCTCAACCGTATTTATTTCTGCATACACACGTTCGTGTACGCCGTTAGGGTGTTTTTCGTTCAATACAAAGTGCTGTCCGACTTTCTTAGGTTTATCTGAAACCACATGATAAAAAATCATAAATCCTCCTGATTACAATAAATTTAGTTGATAAAACCGTGTACAGTTAAATAAATCATTTTTCTCACCTCCTACAAGAGAGTCTGACGGGCATGAAGGACAGGTCAATTTCGTTTTGAAATTCTATCACGCATGATGTGTTGCAGACTATTCTTTGTCTGATTTTAACAGTGCATAATAGCAAGCATCACAAACTCCTTGATTATTCCAATCAGAACTGCGTAAAGTTCCCTCATATTTCATTCCGCATTTTTTCATTACTCCGCCCGAATTGGGATTTCTTGGGTCATGTCTTGATTCTATCCGATTTACATCTACTACATCAAATAGAAAGTCCATAACAGCTTTCAGTGCTTCTGATGTGATTCCTCTGTGCCACCAGGTCTTCCCAAGGCAATAACCGATATGTACCGCTGAAATGTTTTCTTTTATATTTACTACAGCAATATCGCCTATCGGCTCATCTCCGTTGTCTTTCAGCACAATAGCCCAATGATAAAAATTTTCGTTGGAATACAGCTTTACCCAATCTTCTGTTACACCTTGGCTTTCTTCTTGACTTGAATGAGGTGGCCACATTAAAAATTTGGTGACCTCTTCATCCGATGCCCAATTCTTATACATCGCCGCAGCATCTTCGTTAACATATCTTCTTAAAACCAATCTATCAGTTTCCAGCCTTTGAGTTCCACAATGTTTCATAAGTTTATCCTTTCTTTTCAAATCACGATTTCATGAGATTTACACTTAGCTCGGAAGAAAGTAAAAATTGAACAGCTGAATGAGCGCATTGAGTGAAACCGTTCAATTTTTCGGCGGGCGCATAGCACCGCTGTAATGCTGCTGTATGACAGAGCACTTTACAATTTATCACATCTCTGTATTTTTATCAAGGACTTTTTTTATATAAAAAAGATATAAAGCCATCCGTTTATATAGTTGCTCGTCAATAAAAAAATGTTGGGGACCTTTTAAATTTTTTAAGTTTTGCTCATTACTTGTAAAGCTATTCAAATAATTCTCCTGCCGTATCTCTGTAATATTCCGCCTGTGCCGACTATAGCTTGCTGTAGTTACCGCCGGCTGTGATCAAATCATCATGACTTCCGCGCTCCACGATCTCACCATGATCCATAAC
>CAMWIR010000159.1 GCA_947174365.1 uncultured Ruminococcus sp. | reverse complement strand
AAAATACACAGCCTATGAGTATCAGCATAATGTTATTTACAACTTGATTTCCGCAAAATCCCTTGACGCTGCGGTCTGCTCGGCTGGCACTCTCGGCTCTTTCGTCACAAAAGAAGAGTTTAAGGGATTTTTGGACAGCTACGAGGGTCTGCCTATAATCACCACTGAAAATAAAGTACGCGGATATCCCTGCGTGCGGATGCTGGGCACGGGTATCAAAGATCTGGTGACTCACCTTGTACAGCACCACGGAAAAAAGTACATTGCATTTGTCAGCGGACCAAGGGGCAATGCTGACGCTGATGAGCGCCTTCAATGCTACATGGATGCTCTGGAAGAAAACGGACTGGAATATGACCCCGAGCTTGTTGCATACGGTAAATTCTCCGAATACTGTGTTGACATTGTGGGAGAACTTCTGGATAAAAACGAAGGCAGGATCGACGCTGTATGCTTTGCAAACGATATGATGTGCAAGGGCGGATATAAGGCAATCGAGAGGCGGGGGCTGCGCGTGGGCGAAGACATTGCGGTTACCGGTTATGACGATTCGGAGGTTGCGGTAAGCCTGAAGCCCCCTCTTACCACTGTCCGTGCGGACGCTGCGAGGCTTGGCAGCAGAGCAGTGCGGGAAGCTGTAAAGCTTGCTCTGGGCGAAAAGATCGAAGAGGATATTTCCCTTGGTTCCGCTCCTGTTTACAGGCTCAGCTGCGGCTGTGCACGGCAAACCGAAAACTCATATTCCGCCGAGGTCGAAGCATTTTTTGAAAAGGGCGCCGGCGCTGACGGCGCAGCTGCTGCTGCGGACTGCATTCTCTCCGAATACATACCGAACTATGCCAACTTTATTGCCAAAAGTGAAAAGCTTGTCGGTCTGAGGGATTTTGCCGCCAGGATATTTACTTTTGCCTCCGACAGCAGCCTGCCCTTGAATGAGGACGGCGAGAGCTTTGCCAAGTCCATATTCATGCGGATAATTGACGGAGAATTAATAGAAAATATTCCTCCGGAGGATCTGTCGGGAATTGTAAAGAAGATACGCAGCGCAGCAGAAGCCATATGCCGCAAGCTGTTTACCGACAACAGCACGGAAAGCGTACTTCGCAGACGGTTTATAAACTCCGTTACATCAATGTGCTCGGAAATTCTGAATGAACGGATCATCAGCCTTTACTACAGCACGGTGGACGATATGATCTTTACCCACTTCCTTATCAGCAACATTACTAAGGATATGACCGTTTACGGCAGCGATGAAAGCAAATGCTTCTTCTCAATTGTCAATAACCTTTACCGTGTGCATATGGACAGCAGTTATATCTACACCTATGAAAGCCCCCTTATCCACACCGCCAAGACCGAATGGGAAGTGCCGGAAATTGTCAATTTGCAGGCGTATCACGACGGAGACAAGCTGGCGGCGGTAACGGGTGAGGCGCGGAAAATACACATCTATGATATTCTCTGCAACGAGTATACACCAAAGGACAGACGGCGGACTATGATAATTTCTCCCCTGTTTGTGAACGAGGAGCAGTACGGAGTCATCGTCTGCGAGCTGGAGAATGAATATTTTCCGTATATTTACTCCATAACCCCGCAAATATGCACCGCAATAAAGCTTACTAACCTTGTCGCCCAACTGGAGGAATCGCTGGACGTTGCCCAGACGAGGAATAATCTTCTCAACCGCATTTCCATGTCCGACGAGCTCACAGGGATCTACAACCGCCGTGGCTTTTACGCAGGGGCGAACCGCATTCTTAAAGCCCCCGAAAACGAAGGCAGACGCTCCGTGCTTATTTTCGGCGATCTGGACAATCTCAAGACAATCAACGATACCTTCGGTCATGACGACGGCGACTATGCCATTGTTACCGCAGCGAATTACCTTAAAAGCGGTCTGCGTGCGGACGACGTTGTGGCAAGAATAGGCGGTGACGAATTCGCAGCATACGCTATCTGCGATGACACGGAGATCATGCATTCCCTGCCCGCCCGAATAAAGAAGATCGCAGCCGCCCACAACGAAAAGAGCGACAAGCCTTATAACGTTACCATAAGTATAGGAATCTGCGAGATAGTATGTTCGCCTGAGCTTAACATACAGCAGTTTATGGATAAGGCGGACGCCGCCCTATACAGCGATAAGAAGAACAAAAACAGAAATATACTTAAAGAACCCAAAAACTAATAATAAAATTACCCCCTTTACCGGGATTATCGGTAAAGGGGGATTTCCTTTTTTATCCGTTCCGCAGGCCTTTCTTCGTTAAATTCGTCCTCCGAAATATTTTCATTCATCCAGCTTATCAATGGCACGGCGCAAAAATTCTGCCTTGCTGATACCCGCAGCACTGCAATAGTCGGCAATGCGCAGATACAGCTCCGGCAGAATTTTCGTGGAAAAATCCTTGTAATGAGCCTTGCAATAATTTTTCGTGTATTCCTTCCGATCAAATTCCTTGGGGCGTTCGATATACTTTTTATCCAATTTTTCCACCTCATTATTAATAAGCGTGTTAAAATATTTAATATTATGTCTATATTTTGTTAATTGACAGATATTCGCGAATATGTTATAATTATTCAGTAAACGGATAATATTTCCAAATGTGATCGGGAAATATCATTCCTTTTGGGCAACCGTTCCCGGGATCTTTTCAAGCTCCTTAAAAATAGCGCTTGCAAAACCGCTGACAGTGTAGTTTACGAACACCGGACCTATTAAGATCCCCACGAAAAGAGTGGTTGTGTTCCAGAACATCAGCGCCAGTTCCAGAACCAGTATTGCAAGAAGCAAAAGTGAACGCATAAAATATTTCATGGAAATGCGAAAGGAATTTTTGAGACTGCCAAGAACTGTATTCTCGTACCTTGCCAGCAGCGGGTAAACATAAAGAAGAGAGAATATGATGATATATGCGCTCACAATCCCCACTATCAGCAGGAACAGCGGGTTTTCTGCGGCGTCGCTGCCTGCGATCTGAAAATCCAGGTACAGCGCCCATGCGGGGATAATAGTAAAAAAGCTCATGGCTATCCCCTGCTTGAGGTTGCTTTTGAACGCAGCAAGGAATTCCGCCCCCACATGCCCCTCCTCTTCGTCAACCATGTGTAGGGTCACAGTGCTTACGGCAATAGTGGCAGCCCCCATTGTGACAATGGGCAGGCTGAACAAAAGCCACAGCATATTCAGCTTGAATACATCGGTAAATCCCGACATAAATTTATAAAGCTTGCCCTCGGGGCTGAAAAGATTGGACATTTTTTGAGCTCCTTTACTTGATCTTGTGCATCAAAAATACTTTAAAACATAGGGGGGTGCCTTGTAATTTTCATACTTTTCCTCTTTACAGATGTCGCTTTTTTACAAAAATATCCTGCCATTGACCCATTACATTTCCTTATTGGCGCCATGCGTGTTACTCATATAATTTCAACAAAAATCTCTCAAAACATTTACATTCAGCCTCTTGACTCTGACACCGTGTCACGGTTTATAATGTAAGAAGCGGCAAGGCATTAACACAATGGATATTTTCCCCGGATTACCGGGGAAAATATCCACCCTTAAAAATTATGCTTTTGAAATTCGGATGTCGCATTTTTGCAAGACACCACAGAACTTTTGTGGTAAACTTAATTCAGCAGCCACAGATCAGCTTCTTACAACATCTTCAAGCGCACATCTGATGGAAGCTTCATTCTCGCACCATGCAAGACACTCGCCATTGGGGTCGTACTCCTTGCACTTTGCGGTCATTTCCGCAACGATCTGATCGTACTCCTCATCGCTGGAAGCGTAAACGGCTCTCCATGAGTAGTCAACTATGCACTTCTTTACCTGCTCCCAGATAAGCTTCAGCTCGTCGCTTCTCTCGGACTCGCTGTAGGAAGTGGCAAGAGCGACCTTGTAGTTGACGGTGTTCATATATTCCTGGAAAGTCTGCTCGCCGGAGAAATCACGCCAATCCTGCAGTATGTCATACTGCGCTTCAACACGTCTGCTGCGCCAGTTCTCGCAGTTGTAGGTCTCACCGTTGGAATCGGGATTGGATGCGTCCTTTGTCCATGTGGTGTTGTTAGCCTGGAATGTGCCGTCGTTGAAAGAGCCGCCGCCCCATTCTTCAGGCATCATAGTGCCCTTTCTATCCTTGTAGGCAGTCTCGCCCAGCTCGGTAAAGCAGGTGTTGCCCTCATCATCATAATACCAACAAACATCCTTGGGACCCCACCAATAGGTCATATATCCCTCAGGAGTGGAAAGGTAGTTGATTATAGCCATGCAAAGCTCGGGATACTCGGTGTTGGCACCGATAGTCCAGATTCTGTTGCCGCCCAGTACGTTCATACCGTAGCAAAGAGGCGTAGCGTCATCGGGAATTACAGGGTACATAGCCTTGTTTGCCTCAAGGTGTGTTTCAGAGTTGTAAAGCTGAGAGCCTGCATAGTCAAAGATTGAGTAGAACACGCCGCCTGCCTGTACCTTCTCGCTCATCTCATTATAGGTCTGAGTCATTGAGTTGGGGTCGATAAGACCTGCCTGATTGAGCCTGTTGAAGAACTTGAGTGCTTTAAGATAAGGTCCGTTCTCTTCAAGAGCGTCGTGATATTTACCGTTCTCAACGTCATAAAGACCGAAGCCCATCTCGTCATATCCCCAGTAGCAGGTGGCAAAAGCCTTTATGTACATTACCATGTTGCCGTCCCAGTCGGGCCACAGGCTCATGGCATAGGTCTCGTTGCCGTTTTCATCCTTGGGGCAGATCTCTTTCATTTTCACAAATGTGTCAAAGAGGTCCTCCATAGTGGAAAGCTTGGGATAGTTCAATTCCTTGTACAGATCCCAACGCAGGTCCATTGTGTAGAAAAATGCTTCATGATCATCGGGAGAGGAAGCTATATTGTGCCCGATGCCGTAGACCTCATGGGGTGCGCCGAAGCTCTCGTTAAAGCGTGCGTTGTTTTCAATGGCATAGGGCATATGCTTCTTTACATAAGGACCGTAATCGGAAAGAATATCGTCCTCGTTCCAGTCAAAGAGCAGTCCGCCTGATGCAGCTCTCTGATACTGGTCGCCGTTGGAGCCGAAAATGACCAGATCGCCCAAGTTTCCTGCCTCCATACGGGTGTCGAACATTCCTTCGGAATCGGGGATAATGGTGATCTCACAGTTGAACTCACGCTTCATGACCTCTGCGAACCAGCCCGTGAGCTTGCCGTTATAGTTGGCCAGCTGACTGTAGCAGGTAAGCTGAATGGTGTCATCACCGTAAAGCTCGGCAAGATCGGCTTTAATATCGGCACTCGCAGAAACGGCATCTCCGCTGCCTGCTTCCTCACCGTCTGCCCCGTCGTCCTCGCCGTCCGGAGTCCCTGCGTCAGCCACAACGTCAGCGTTACCGCCGCCGTTTCCGCCTTCGGAAGAGGGAACATCGGGAGTTGTAGCGCCTCCGCACCCCGAAAGAGCAGCCATCATCGCAACCGCCAGCGTACCCGCCAGCATTCTTCTGATTTTCATAAATTTCCTCCTTATATTATCAAGAGCATATTGCAATTCTCTTGAAAATTTCAAATAAAATCCAAGATAAAGACTTCATATCCAAAGCGCAAAGCCGTTTACCCACAACAAGGATACAATTTCCGCGGATCAACCCTTGACCGCTCCGAGCATAAGTCCCTTTTCAAAATACCTCTGCATAAAGGGATATACGCACAGAATAGGCAAAATCGTCACCATTGAGATAGTGTACTGGATTATCTTTGTGTTAAATGAGCTTGCCAGCGCCGCCGAGTCGCCGCTGCTGGTGCCCGAGGCGGCAATAGCTCCCAAGTTCGAGCTTTTGTTAAGATAAATGTACAGTCTGTGCTGCAAGGTGTAAAGCTCGGGAGAGTTGGCGTTCAGGATAAGTGAATCCTGGAAAGAGTTCCAGTGCCCCACAGCGCCAAATATGGCAATTGTGGCAAGTATAGGCTTTGAAAGCGGCCAGATGATCTTGCGGTAAATCGTCCAGTAGGAAGCTCCGTCCATAAAGGCGCTCTCCTCTATTTCCGCAGGTATGGACTCAATGTAGGTCTTTACCAGGATAATGTTGTAGGGAGAAACTATTCCCGGAATTATGTAAGCCGCAAAGGAATCCGTAAGCCCCAGCATGGACATATTGAGGTACCAGGGAATAAGTCCTGCGTTAAAATACATGGTAATTACCAGGAATCTGTACCAGAACTGCCTGTGCCAAAGCTCCTTTTTGGTAACAAGGTAGCCCGCCAGAGAGGATACACCAACCATCAGAGCTGTGCCTATGATCGTGCGAAGTATGGTTATCACTACCGAGCTCCACAGGTCACCAACCTTTCCCATGGAAACGTAGTTCTGAATGGTCAGTTCCTTCGGAATAAGGGTTATAGCTCCTTTTGTAACAAGCTCGGGATTGGAGATGGTGTTAATGAAAATGTAATAAAAGGGGAAAATGCAGCTGAGAGTAAACAGGGCGAAAAAGGCGTAATTGATGATATTGAACACAATATCCCCCGCCGTCAGCTTGATATGGGATTCGCCGCCGCGGCTTGCCTGTTTATTTTTAAGACTCAGTTCGCTCATATTCAACCTCCCTTACACAATGCTTTCGCCGCGGCCAGCCG
>CAMWIR010000158.1 GCA_947174365.1 uncultured Ruminococcus sp. | reverse complement strand
TCTGCCGAATTTTATTTTTACAAAATATCAACGGTAATACGGGGGTGCTCGCTATAGCTAACAAAGACAGCAGCAAGGAACTTCAGATCAATGAGGAGATCCGTGACAAGGAGATCCGGGTAATAGGCGCAGACGGCGCTCAGCTTGGGCTTATGTCCGCAAGGGACGCTCAGAAGCTGGCCATTGAAAAGGATCTTGACCTGGTCAAGATCGCTCCGCAGGCAACTCCGCCTGTGTGCAAGATCATGGATTACGGAAAATATTGCTTTGAACAGTCCAAACGTGAAAAGGAAGCAAAGAAAAACCAGAAAACAGTGGAGATAAAGGAAATACGTATGTTCTCCACCATTGACACCCACGACTTTGAAACAAAGGCGGCGCAGGCTGCAAAGTTTTTAAAGGGCGGTGACAAGCTGAAGGTTTCTGTGCGCTTCCGCAAGCGTGCAATTGCTCATCCGCAGCTTGGCGAGGAGCTTCTGGAGAAATTCAAGGAAGCTGTTTCGGAATACGGCGTTGTTGACAAGCCCTCTAAAATGGAGGGGCGCGCGCTGGTAATGTTCGTTTCACCCAAGACGGCAAAGTAGGCTGTCTGTTCCCGGAAACAATTTCACCGTTAAATTAAAGGAGGATATTTTCATGCCTAAGCAGAAAACACATTCGGGCGCAAAGAAGCGTTTCAAGCTCACCAAAACAGGTCTCGTAAAGTATCAGAAAACCAATAAGAGACACAGACTTACGCAGAAGGATCACAAGCGCAAGAGAATTGCCCGCACAGTCGGCATTGCAGGCTCTGCAAACGCTGCGACCTTAAGGGAGCTTATGCCTTACAAATAAGGCGTCCTGTAAATAAGGCTGCGCTGAAACAAGTGCAGTGCAGCAAGTGCAAGAGTGCAGCAATGCAGCACAACATCAATAAATCGGAGGTAAAATATTATGGCTCGTGTTAAGGGCGCAATGGCGACTCGCAAGAGAAGAAATAAGGTTTTAAAGCTCGCTAAGGGCTACTGGGGCGCAAAGAGCAAGCACTTCAAAATGGCCAAGGAAGCCGTTATGAAGTCGGGCAATTACGCTTATATCGGCAGAAGGCTCAAGAAGAGAGATTTCAGAAGGCTTTGGATAACAAGAATTTCCGCAGCCTGCAAGCTCAACGGAATGAACTATTCCACATTCATGAACGGTCTTAAAAAAGCAGGGATAACCCTCAACAGGAAGATGCTTTCGGAGATCGCCATCAACGATGAGGCAGGCTTTACTGCGCTCACCGAAAAGGCAAAGGCTGCTCTTTGATTGGTTTTATTAATAAAAGGCTGTTTCATATGGGCTACGCTCATGAACAGCCTTTTTGTTGCTTTATAACAAAGGTATGGGGAAGCTGAGCTTCCAAAAATATTTGCCGTAATTTTCGGTGAAATGCACAGAAACGGGCAGGGAGAGACTATGAAATTCAAGGCTTTGACATCGGCGGAAAATGAAAAAATAAAGCTTTACCGCAAGCTTTGCAGCGATAAAAAAGCCCGCAGAAGCTTGGAACTTTTCCCCCTGGAGGGAGCACGCCTTATAAGAGACGCAGCGGCGGAAAAGGGCGAGCTGACTCTTGTTTTCGTCACGGAAAAATTCGGAGAAGAACCGGAAAAGCTGGCAAAAATTTACGGCAGCGAAAATATTTACATAATAACCGAAGAGCTGGCGGCGAAAATGTCCGACACCTCAACTCCCCAGGGGATATTTGCTGTTTGTAAGACCCCGTCTGTTCATGGTAACTTTACCGAAATTATCCCGGGCGGACGGTACATTATCCTCGATAATCTTCAGGATCCGGGCAATATGGGGACGATTCTCCGGACGGCGGATTCTCTTGGAATAGACGGCATTGCCTGCTGTAACTGCTGCGATCTGTTCAGCCCGAAAACGGTGCGCTCGGCCATGGGCAGCCTGCTCAGGGTAAGAACCATGTGCGGGGAGTTCGAGAAAATAACGGAGATGTTCCGCAAGGCGGACATTCCTATTTTTTCCGCTGTGACAGACGATGACGCGCAGGATATAAAAAAATGTGATTTTTCCCGCGGCGGCGCTGTTATAATCGGCAATGAAGGCAGCGGGATACCAAAAGAACACATCACAGGGAAAAGGATCACCATAAGAATGCATGGCACCGTTGATTCCCTCAATGCGGCTATGGCGGCAGGGATAATGATGTGGGTGCTGGAGGCAGGAAATTAAGAGGCAGGAGGCAAGATTTTTAACGCCTCTGCTGATTGCAACTGCTTTTATAATTTTCTGTTTTATGGGGTTTGTATTTAATAAATCCCGGAAAAAGCTGATAAGAAAGAACATTACCCGAAAAGGGTTTACATAAAACGGACACGGAGGAATGGGAATATGAGCATTCGGACAGATTATTACCCTGCGCTTTACAGGCTTTGGTCGGTGATAGCTCTGGGTGAAGGGACGGCGGCGCTTTATGAGGCGATGGATTTGTTTGAGGATCCCACGGAGCTTTTCTGCGGGCTGTCCGAACCGGAGGGGCTGACGCCCGAGATACGCGGCAGGCTTTCACCTCAGCTGCTGGCGGCTAAAAAGGTTTCTCTCGGCAGGGCGGAGGCGGTTTTTGAGGAGTGCGGCAAAAAGGGCATTTCGATAGTTCCCATTGACAGCGAGCTTTATCCCAAGCGGCTTTTGCAGCTTTATCACCCGCCTGCGGTGCTGTTTGTGAAAGGTGATATACGAGGTATAGACGACAAGCTTTCAATCAGCGTGGTGGGGGCAAGAAAGGCTTCGGAATACAGCCTTAAAATAACCTCCGCCATTGTGCGCACTCTGGCGGGGCACGGATTTGACATTGTAAGCGGCTTTGCAGAGGGTGTGGATATTTGTGCACATCTTACGGCGGTGAAAAGCGGAACCCGCACCTTTGCCGTGCTGGGCACAGGGCTTGATGTGGATTATCCCAAAAATAACGGCAGATACAGGAAATTTATAGAGGAGCACGGCGCATTTATCAGCGAATATCTGCCCGGGACTGTGGGCCGTCCCGCTAATTTTCCTCAGCGCAACCGCATTCTGGTGGCGCTTTCCCTGGGCACGGCGGTGATAGAAGCAAGCGCAAAAAGCGGCTCGCTCAATTCCGCTTCCCATGGGGCGGATCAGGGAAAGCCCGTGTTTGCGGTGCCGCCCCGCGATCTGTTTGACAGCAGATATTACGGCAATTCCGAGCTTATTCGTCAAGGGGCTGTGCCGCTTATGGGGGCAAGGGATATTTACAATGAATACTGCCTTGGGGTTTCGCATACAATAGACGAAAACGAGCTTCTGCGGCAGGAAATGGAACAGCTGAAACGGGAGTGCGGTTCGTTTATAAGCGGCAAGAAGAACGGCAGCGCTCCCGAAGGCAAGAAAATAAGAAGCTCCGTTGCAAACGCAAGGCGTTTGGAAAAGAAAATCAATGAAGCTGTGAAAGCGGAAAAGCTGCTTGCAGGCAGTGTTTCCGACAATTCGGAAAATATACCTTCCGAAGAAAATATGTCCGAAAAGACTGCCGCAAAAACGACGGACGACCCGGGTAATTTCATTATTCCGGAAGATCTGAACGAGGATCAGGAAAGGATTATGAGCGTTCTTGTAAAGTGCGGACGTCCTATGCGTGCGGATGAGATCGCAGAGGTCACAGGCAGAAATATTGATGATGTTCTGGAGGTAATTACCGACCTTGAAATCATGGGTATCATCAAAAGCGAGGGCAGCAATTATATGCCGAGTCAAGGATGATATTTCCTATACTGATTTTCCAATGCTCCAAAGTATGACCCACACTTAGATCAAGCAAATAACCAAAAATTTATATATATAAAGTGAAGCAGAGAGCGGCGGCAAAGCACATTTCTTGCCTCTTGCCTCTGAAGCTCTTGCTTCTTGTAAAGGAGTCTGCATTATGTCTAATCTTGTAATAGTTGAGTCGCCCTCAAAGGCGAAAACAGTTCAGAAATATTTAGGGCCGGGGTATGAAGTAATGGCGTCAATGGGTCATGTGAGAGATTTGCAGAAATCAAAGCTCAGCGTGGACATTGAGAACGGATTTACGCCTGTGTACGTGCCTATGAAGGACAAGGAAGAGGTCATCAAAAATTTAAAGGCTGCGGCGAAAAAAGCCGACACCGTTTATCTGGCGGGAGACCCCGACCGTGAGGGAGAGGCCATTTCCTGGCATTTGGCGCAGCTGCTGGATATTCCCGAGGACGCTCCCGTCAGGGTAACGTTCAACGAGATCACCAAAACAGGCGTGCAGAACGGTATGGCGAACCCCAGGTGCATTGATGAGAATTTAGTCAATGCACAGCAGGCAAGGAGAATTCTTGACAGGATCGTTGGCTACAAGCTGTCGCCCTTTTTATGGAAAAAGGTAAGGAGGAATCTTTCGGCGGGCCGTGTGCAGTCGGTGGCCGTTAAGATGATAGTTGACAGGGAAAAGCAGATAAATGCTTTCAAGCCCGAAGAGTACTGGTCAATTGAGGGCAAGTTCACTGCGCCCTCGTCCAAAAAGCAGTTTGACGCTGCGTTCACGGGACTTGACGGCGAGAAGACAGAGCTGCACAATGAAGAGGAAACCAATGCTGTTCTGGAGAGGATAAAGGACGCCGAATTCAAGGTAACGGGAGTAAAAAAATCCATTCGCCGCAAGTCCCCCGCCGCGCCCTTTACCACATCAACAATGCAGCAGGAGGCCTCCAAGAAGCTGGGCTTCCAGACCTCGAAAACCATGCGCACCGCTCAGCAGCTTTACGAGGGTGTTGACATTGAGGGCATGGGAGCTGTGGGTCTTATCACCTACATGAGAACCGACAGCCTGAGGGTCTCCGATGAGGCGAGAAATGCGGCATACAAGTACATTGAGGATAAATACGGCAAAAATTACCTGCCCCCTGCGCCCAAGGTATACAAGTCCAAGGCAAACGCTCAGGACGCTCACGAGGCGATACGTCCCTCCACTCCCGAGATAACTCCCGAGAGGGTCAAGGGCAGCCTTACCCCCGAGCAATACAAGCTGTACAAGCTGATCTGGGAAAGATTCATTGCAAGTCAGATGGCAAACGCTTTGATGGATACGGTCTCCGTGGATATTAACGCCAATGGGGCGGGTTTCAAGGCTACGGGATTTTCCGTTAAATTTGACGGCTTCACCGTTCTTTACGAGGAGTCAAAGGACGAGGAGGAAGGCAAGGTACTGCCCGAAATTAAAGAGGGGGATGTTTTAAAGCTTAAAAATATCGAGGGCAAGCAGCACTTTACGCAGCCTCCTGCACGGTATACCGAGGGATCGTTCATCAAGGCGCTGGAGGAAAACGGCATTGGCAGACCCTCTACCTATGCGCCCACAATTTCCACGATAATCAACAAATTTTACGTGGAGAGAGAGGGCAAACAGCTCAAACCCACAGGGCTGGGAGAAGTTACGACCGATCTTTTAAAGACTCATTTCAAGCACATAGTTGACACGAAATTTACTGCCTCCATGGAAAGCAGTCTGGATAAGATAGAAGCGGGCAACAAGGACTGGGCGGAGACTCTGGGAGATTTTTACACCGACTTTGCGGACACTCTGGAAAAGGCGGAGGCTGCCATGGACGGCAAGCGTGTAAAAGTGCCCGATGAAGAGACTGACGAGGTATGCGAGGTATGCGGAAAGCCCATGGTAATTAAGCTGGGGCGGTTCGGGCGGTTCCTTGCCTGCACGGGTTTCCCCGAATGCACCAATACGAAGAAGATAATTAAACCCACAGGCGGCGTATGCCCCTTATGCGGCAAAAAGGTACTGGCGAAAAAATCCAAAAAAGGAAAGAAATATTTCGGCTGCGAGGACAATCCCAATTGCAGTTTTATGACCTGGGACACTCCCCTTTCGGACAAATGTCCTAAGTGCAACGACGGCACTACGTTGTTCAAAAAGGGCGGGAAGATGTTCTGCCTTAAAGAGGGCTGCGGGTATGAGGTAGCTGTAAGAAAGGAAAAATAGCGGTATGGCAATAGAAACGTCTTCTAAAGAAACCATAAATACGCTGAATGCAATTTTCGAAAAGCATAAAAATGACCGCATTTGTGTTTTGGCAACGACCTGCTGCGGGAAAACAACTTTGCTGAAACAAATTCCCGACTGCGTGGATCTGGACGATGAATTGTGGCCGCAGCTGACAAAAGAGGAGGCTGAATTTATCAGTCAAAAACCATGGACGAGTGAGATCGGCGATTTTATTGATAAGCTGGTTTATGAGAAAATTTCGGTAAAAGCCGGCCGTCCATTGTTTACCACGATTATTGTTGACTGTGAGGTAGTTGTATATCTTGACATCAGCGATAAATTATTGGCTGAGCATTGCCAAAAGCGGGGAAATGATTTTACGGATTCAAAAAATGTTAAAAGATCTGTAGAAGAGGATTGGAATTATCATCGGAAAAAGGGCGGAAAAATATTTTATTATTTAACCTTGACGGAATAGCGGCAATCGCTGTCATTTAAATACTTTTGCTTTCTAATATTTGACTTCCGATTTATATATTTAATATAAAAGGGGAATAAAATTGAACGATAAAAATATCACTGTGATAGGCGCAGGCTTTGCAGGGTGTGAGGCGGCGTGGGCGGCGGCTGAGAGGGGCGTAAGGGTCACGCTGAAGGAGAT
>CAMWIR010000157.1 GCA_947174365.1 uncultured Ruminococcus sp. | reverse complement strand
TGATATATGCGGCAGTGGACAGGATCATCCACAGCGGGTCGTCGTTGAAGTTCGTTCCTGCAGCGTCGTTGCCCTTTTTGGTAAGGGGCTGATACTGATGATAGTTGCCGCCGTCCTCAAGCTGAGTTGCGGCAATATCGAGAATTCTCTCTCTTGCACGCTCGGGTATCTGATGAACAAAGCCCAAAAGGTCCTGGTTGGAATCTCTGAAGCCCATGCCTCTGCCTATGCCGCTCTCAAAATAGGAAGCGGAACGGGACATATTGAAGGTAACCATGCACTGATACTGATTCCAGATGTTGACCATACGGTTGAGCTTTTCGTCGGGAGAATTGATAGTGTATTTTGCAAGAAGCTCGTCCCATGTAGTTTTAAGAGCAGCAAGAGCAGCGTCTGCCTTGTCTGCGGAGTCGTATTTCTTCATCATCTCATACGCCCTGGACTTGTTCATGGAGCCGTCGGCGTTGAACTTTTCCTCATAGGGGTTCTCCACATAGCCGAGAACGTATACAAGGGTCTTTTCCTCTCCCGCTCCAAGGGTTATCTCCTTGCAGTGGGAAGCAACGGGCGACCAGCCGTCGGCAACGGAGTTTGCGGGAGTGCCGCTTAATACGGTCTCGGGATTGCCGAAATCGTTGTAAATGCTGCCCATAAATGTCTCTCTGTCGGTGTCATAGCCGTCGATAGGCTCGTTTACGGTGTAGAATGCAAAATGATTTCTTCTTTCCTTATACTCGGTCTTGTGGAAGATAGTGCTTCCCTCGATCTCCACCTCGCCTGTATTGAAGTTTCTCTGGAAATTGGTGCAGTCGTCCTGAGCGTCCCACAGACACCACTCAAGGAATGAAAAGAGCTTGAAGGTCTTGGACTGGGAGCTTTCGTTCTTTAATGTTACCTTCTGAACCTCTCCCGTAAAGTCCTGGGGAACAAAGAAGGTTACCTCGGCGGAAAGTTCGTTTTTCTTACCCTTGATAACGGTGTAGCCCATGCCGTGGCGGCATACGTATTCGTCCAGCTCCGTTTTAACGGGCGACCAGCCGGGATTCCATACCGTGCCGCCCTCGTTTATGTAGAAATACCGTCCGCCTGCGTCTGCGGGAACATTGTTGTAGCGGTATCTGGTGATTCGTGCAAGCCTTGCGTCCTTGTAGAAGCTGTAGCCGCCCGCTGTGTTGGAAATAAGGCTGAAAAAGTCCTGCGTACCCAGGTAGTTTATCCAAGGGTAGGGGGTTTTGGGAGATGTTATAACATACTCCTTGTTTGCGTCATCAAAGAAACCGAATTTCATTGAACATACCTCATTTTCATAATTTTTTGCTGTCAAAGGCTTTCCTGCATTATGACAGCTCTTACTATTTATTTTACCATATTTACCGCTTGAATTCAACAGATTTTTGTTATTTTTGCATACAAATAATTTGCCTGAGTTTTGTGCATTTAGAACAAAAAATGCCTGTCGGATTTTCTGTCTATAGCGGAAAAAATTTTTTTCAGGCGTTATTTTTTTATTTTCCCTGCTGCCGATCAAAGGTTTTCTCCGCCGCCATGGTCATTTGTGCCCTCGGAAAAAATTTAATCAGCAATTTCTTAAAATAGCAGTTATCAAGAATTTTAAAAGAAATAAAGTTCGAGCGGTCAAGCTCCGTAAACTTTGATCTCCAAGCCTAAAAAGCTCTTCCCGCGATCATCACCCACACAGGCAGCGTCACCGCCGAAATCACCGTCGTCACAGCAAAGATCACCGCCGAAAACTCGGGACATTTTTTATATCTGAGTGCAAACATAGTCCCCGTAGCCGCCGCAGGGCAGCCCGCCGCCGCCAGTATCGTCATGAACACCACCCGGGGAATGTCAAACCATCCGAACACCAGCATAAACAGCAGCGGACAAACCACCAGCCGCAAAGCCGCCGCCCTGTATACCCCGGGATTTTTAAGATCATTCCCAAGCTTTGTTCCGCTTATCGTCACCCCCGCACATATCATCGCTAGGGGAGTGTTCATTCCCGCAATATGCTCTGCCGCCGCCATGACCGTATCCCAGACCGCCGTTACACCCCCGGGAAATTCAATTCCCGCAGTCAAAGGCTGAATAAGGAACGTCGCCAGTCCCAGAAACACAGCGATCACCGCAGGTGAAGAAATCACCTTTTTCAAAGGCGTCTTAGTGCCCTTACCCCCGAAAAGTATCACCCCGTGAGTCCACACCATAATGTTGAACACCGTCACATATCCCGTTAAATAGAAAACTCCCTCGCTTCCGAAAAGCCCGTTTATCAGCGGAATACCCATAAACGCACAGTTAGAGTATACTGCCGCAAACTGCTCCGCAATAGCCTCATTGTCCTCACGTCTCCTGTAAATCACCGCCGTAAACCCTATTATCAGCACATAAGAAGCAAGTCCCAGCAAAAATGCCATACACAGCCCCCTAAGCAGCTCCCCGTCAAATTCCTTTTGATAGGATGTGAATATTAGAACAGGGTTCACAACTTCCAGCACAAATTTTGAAAGCCCGCTGCCCATTTCCCTGTTTATAATATTTATCTTTCCGCATAAAAAACCCACCGCCGCCAGCAGAAACATAATAACTATCTGAGTAAAGCATATGATCGACAGATCCATTTAAAAACTCTCTTTTCATCTTAATTTTTTCACCGTTAAACCTGACCGCGCAAAATTCCCCGTATAAAAATCACCTTTTTTTCACTGCCGAAACAAACATACAAACACAAATGACCCCCAGAACGACCGCATTAACAGCTTCCGTATACATAAACTCCGCATTCCTCACGACAGCTCCGTCATGCCTTACCGTCACCAGCATGACCGTCATGATCTCCGTCAGCTTTTTCAGACAGATAAACGCCGTCCCCGACCGCATATCTCCGAAACTCATAATGCATATTCCCGCTGCAGCTCCCGTTAGAAGTAGCGATAAAATATAAATAATATCCATATCCCCTTTAATGTTTATGACAAGCCATACTCCCTCGGCATTTCCGAGCGTAATAAGCCCGAAAGCCGCATACAAAAGGGACGAAACCATAACCGCACAAATATTCCCTGCGTCCTTTTGTAATATGTGAAAAATATATCCGAAAAAAACGATACCCGCGAAAAGGCTCTCTCTGAAAACCTCATAAAAAGGCTCTCTTATATCAGCCCCGCTCGTAAAACCGTCTATACTCAGCATTCCAAGAAGAAGCTCTATAACCATCGGCAGTGCCGCAGTCAGAACGCCTATCACCGCCCCCGGCACAATATTTTCCAGCATATACCCCTTAGCAAAAAACGACCGCTTTCCCCCCTCCATAAACCGCAGAAACAGCCATGTTACCGCAGCCGCAGCCACAGGCGGCGCAAAATGCCTCCCTGCCCCAACCATAAGTCCGCATAAAACATACGCCGCCATGCATATCAGCAAATACACCAACAGCTTTATCACCGTATTTACCGCAAACCGAGCGCCCTTATTTCCGCTCATTTTCTTGATCTCCTTTCTCTCCCGAATTAAAAAACTTCTTACAATATTATCCAGTACCTCTCAATAACCCCGCCATTGCAAAGCCCCACATCATCATGAACCGTATTTTCCAAAACGCCCCCGTTATTCATAATGACCTTCCTTGAAGCCTCATTCTTTCTGTCACAGGTCAAAAGCACCCTTTCTTTTCCAAGCTCCCTGCAATAGTCCAGTATCAGCCGCAGCATTTCACCCCCGTACCCCTTTCGTCTCTCCGAGGGCAGCACACTGTACCCGATACTTCCCCCATAATTAAGCAGAAAATCCGAAAGTTCACGCCTCAGATCCATTATCCCCACCACCCTGTCGTCATTCTCCCTCACTGCTAAAAACACATCCGAGGGCACATATCCTCCCCCGAACTTCTTTTTAAGCCTTTCCTCAAAATCCAGCCATTCCTCAAAGCTTTCCACATCCTCCAGCCCCGCACAGCCGTCAAAGCCCTCATTATTTTCTGCCAGTGCTTTTTTAAAATCCATGACCTGCCCCGCATATTTTTTATCGGGTCTTATAAGCTTAATATCCATTTTTTCACCTCATCATATTATCTCCGCAAAAATCCCGTCCAAAGCGGCAATAAAGGTTTTCTGAACCACCTGAGCCGGAATGACCTCTCCAGCAATTTCCAGATCCATAGTCGCACAACCCTCAGCCGACAAATCCACCTTGTAACCGTAGTCCATAGCCGCCCGAACCGTTGTGTCCACGCACATATGCGTCATCATTCCGCACACTATCAGCTTTTCTATACCCTTTTCTTTTAAATACCGATCCAGCTCCGTATTCAGAAAACTGTTCGGGAAATATTTGATTATTACCTTATCTTCGGGCAGCGGCTTTATCCTCTCGGAAATTTCGCAGCCCCATGTCCCCTCAATAAAAAACGTATCATCGGGCGGATTTATATGCTTAATGTAAATGATCTCCCGACCCGATTTCCTGCTTTCATCTATCAAAGCAATTATTCTTTTTTCCGCCTCATAAGCCTTGTAAAGCTCGCAACTCCCTCCCGGGAAATAATCATTCTGAACATCAATTATAAGCAAAGCCTCTTTCATTTTGCTCCCTCCAAATTATTATCGGTCAACGGTTATTTGCATATGTTTGCTATGTATCACAGACTGCCGCTGTTCAACAGCAGTATGCAGCATTCCTCCAAGCTGTCAACAACAGCCTCTGCCTTTTCAGTTTCGCTTGATATCCTCCAATACTTACTAAAACCCTGCCTTATCCAGATCGTGTGCATTCCCAGCAGCCTCGCAGGAACAATATCATTGTCTATCCTGTCGCCTATCATAACAGCTTCGAAGGGCTTGCAGTTTCCTCTTTCCAGTGCAATCTCAAATATTCTTCTGTCCGGCTTTGCAACCCCCCTCTTCTGCCGAGGCAATGACAAGATCAATATATTGCCTTATCCCACTCTCTTCCAGCCTTTCCGCCGTGCCAAGGGACTGATTGGCTATAACACCTATCTTATATTTCCCGCTTAAAGCTTCAAGACATTCCCTTGCACCCTCATACAGAAACTCATCCTCTTTGTGCCATGGGGGCTTTGATAAACCAAGCAGTTTAGCAGTCTCCAGATCGCCTTTTTTGTTTTCCTTGTAAAAACCCACCGCCATTTCATATATTTTCTCATACGGCATTTTCGCAGCCTCCGCCATTTCACGCATTCTGTGCTCGTAGGCTTTTTCCTCATTCATCAAAGTTGACCCCACATCAAAAAATAACCACTTAACATTTTCAAACATCATAAACTCCTTCCTATAAGGCTAATACTTACCGTACTTATCTCACAGCTTTTTATTATCTTCTCCATAATCACAAACTTCTCCTATTTCTTTTTCTTCTTCCCCGTATTTTTCCTAACCCCTTTTGGGGAGTTCATCGCGATCCGGAGTTTTCCCACCTCTGTTGTGATCTCACCTAACCCTCTGTACCTGTCAAATCCCATTTCTGCAATTTCCTTTGCCCTCTCCCTCATGTCCAGCTTTAACATAGTTTTAACAAGACAAATATCCGCCATTAGCGTCACTCTCGGATCGGGCTCGCTTAAAAGCTTTAAAAACACCGTCACCGCATTTTCATAACGCTTTTGGGTGTATTCTCTTATACCCACCGTCCTCCGCATTATCAGCGTGCCCCCGCCGAATGCCTCTCTGTTTCTGTCAATAAGCAGCTGACGTATCCTCTGCGGCCTGTCCAGCAAAAATAAACATAATGCATAATTCCCCACAAACGCCGCCCCCTCGTCTCTGCCCAGCCTGTCAATGTCCACCTTTTCATATTCTCCAAGCGATTTTTTTACCTCCCCTTTAAACATAAGCCCCTGCGCCAAAAGCGCCTGTCCCTGAGCAATGTCCGATGCCTTTTCCGCCGTTTCAAGCTCACCCCTTAACATCTCAATGTATTTATCGCAATACCCGTTCTCTGCTAAAAACATAGCTGACCCCGCATAATGCCCCGTCATTTTAAGAAAGCCCTTGATACTGTCCTTTATTCCCATGGGTTTTCTCCTTTCCCATAATAATTTCACAAATAAAAGCCGCCGTAAACATGATAATTGACCGCAGCCGTAATCCGTAAAACATCGAACTATAACCTGCACACCATTATGTATTCTTCCTCATTTTCATTCACTGTCTCAAACCCCAGCCCCTTGTACATTTTCAAAGCATAATTTTCTTTCTGAACAGCAAGTGAGACTTGCTTGAACCCCTCTTCTTTCAGCAGTTCCAGCATGGCTCTCATTAACGCCGTGCCAATGCCCTGCCCCCTGTATTCCTTATGTACGGAAATCGCAAATGAGGGCGTGTCATCATCAATATGCCCGTAGTCATTCATAATGCGCACCCATACAGCCCCTACGATCTCATCGGAAACATACGCCCCAAGGCAATGATCTCCCCTATGCCTCCCGAAATCCGCAATATAAACCTGCAATTCGGGACGACTGATTATTTCCCTCAAAGGCGCTTCCGTTCCCTCGGGAACAAATATCGCATCATACAAAAAATCGGCCAACAAACCGTATTCCGATTCTTTCATTTTTCTTATACCGTAATTCACCTGTGCCGTCTCCCGTATATCAGCTTAATGACCAGACTCACCAGCGCGTCTAAAATAAGCAGGGGGGGGGGGGGGGGGGGGGGGGGGGGGGGGGGGGGGGGGGGGGGGGGGGGG
>CAMWIR010000156.1 GCA_947174365.1 uncultured Ruminococcus sp. | reverse complement strand
CAAAAAGCAAACAAATAAAATCCCCAAAACAAGCAAAATTATCGGCTGATGAATAACATAAATCGCCAGCGTATGCCTGCCGATAAAGCCCACAAATCCCGATTTTACTTTATAAAACCACCCGGGCAAACGCCTCTCGCTTACAGGCTTGTAAAGAGCGTTACCCGCCAGAAACATAAACAAATAAGGCACAAGCGGAAAATAATCCGAGCTTCTGAAATTCGCACCCTTAATGCCGATAGGATAAAGAAAATCGCACTCGGGAAAGGTCAAATACAACCTTGTAAAAATAAGATCTATCTCCCCGCCTCTGTGGAAACTGCGAAGAATGAACCACAGCACAATCGCACCGATAAGCCTTCCCTGCCAAGGCAGCTTGTCAAGAAAGGGCTGCAAAAGGCTCGTTATACACATACACGCCCCGAAACAGCTGATAACTCCGAAAACAATAAGCTCCTCAGGCATAAAAAACGCCGTCACCATTGTTATCCCAAAGCCCAGAATGTACAGCGCCGCACCTCTTTTAAGGCTGTTACGGGAAAATCCCGAGCATATCCCCGACACCCCGAAAAGCATCCACAAAAAGCAGATATGCACCGCCTCGATCTCCGGCTGCCCGGGTACAAGAACCCGTGGAATATCAAGCCTGTAAATGAATTTCAGATCATAGAGAATATGGTAAATAACCACCAGTATCATACTGCCGCCCCGCAGCAGATCAAGCATTTCCACACGCCCCCTTGCAGAGTCTTGTCCTCTTATATCCTCATCGGGCGCTGTTACTGCCATTTTTACACCTTGCTTTCTTTTGGAGCACCCGTGCGTATATAGTGGAAAAGATACTGCTGGGCTATCCCCTGCACACCCTTAACGCAGTCGGGCAGCCCATTCGGGTAATACCGCTCATTCACCCGTTTTATCCACACATCCACAGGGTACGCCTCCGTCTTGTACATTCCAAAAAGCAGCGCACACATGGCGACCTTCGGGCCTACCCCCTTTATCTTCATAAGCTCCTTTGCCCCTGCCTCTGCGGGCATTTCACGTATTTTTTCAAGTTGGGTTTCTCCCGAATTTACCTTTCTTGCGCAGTCCTCCAGATACCCAGCCCGAAATCCCGCACGCAAGGGCGCAAGCTCCTCCGCCGTAACTCCCTCAAGCCTCTTAAAATCTGGAAATCCTCCGTACATTTCGCAAAGCCTGCCGATTATCCCTTTAATTCGGGGAATATTATTGTTCTGGGAAATTATAAAGGAAATAAGACATTCCTCGGCGTCCTGCCGCAGCAGACGTATACCCCCTGCATAAGCGCAGGCAGCGGATAATGTTTCGTCCTCCGAAAACCGCCTTTTAAGCTCTCCGTAATCGGTGTCCAGATCAAAATAATCCTTCCATATATTCAGAAAATCCGCCTCGGTGGTATTATGCAGAATAAACTTCCCTTTGCAGGTCTCGGAAATTGTCAAAGGATAATTCTTAAAATATCCTTTATAAGTGCGAAAAAAATCCGAGGGCACGCTCTCCCAGCGAAACGCCTGACCGCAGTCAAGAGTCTCGTCAAGAGAGAAATGCTCTTCGGATAAAATAATATCTCCCGCTTTGACGCTGTAATCCATTTTTACCGAATCCTTTACTCAATTATATATGGCTCATCAAACACGGCATGGTAACGAGGGGGCACAAGCTTATTCCTGTGCAGCTTGCCGAAAAACCACATTTTGAAATCCACCTCGCCCTTTAAGCCGTCAAAGAAAATATTAAGGCGATTTTGCGGCACTACCGCACTGTCCGGAGAAACCGTACCGTGCATTTGCAGAAATTCCGCAATGGAAGCAGGCGGCTCATGGGTGCAGATGTAATCCACCCTGTTCTGAGCCCTCTGAAGCGCCTCCTTGCCCTCGTCTATCCGGCTTTCGTCAGGCACTTCCTGTTCCCACCAACGGTCGTTTTCAAAGCCCTCGTCAATATCCGCCGCCTGTCCGCCCCCAAAGACAAACACACTTTTACAGTCCAAATTAAATATACTCCCCGAGGACAGCATATACAGCCTGCCGCAGATATTCCTTGCCTTGCCCCCTAAGTAGTATTCCTCAGGGTAATTCTCCAAAAGCTCGTAGTTATCGTGGCTGCCTGTCAGAAACAGCGTGGTGTACCGCTTTGCGCCTATTTTTTTGAGCACCTGCCGCTCCTTTGCGGACCCGTCCCACACAAAGCCGAAGTCCCCGCAAATTATGAGGAAATCACCTTTCCCCAGAGCTTTTATCTTTTTGTGGGAAAACCTGCCGTAATCGCCGTGAGTATCGCCTATAACACAAATCATCAGTTATTTGCAAGGGCTGCCGTCATATCGCTTGCCATAGCGTTAAGCTCGGTAGTGGCGTCCGCAACCGCCTGCATTGCCTCCCTTATGGTAGAAGACCCCGCAGCGCATTCGCTTATATTACTGTTAAGGGTCGAGACCGCCGTCTGAAGCTTCTCCAGAGTAGAAACCAGCAGCGGCAGATTATCCGCGTCAATGCTTTCCGCCGATGAGCAGAAGCCAACTACCTTTGAAAGTATATCCACCACTATCCCCGACATTGAAGCGGATTTCTGGTTCGAGGAATCTATATTGTGCAGGCTTGCGTAAATATTCTCGATATCCGCCAGCAGATCTGTGGCAAAGCCGCTGACCTTTTCCGCAATGGCCAAAGCCTTGCTGTTATCCTTTGCAGCCGCTGCCGCAGGTGCAATTGCCACAGCTCCTCCGCCCGAACATCTTACGCAGCTTTGAGGAATGTTTCTGCCTGCCGCCACAGCCTCAGCCATCATTTCACAGCTTGCATATCCGCAGCCGCCGCAGTCTATCTTCTTATCCTGATCGGCAGTTTTGCCCATTTTGGCAAACGCCGCGTCAATATCCGCCTGTGACGGCTTTGCATTAGGCTTTCCGCCGCCGCTGTAGTTGCGCATAAGACTCTTGGGGTTAATGCGATCGTCAAATACCTTAAACTGCTTGTCTGTACCGTTCATGGCGATCTTGCGCCTGCCCCTTGCCTCTATCTCAACCTCTCGCCATATGCTCTTGATGTCAACTATAGTCTGGTCATCCTCATTGCCTACACCGCAGCCGCACCCGCAGCCGCCGCTGCAGCTGAGCGCCTCAAACACCTGGGGATGACGATGAGGCGGAAGCTCGGCATACTCGTCCAGCTCCTTGTAGACCGTCCCTGCGCCGTCGGAATTTATAGCCACTACCGAGGGCATATTTACCGTAAGATTATATCTGAGGCCTCCGGGATACGGGAATATACCGCCTAGAGCGCCCTGCACCTGATCGTCAAAATCATAATGCTGATCGCCCTCAATTACCTTGTTAAAATTGATTTTCTTACGGCGGAAATATTCCTTTAATCTCTTGAATGTGATGTTATATTCCGCATGACCCGTTGCCTCAAATTCCAGCGACATGGCAGGGCAAGGGCTTAAAACCGCCACCGCATAATTTTTCTTTACATAATCCCTTATGTAAACCGCCTCGCAGGAAATGGGGCTGTGTACAGGCGACAGATCCCTTACCTGATCGGGATGATATATCTCCATATACCGAACCACCGAGGGGCAGTGCTGGCTGAGAACATTCTTTGCGTCCCCCTTTTCAATGGCGCGCACATATCCCCACGTGCATATATCCGCACCGTAAGCGCCGTCGTAAACCCCGTCAGCGCCGTTTTGCTTGAACCATTTGAGCACCGCCTGCCATGTTCCGGGAAAAGCGGTTTTTATGGACGGATGAGCGATAACAATGATCTTCCTGTCCTTAAGATCCTTAAAGAATTTATCGGTATCATCATTATAATCTCTTGCTCTTATCTTGCAGGCTTTGATACATTCACCGCAGGCAATGCACTTGTCGCTGTTTATCTGAGTAACGATTCTGCCGTCCTCCGTAATTTTAACGGTATTTGCCTCGGGTGAGGGGCACGCCCTTATACAAGCGCTGCAGCCTATGCACCTTTCCTCATTCACTTCAATTAAATTCTTCATAAGTACACTCCTAACCTGTTACTGTATACAAGCGCATTCCATAATGCACAAATACATCTATTATAATTATATCAAATATTAATAAAAAAAGCAATAGATTTTCTTAATTTTTTTCTCACAGCAAAATTTTCTACAAATCAATGTGAAAACCCGCCGCAAAATCGTTAAAAATAACGAAAAAGCCGCCCTTATACAAAAGCGGCTTTCCCACAAAAAGCAAATAACCTTATGCTCTTACATCAAGGATCTGACCGATCTGCCCCTGTACCTTGGGGAGATTCTGAGCCATTTCAATGATACCCTGAGCCTGGGTCTGCATGGTGTCCATGGACTTCTTGGTCATGGCAATACCCAAAGAAGTAGCCAGCTCTGCCTGCTTCATACCCATAGCCATATCCGCAATAGCTGTTGACATATAGATCACCCTTTCCGTATTTTACCGAACGGCGCCGCATACGCATTCCGTCCTATAATATATATCGGCAGAAAATTTTATTTCTTTAGCCCCAAAAGCAACTTTTTAAGTTTTTACCGATATATTTCCATGCAGCGGCAGATTTTACTTGTTTTTTTCATATTCGTATATCTCAAATGCATTCCATATAACAGACTCGCCCATGCTACGGATCATTTCGGCAAACTCTTTTACCTGCACGAAATCATTTACTATAAGCCCCGTGCCGCTGTCCACCCGCAGATCATCAAGCTCTTCATTCAGCGAATTGATAATATAGCTGTCCCACGCAAGCTCACCGTTTTTGACAGCACTGTTCCCTAAAATTTCGCAGCCGAGCTTTTTTGCGGTAAAACGCGTGCTCTCATCAGCATTTTGGATATCCCTTTTATATCCACAGAAGATCTCCTCATCGGTAAACAATCCAACAAGCCTGAACATTCCGATATTCTGACCAATATTTTCAAGATACGGCAGCATTTCCTCTGCACTCCCCAAGCTCCGAAACCGCGAGTAATTGTCTAATTCTCCCTTATAAAACAACTCCTCTGTAAGCCGTGAAAATCCGACAAATTCTTCTTCATCAAGCCCCAATATTTGAGCATACTCATAACGCACCCTTTTAGGATAATTTGTGAAAAAGCACTTCGTTAAATCGGGAAATTTGTCGCTCAAACCGTTTTCGCTCACCGAAAGAATTTTCTCGGTCTCCAATGTACACCACCACGGCCTCGGAAGCGGCTTTACAAAATAATACCCAAGACATTTCATTTCCTGCATTTCAATACATTCCTCATTCCGTCCAGCCTTACAGCAGCCTTATGCGCCCTGTGCAAAAATCCTTCAATGTTCATGTCCTCATAATCCCAATTCATAGGCTCAAGTGAGGTAGCTCCGCTATAGCCGGTCAGATTGATTTTTTTAATGACATTTTCCCAGTCAATATTTCCGTCAAATGGCAGCTGATGCTGATTATTCCTACCCCCGTTATCCTGCAAATGCAGCGCAAACAGCCTGCCGCCGTATTTTTCGAGCAAATCAATATCCGGCGCATAATTCGCATGATGGCAGCTGTCATAACAAAATCCCACAAATTTCGATTTTACCGTTCTCAAAACCATTTCTAAATTCATTTTATTCCCCAAATTTTCAAAAGCGACCCTAACACCGCATTTTTCGGCTTCATAAGCGATTTCATTAACTCGTCCCATTCCCCGTTCATTTATAGGAAAATCATCCCCCGGCAAATGTATGACCACCGTGGGGATTTCACGCTCTTTGCAGTCTCTCACACACTGCATATAGCTTTCAAAAACACTTTCTCCTTGCAAATTATCCATGGAAAGGCAATCCTGCTCATGAACCGGCGCATGAATATTTTCTATGATAAGTCCTGCCTCTATCGCATATTCGGCATCCTTTTTATACCCCTCTCCCCTGCCAAATTTGTCGCTCCACCAAAGCATTACACAATCAAATCCCGATTTTTTTTTCAGCTTGTAACGCTCGTTAAAAGGCACGTCATACCCAAAACAATCATATATACCAAGCATTTTTATACCTCCGACATCGTCATATTATGCAAAAAAGCTCATAAATTCAATATCTCAGCCCGTCAAATTTAAAATCATCATTTACATTTTTAAATTTCCGTAAACATGGGTAAAATGCACTATCTCAAATATTATCCCTAAAACGACTAATATTTGGTTTTCCCGCCATAAACCGATACAAACATAATATAACGGCGGCAGCATAACAATAAAAAACATCATGATACCTACCGATTGATGACCGGCAAAATACAGTCCCCATCCGAAGAAATTCAACACCAATACAACTATCGCCGAAATGAATCCGACCTTGCAAATACCGCTTCCAACCCCGAATACGGGAACATTTTCCCGAACTGTAAAGATTATCAAAGCGATACATAAAGACCCCAACACCTTTTCAAAAATATCCAATGTGACCGAAGATTCCTGCATATTCATGATCGGATTGCTTTGGAGCTTGAATAGCGGCATGACCATATACGGAACTTCCTGCAAGGCAAACAAAACAATGCCGGGAAGCCAAAGCCCTATGTACTGATCTCCGAAAAGCTTTAACCATTTAAACACATTCATTTCCTACTTTCCATAGATAATAAAAAAATCGGAACCGCCGTCAAGCTCACGGCAATTCCGATTTTTCTAAGAGGCGCCATCCGGATTTGAACCGGAGATCAAGGAGTTGCAGTCCTACGCCTTACCACTTGGCTATAGCGCCGTATTTTCGGCAAATACCGAAAACATTGGAGCGGATTACGAGGCTCGAACTCGCTACCTCCACCTTGGCAAGGTGGCGCTC